>JAHWKZ010000069.1 GCA_019347645.1 Gemmatimonadota bacterium | reverse complement strand
GAGGAACAGGTGATCCGCGAGATGCGGTACGGCTGGGGCCGAGGGATCCTGCTGGATCGCGTCGCTCCGTCCATGGTCGGGGATCCCCGGTTCCGCTCTTGGTGGGCGAGGTACCAGCGCCTCGGGTCCAGTCCCGGCACCGTGCTGGCGATGCGCCGGATGATCGAGGAATCCGACATCAGGCGCGTCCTCCCGTCGATCCATGTCCCCACCCTCGTCGTCCACCGGAAGGACAACTGGTGGATCGAGGGGGCACATGGTCGGTACTTGGCGGAGCACATCCCCGGTGCGAGACTGGTCGAGGTCCCGGGCGTCGACTACTTCCCCTTCGTCGGCGATGGGGACGCGATCCTCGACCCCATCGAGGAGTTCCTGACCGGCGCCAGGCGCGCCCCGGACTCCGACAGGATCCTGGCCACGGTGCTGTTCACGGACATCGTCGGCTCCACGGAGCGAGCCGCCGAGCTGGGGGACCGCCGCTGGCGTGAGCTCCTCGAGACGCACAACGACGTGGTCCGCCGCGAGCTCGGTCGGTTCCGTGGCCGCGAGGTCGACACCGCCGGGGACGGGTTCCTTGCCACCTTCGACGGCCCGGCCCGGGCGATCCGCTGCGCCCAAGCCATCCGGGACCAGGTCGCGGCCTTGGGCCTGGAGATCCGGGCCGGCCTGCACACCGGCGAAGTGGAGCGGGCGGGTGACGACGTCCGCGGGATCGCCGTCCACATCGGCGCCCGGGTCGCCGCCAAGGCCGGGGCCGGGGACATCCTCGTTTCGCGCTCGGTCCGGGACACGGTCGAGGGATCGGGGTTCGCTTTCGAGGACCTCGGCACGCGCGAGCTCAAGGGAGCGCGCGGCGAGTGGCGGCTCTTTCGGGTGACGGGGCTGCCCGAGGACGCGGCGGCGCTGGCGCCGGGCGCCTGGGAGCGGCTGCGGCACCGGGTCGGGCCGCGCCGCGCGTTGGTCGCGGGGCTGGCGCTCGTCGTCCTGGCGGTTGGCTATGCGGGCATCCGCAGCACCGGACCCGAGGAGGCCCTGGCGAGCGAGATCCGCTCGCTGGCGGTTTTACCGCTCGACAACCTCACGGGCGACCCCGAGCAGGAGTACTTCGCCGACGGGATGACCGAGGCGCTGATCACCGAGCTGTCTAAGGTCGGCGCGCTGCGCGTCATCTCTCGAACCTCGTCGATGCGGTTCAAGGAGGCCGACCGGTCTCTCCCCGAGATCGCCGAGGAGCTGGGCGTGACGGGCGTCGTCGAGGGCTCCGTCGCGCGGGACGGCGACCGGGTCCGTATCACCGCGCAGCTGATCCACGCCGGCACCGACACGCACCTGTGGGCGGAGAGCTTCGAAAGCGACCTCTCGAACGTGCTCCGCGTCCAGGGCGAGATCGCGAGCGACATCGCCCGCGAGATCGAGATCGCCCTGACGCCCGAGGAGGCAGCCCGACTGGCGTCCAGCCGGTCGGTGGATCCCGAGGCCTACGAAGCGTATCTGCGCGGCAACTTCCACCTGAATCAGATGAGCCCCGAAGGCATCGAGCGCGGGCTCGAATATCTGCGCGAGGCGGTCGAGAAGGACCCCGGCAGCCCCCTGCCGTACGCCGGGCTGGCCCGTGGCTACAGCCTGTTCGCGAGCCACACGCCCGACCCGCCGCCCGATGCCTTCGAGCGGGCCCGCGCCGCCTACAGCCGGGCGCTCGAGCTCGATCCCGACTTCGCCGAGGCCCACGCGGCCGTGGCCGAGCGGAAGCTCTACCTGGAGCGGGACTGGGAGGGGGCCGAGGCGTCTTTCCGCCGCGCCCTCGAGCTCAATCCGAGTCTCCCCGGCACACACGCCCACTACGCGTGGTATCTCAACCTGTTCGACCGCCAGGACGAGGCGCTCGCCGAGATGCGGCGGGCGGTCCAGATCGACCCGCTGACCCCACTTTACGCCGCATGGCTCGCGGAGATCCACAACTTCGGCGGCGACTACGAGGGCGCGGAGGCGGCGGCCGAGCGGGCGCTCGAGGTCGATCCCGATTTCCCCTGGACCCGGGTGGCTCTGGGGATAGCCCTGGCGGGGCGGGGACGGCACGAGGAGGCGATCGAGGCGATCGAAGGCGCGGGCCCGAGTCCCGTTCGGGCGTTGGCGCTTGGCACGATATACGCGCTGGCCGGTCGCAGGGCGGAAGCGCGCAAGCTCGCCGCCGAACTGGAGGCGGATCCGGACCCGTTGAAGGCCATCTCCCTCGTGCTCATCTACGGGGCGCTGGGCGAACACGACCAAGCCGCCCGGTGGCTCGCGTTCGAGCCGGCCCACCCATGGGTCCCGTGGCTCCGCACCTGGCCGCTCCTCGGATCCTTCCGAGAGGATCCCCGGCTGCGGGAGCTCCTGCGCGAGATGGGTCTCCCGCCCCCGCCCTCGGACCGGTCGGACCTCCCCGTGGAGGTGTCCCGGTCGGAGGGTTCGTGAGGACCCGCCGCGCCCTGACGACCGTCCTTCGGGCCTAGGCTGGCTGACACGCCGTCGCGGGGTACGTATCCTTGGCGCATGGCGAAGCTCGACACCCGCGAGCGAGGCCGACTCCCGAACAGCGCCTTCGCCTACGTCGACTCCCGTGGCAAGCGCCGGCTGCCGATCCACGACGAGTCTCACGTGCGCAACGCCCTCGCCCGGTTCAATCAGGTCAAGTTCGAGGACGACGCCGCGCGGGAGCGCGCTCGGAACCGGCTCCTGAAAGCGGCCAAGAAATACGGGATCGTCCCGATCGGCTTCATGACCGGCCAGATCGAGACGGAGCGGACGCACGCGGCGGCCGGCCGCCTGGTGATCGAGCTGGGGCGGGCCGGAGCGCCCGGTGAGCTGGAGGAGCGGTTGCGGAGCGTGCTTCGTGATCCGACGCTCCAGGTGCTGCACTGGTCGGCCGCTTCGGGAGCCTATCTGGACGCGTACGGCAAGCCAGTTCGGCTCCCGGCGGAAGGGGAGTCCCCCGCCGTGACCTACCTCGAGCATCACGGGCGCCCCACGACCGCGATCGTCCACGACCCCGCGGTGCTCGACGATCCGAAGCTCGCGGAGTCGGTGCTGGCCGCCGTCCGCTTCGTGGTCCGGCACGACCGCGCGTACGGTGAGGTGGCGAAGGCGACGGCGGCCGATGCCGCGGCGCTCCCGACCGGATTCCTGACGCTCCTGATGACGGACATCGAAGGCTCGACCGCCCTCCTCCGCCGGATGGGAGACGGCTACCGCGACCTGCTGAACGACGTCCGCGTCGTCCTGCGGGCCGCGGTCTCCCGAGCCGGAGGCCGCGAGATCGATGTCCGCGCCGACGAGTTCTTCGCGGTCTTCGAGCGCGCCATCGACGCGGTCGTGGCGGCCGCGACGATGCAGCGCGAGCTCCACCGGCGGCCCTGGCCGCACGATCTAGACGTGCGGGTCCGCATCGGGATCCATAGCGGCCGGCCGACCCTCACCGACGTCGGGTACATCGGCCTGGCCGTCCACACCGCGGCCCGCGTCTGCGCGGCGGGTCACGGCGGTCAGATCCTGGTGTCGGGCGCGACGCGGGCGGCCGTCGAGAGACCCGTGGCCGCCGGGATCCGCTTCCGCGACCTCGGACGGCATCGGCTCGACGGGCTCGCGGAGCCCGAAGCGCTCTTCCAGGTCAAAGCGAAAGGGCTCCGCGCCCGGTTTCCGCCGCCACGGACCCGGGGCCGCTCGCGGAAGAACTGACTCGGGTCGACCGGGGCGCGTCGAGTCGACTACGACTCGCGGGCCTCGTCCACCCGGCGGCGCATCGCGTCGACCAGCGCGTCGAGCTCCGTCAGGGTACCCTCGAACTCCGGCTGGCCTCGCAGGGACTCGAGGGCGGGGTCCCGTCGGGCCCAGCGCGCGTCCCGGAAGCCGGCTTCGACCGCCCGTCGGAACCACTCGACCGCCCGGTCGTCCTCCCCCTGGAGGGCCAGGACGCGGCTCATCCGGTAGCGTGACAGCGAGGTCTGGTCACCGGCGGCCAGCCGCGATTCCAGGTCCGACTCCAGCCGATCGAGCAGCTCGGCGGCGCGCGCGGCCTCGCCCGACCTCTGCAGCACGAGGGCCAGGGTCGCGGGGCCGCTCACCGGGGTCCCCGCGGCCTCCCTCTGACTGACCGTCTCAAGGGGCTCCAGCGCGCGCCGGGCCCCCTCGAGATCGCCGGCCATCAGCCGTGTCTCGCCGACGATGAACCGCAGCCCGATCGACGCGGTCGCCATGTCGACCTCCTCCGCGATCTCCATCGCGCGATCGGTTTCCCCCCGCACGAGCTCGGCCACGATTCGCCCCGCGGCGACGGCGGAGTGGCCCGGGTGCATCGCCTCGGCCCGGGACAGATACGCGTCCACCCGGACGTCGTCCTCGAGCCTGCGGAACGCCCCCGCCAGCGTTATGGGGGTGTTCACGTTCAGGGGATCCAGCTCGCGGGATCGCTCCAGCCATCGGACGCCCTCGTCGAGACGGCCCATGAAGAGCAGGATGGTGCCCACGTTGTGGACGGCCGGCTGGTAGCTCTGATTGAGCTCCGCCGCCTTGCGGGTGGCCTCGAGGGCGTCCTCCACCCGCCCACGCATGAAGAGGACGAGCCCCCGCGCCTTGTGTCCCTCGGCGATCTCGGGATCGATCCGGATCGCCCGCTCGGCGGCGGACATCGCCGAATCCGTCAGGGCCGGCGCCGCCTCGGGAGCGAACAGCAAGGCCTCCTGGGCGTACGCGTCGGCCAGCCCCGCCCACGCCTCGGCGAATCCCGGGTCGAGTTCGATCGCGCGGCGGAACAGCGTGATCGCGCGCTCGTTGGCCGCGGCGGTGTACTCCCCGTAATCCTGGCGCGCCTTCAGATAGAAGTCGTAGGCCCTCAGGTCGTCGGTCGGCGAGCGCGTCAGGCGCTCACGATCGCCGGGCTCGAGCGTGGCCTGGAGCGAGCCGGCAACCCGGCCGGCGATGTCGCTCTGGACGGCGAACACGTCGGCCAGGTCACGATCGTACGTCTCGGCCCACAATTGGGTGTCGGTCCGGCCGTCGACGAGCTTCGCGGTGACGCGGACCCGGTCTCCCGCCCGGCGGACGCTTCCCTCCACGATCGCGTCGACCCCGAGCT
This sequence comes from Gemmatimonadota bacterium, assembly GCA_019347645.1. Taxonomy (GTDB): domain Bacteria; phylum Gemmatimonadota; class Gemmatimonadetes; order JACCXV01; family JAHWKZ01; genus JAHWKZ01. Next base: position 2,495 of record JAHWKZ010000069.1, on the reverse strand, counting down.
CCCGGGCAATCTCCCGGAGCGGGCTGTCGGTGTCCTTGTACCGCATCACCGAGGTCCGCGAGATGACGTCGAAGGCCCCCAGCTTGGAGAGCCGGGTGATGATGTCCTCGGTCATCCCGTCGCTGAAGTACTCGTCGTCCCGATCGGGCGACAGGTTGTCGAACGGGAGGACCGCGACCGCGTCGTAGCCGCTCGCCGTGGCACCGCCGGGCCGAACCAGGCCCCGGACGGCGAACGCGGCGATCAGGACGAGGACGACCAGCGCCGCGATCCCGATCGCCCGCCCCCGGCGGGTCGACAGCCACGCCGTCAGACGATCGACGGGCCCGGGGAGGTCCCGGGGCCTTTCCTCCACCGGCTCGCTCGCGACCGCGTACAGCCGCCACTCCCCCTCGATCCCCTCGAGCCGGTGGGCCCGCCGCCGGACGAGCCGGATGTTCGCGCCGCCGATCACGTCCTTGACGGTCCGAGAGACCAGGATCTCCCCCGGGTCGGCCAGATCGAGGACCCGCGCGGCGACGTGGACCGCCACGCCGCCCACGTCGTTGGCGTCCTCCTCGATCTCGCCCGTGTGGATCCCGGCCCGGATCTCCAGCCCCAGGGTCTGGAGCGCGTCCCGGATCGCCACCGCGCACCGGACCGCCTGGGCCGGGGCGCCGAAGACCGCCAGGATCCCGTCGCCCGTCGACTTCACCTCGCGGCCGCCGAAGTGCTCGATCTCGGCGCCGAGGATCGCGTGGTGGCGCCGTAGCAGGCCCGTCCACGCCTCGTCGCCCATCTCGGAGAGGCGGGCGGTCGAACCGACGATGTCGGTGAACAGCACGGTCGCGAGTCGACGGGACACGACCCCAACCTAGACGATCCGGGTGGGCCGCGCTGGCGACCGGTCCGGGGCTTCGGACCCGGGGGCACCGCTACCCGCGGACGATTCGCCGCCCGCCGGTCCACCCGCGGATCCGGGCGAGGAGGCGACTCCCCTCGTAGCCGAGCATCCCCACCGCCAGCACGGCGAGCAGCGTCGCGCCCCGGAGCGGCGACCACCCCCGCTCCCGCAGGGTGCTCCGGAAGACCCCCCACCGCTCGCGCGTGGTGAGCGGCCGGAACGGGACCAGCTCGCGCAGCCGCTCGTTGCTCCGGCCGTAGGTGCCGCTCTTGCCGTAGTAGCGCGCGAGGCCGGTCATCTCGAGGTGGCGCACTCGGATCTCCGGGTGGTAGCGCAGGATGCCGCGCCCGTACGTCGCGACCGCCCGGTGCACCAGGACGGTGTCCCCGCCGCGATCGATCTCCAGGAACGGCCCGACGGCCTCCATGACCCCTCGGCGCACGGCCATGTTGTTGGTGTGGCCGAACAGGACCTCGTCGTCCCCGCGGCGGATCACGTACGCCGCCTTCTGCGACTCGTAGGCCATGACCAGGTCCAGCAGGCCGTCCTCGGCCGCAGCGAGGCGATGGCCGATCACGATCCCGACGCCGGGCTCGCCGATGGCGGCCGCGATCCGCTCGAGCCACTCCCTCTCCGCCTCGCAGTCCGGATCGGTGAAGGCGAGGATCTCCCCGCTCGCCTCCGCCACTCCGCGGTTGCGCGCCGCGTAGGCGCCCCGCTTCTCCTCCCGGAGCAGCCGGACGCCCGGACGGGCCGCCACGAGGGCCTCGCCGCCGTCGGTCGAGCCGTTGTCGACGAACAGGAGCTCGTAGGCATTCCGGGGCAGCGACTGGTCGAGCAGGCTGTCAACGGACCGGGCCAGGTAGGGGCGGGCGTCCAGGAAGGGCACGATCACCGAGACCGCGGGGACCCCGGCGCTCACGCGGCCTCGGTACGGGGAAGAGGTCGCGCGGGACGCCTCACTCGGCGGGCGCCACCTCCACGAAGCACTCGTTGTAGACGGGCGTCTGCCGCTCGCCGGCGAAGCGGTGGGGGGTGAGTACGTTGACCACCGCCGACCCGCCGTTCTCCCCGTCGAACCACCACCGGCCGGGCAGGGACACCAGGCCGGGGTGGACGTCCTGGGTGACGGAGGCCCAGCCCCGGATCTGGCCCCGCTCGTTGAAGATCCGGACCGCCGCGCCGTCGGCGATCGCGCGGGGCTTCGCGTCCCCGGGATGGATCTCGAGCGTCGGCCGGCCCTCGGCGCGGCGATGGCGGTCCATGTTCATGAAGGTGGAGTTCAGCGTGTGGTGGGACTTGGGCGAGATCAGGGTCAGCGGCCACGCCTCGGGCGCCTCGGCCGGGAGCGTGACGTCGAAGTCGAGCCGCACGGTGCCGAGCCGCTTCTCCCGGACGTCCTTCCACCACCCCTTCTCCTTCAACTCCTCCAGCGTCACGCCCTCGGGCAGGATCTCGGCCAGGATCTCCTCGTCCTCGTAGACGGGCAGATCCAGCCGGCGGGCGAGCTGGCGGCCGATCCAGCCGTGGTTCCGGCTCTCGCCCCGGGGCTCGATCGCCGGCAGGTTGACCGAGACGTAGTGGTGGCCCCACGAGCCGACGACGTCGAAGT
>JAHWKZ010000068.1 GCA_019347645.1 Gemmatimonadota bacterium | reverse complement strand
TCGACCGACGTCATAGCCATCCCCTAGCGCTAGCTCGGCGAGATCCCGTTCGGCGATCAAGGGCGACGCCGGACGCAGCAACACGGCACAGGCGGCCTCGAGGAGCCGGGCCCGGTCCCCGGGCGGCACCTCGATCCGCGCGACCGCGCCGTGGTGGCGCACCCGCACCACGTCGAACCCCGCGTCGCGGAGCACGCGCTCGGCCCGGCCCACCCGCTCGAGGTCGGCCACCGTGATCTCCGTCCCGTACGGGAAGCGCGAGGCGAGGCAGGCGTTGGCAGGCTTCTCCGCCGTCGGCAACCCCAGCCGCCGCGAGAGCTCCCGGACGTCGGCCTTGGTGAAGCCGGCCTCCCTCAGCGGGCTCACGATCCCCTGCTCGTCGAGGGCTTTCAGCCCCGGCCGCCAGTCGGCGGCGTCGTCGACCTGGGAGCCGTCGATCACGCTCGCGATCCCGCGCTCCGCCGCGAGTCCCTTCAGGTCCCCGTAGAGGTCGGTCTTGCAGTAGTAGCATCGCTCCGGCGGGTTGGCGAGAAATCCCTCGTCCTCGAGCTCGCTGGAGACGATCCGCGCGTGCCGGGCGCCGAGTTTGCCCGCCAACCGCTCGGCTTCGTCGACCTCGTCGGGCTCGTAGGTCGGGGTGGCGGCGGTGACCGCCAGGACGTGGTCTCCTCCCAGTACGTCCAACGCCTTTTTCAGCAGGAGCGTTGAATCGACCCCGCCGGAGTAGCCGAGGACGACCGAGCCGCACGACTCGAGGATCGCCTCCAGCCGGCGCTCCTTGGCGGCCAGTGGGTCGGCGTCGGGTCCGGGCGTCCGGGCGCGGGCCTCGAGCTCGGCGATGTCGGGGGGGCGGGTCATCGGTCGGCCAAGGTAGGGACGGCCCTCTCCCCCCGCAACGCCTCGGCCAGGCGAACCGTCACCGGCCGTGGACCCCGTGGACGAGGAGCACCCGACCGGCCGGATCGGCGGCCAGGATCCGGTTCTTCTCGTGGCGGTATTCCGCCTCCAGCGTCTCGAGGGTCCGGGCGATGTCCTTCACCCGCGACTCCCCGACGACGACGGCGAGGCCGTAGATCCCCGCCGGTTCGCGTTCGGCGATCCGCACCTGGTGGTCGCCGGCGGCGAGCGGCGCGTCGGGCTCCTCGCCCGGCCCCGGCTCCAGGCCGACGCTCTCGAGGAAGTCGGTCAGACGGCCCGGCTCGGGGGACCCCAGCTCGACCCCCAGCAGGCCCGGCACCTCGAGCCCCTTCCAGTCCTTCGTCTTCCAGGTGAACGGCCCCATCCGCTTCCGCGCCACGAGCGTCTCCTTGGGGAGCGGGGCGAAGAGATCGAGACGCGGCTCGTCGGGCCCGCGGACCGAGACCAGGAGGCGGTTGGCCTCGACGTCGTCGTCGAGGACGAAGACGTCCGCGCCGGGCCACGCCGCGCGGGCGGCGTCGGCGTCCTCGGGGGGCACGCGCGCCGAAGCCGGCGAGAGCCCGCGTTCGGCCAGCCAGTCGACGAGCCCCTCGAGCGGACGCGTGGAGAGGCGAAGCGTGACCCCCTCCTCGGCGTCCGGATCGGCCGCGGCATCCACCAGCCGCAGGCGGTCCTCGTGCCCCCATCCCAGAGCGCGGGCCGCGTCGCCGGCCTCCTCGGCCGGCTTCATCGCCAGCGCCCAGCGGTAGAACTTGTCGACCGGCGCGAGCTCGCCCACGGGGAGCGTCAGGGCCTGGAGGCGGAGGGCGTCGGACATGGCCCATGAACCTACCGGCCGGTCCTCCGATCGTCATACGCGCTGCGACCGCCGCCGAAGCCGCCATCCGAGCGGACCCGCCAGGCCGGCCTCGCGCAGGAAGCGGCTCGGAGGCCCCGCCTCCTCCGCATCGATCCACGACAGATGGAGCGCCTCGCTGGCGCGGGTCATGGCGACGTAGAAGAGCCGCCGCTCGTCCTCCACGGCGGAGCGCCGGTGCGGCATGACTCCGTCGTTGCAGCCGACCAGGTGGACGACGGGCCACTGCAGGCCCTTGGCGCGGAAGATCGTCCGCAGGCTGACGCCGCATTCGGGCGGGACGCCCTCCCGGCTCCTCCGCGCGACCTCGAGGCGCCCGACCAGGTCGGGGTCCGCCCCCAGGGCCCTCAGGCGGCCGATCCCGTCCTCGCTTCCCAGGTCGTCCTCTCTCCGCACCGTGAACGGGATTCTCCGCGCCATCAGGGCGAGCTGGAGGGGCAGGCTCTGGGCGTGGAGCCGGTAGAGGACGGCGAAGTCGGCGAAGGGCCTGCCGGAGCGCTCGATGGCCTCGGCGAGCGACGCCGCCTCGGCTTCCGGATCCGCCCGGGGACTCAGCGTCACCACCGCCCGGCGGGTGCGGTGCGCGATCGGCCGTTTCGGGATCCGCGTGCGGTTCCGGCGGATCAGCCGATCCGCGGCCTTCAGGATGTTCGGCGGGCTGCGGTAGTTCCTTCGCAGGTCATAGGAGACGGTCGCGCGATCCAGCCTCTCCTCGAGCTCGAGCAGGTACACGTGCGAGCAGCCCCGGAAGGCGTAGATCGCCTGATCGTCGTCGCCGGCGACCACCAGGATCGAACGGGCGGCGAGGATCCGGACGAGCTCGAAGTCGAGACGGTTGATGTCCTGGAACTCGTCGACCACGACCTCCGACCATTGTCCCTGGACCTCCCGGCGGAGCCGGTCGGAGCGAAGGAGCGCGAGGAGGGCGCGCAGCTTCTGGTCGTCGAAGTCCATCCCGCCGCGAGCCCGGAGGTCTTCATCGTACCCGCGATAGAGCCGCCCCACGGCCACCACCGAGCCGATCCGGCGGGCGCCCTCGGCCCTCGGAACCATCGCGCTGCCGAGGGGGTCGCGCTCCAGGAAGGCCGTCAACCGCGGGCCCGGACGGGCGCGCGGATCGAACACCTCGTTCTTCAACCGCGAGAGCAGCCCGAGCCAGGCGGACGGGTCCAGCGTGTGGGCGAAGACCGCCCCCCCGTCTCGTCCCCTTCGCTCCAGGACCCGCGCCAGGATCTCCGTCCGCTCCCGGCGGGAGAGGACCCGGCCGTGCTCCTCCGGCACCCGCTCCCTCAACAGGGCGTTTCCGTAGGCGTTGAGCGTCGAGACGAGGGGGACGCTCGGGCCCGCGCCGAGCGAGCCCCGGAGCGAAGCCGCGGCCGCCCGATCGAACGTCAGCAACAGGATCCGGTCCGGGGGAACCCCCGCGTCGATCCGGCGACGGACGCGGGACACGACCGTTCTGGTCTTGCCGGATCCCGCCGGGGCCACCAGGCGGATCGTCCGGGCCGAGCTCGAGACCACCCGCCGCTGGAAGCGATCCAGCTCGCGACTCAGGACGCCGGCCCTCCCTCCTCCCGCGGCCCCGTCGCCTTCACCTCGCGGTACTGGAGCGCCTCGCTCAGTTGCTCGGAGTCGATGGTCTCGGTGCCCTTCAGATCGGCGATCGTCCGCGCCACCCGCAGGACCCGCACGTGGCCCCGTGCGGAGAGTCCCAACCGCACGTGGGAGCTCCTCAGCAGAGCCCTTCCGTCGCGATCCAATCCGCATTCGCTCTCGGGATCCAGGGGGTCGATGCGGGCGTTCCACACCCCGACGCCGTTTCGCATCTCCTGCCGGATCCGGGCCGCCTCGATCCGGCCGCGGACTTCATCGGAGGAAGATGCTGGCTCCCCCTCTGCCTCGAGGGACTCGTACTCCACCGGGCGCACGTGGACGTGGAGATCGATCCGGTCGAGAAGCGGCCCGGACAGGCGGGTCCGATACCGCTGATGGGCGATCCCGCTGCACTTGCACCCCTTCGACGGCTCACCCCACCAGCCACAGGGGCACGGGTTCATGGCGCCGACCAGCAGGAACCGTGTCGGCCAGCGGCACGTTCGCGCCGCCCGACCGATCGTCACCTCCCCGTCCTCGAGCGGCTGCCGAAGCCCCTCGAGCGCGTCCCGGCGGAACTCGGGGAGCTCGTCGAGGAACAGAACGCCGCGATGGGCCAGGCTGACCTCGCCGGGACGCGGCGGCGATCCGCCGCCGAGCAGCGCCGCGGTGGAGATCGTGTGATGCGGGGCGCGAAACGGGGGCCGGCGAAGCAAAGGCCGGTCGGGGGCCAATCGGCCCCAGGCGGAGTGGATCGAAGTCACCTCGAGAGCCTCGGCGGGCGCCAGAGGCGGGAGGATCGTCGGGAAGCGACGCGCCAGATAGGTCTTGCCCGCCCCCGGCGGTCCGACGAGGAGCACGTTGTGGAAGCCCGCTGCGGCGATTTCCAGAGCCCGCCGCGCCTCTGTCTGGCCGCGGACGTCGGCCCAGTCGCCCTCGGCCGCGAGCCGCGCCTCTCCCCGAGGCTTCGCGGCGGGCTCGATCCTCGCCAGGCCCGAGAGGTGGTCGACCGCGTCGCGCAGGCTCGGCGCGGGGATCGCCGCGAGCCCCTCCACGAGCGCGGCTTCCCCCGCGTTCTCGGGGGCGACCAGGATCTGCCGCGCCCCGAGCGCCGCGAGCGCCGCGGCCGCCGGCAGCGCCCCCCGTACCGGGCGCACCCGACCATCCAGCCCCAGCTCCCCGAGCGCCGCGATCGCCTCCCCGTTCTCGCTCGCCACGCGACCGTCGGCCACCAGGATGGCCAGCGCGATCGGCAGGTCGAAACCCGTCCCGAACTTCGGCTCGTCGGCGGGCGCCAGGTTCACCGTGATCCGGCGCAGCGGAGCGTCGAAACCGCAGTTGGTCAGAGCCGCCAGGACGCGATCCCGGCTCTCGCGGATCGCCCCATCGGGGAGTCCCACGAGGTGGAACGCCGGCAAACCCCGGGCGAGGTCGACCTCGACGACGATCGGCCGAGCCGCGGGTCCCGCCAGCGCGGCGGTGCGGACGCGCGCGAGCACGGCCGAACCCGAGGCAAGTCCTGGACCGGCTCCCGTCGGCCCCTCGAACGCACGGAGGCCCGCTCCTTATCGGACGGGCTTCCGCTCGATCGATGGCTCGATTCTCGTCAGCCGACCGACGAGGCCGACCGACCGTCGGTCATTCGACGAGGTCCACGGTCTCCGACCGCGTCTGGGCGATGGGGATCAGCAGGTTCTGCTCACCGGCGCTGACGAAGGCGTCCATCGCCATCTCGGTATCCTCTTCGCCACCGAGGTAGAGCCCGGGCTCGGGAGCGATGAAGAACCTCCCGCTGCCACGGCCCGTCCCGCTCAGCGAGATCTCGGCGCCTTGCTGGTTACCGCTGCCCGCGATGTCGAACGCCGCTTCGAAGTCGACCCGCACCGCCTCGCGACCCTCGGCCGTCTCGGAGCCCGCGACGGTGTAGGTGTTGATCCGCATGACCGTCACGTCCATGCCATTCTGCGTGGTGCGGACCTCGGTGCTGTCGGCCCATGTGAAACCGGGCTGGACCTCCTCCGCGGGCAGCACGGGATAGAACGATCCATAGGCCGTCCGCAGGTCGACCCGCCCCAATCCCTCGGGGAGCGAATCGGGGAGCACGACCTCCTCGACCTCGCCGCGGTCGGTCATCCGAATCCGGAGGGGCACGCCGTAGAGTCCGGCGAAGTCGAGCGGCTGCTGCGCCGCCGGAGAGACGACCGAGATCGAATCGTGGACGACCGAGATCGTCACGTCCTCGCCCTCGCTGGACTCCACGGTCGTGGCAAATCGCCAGTAGCTCTCGATGTCCGAGACCTGCTCCTGGCCGTTCACCGTCTGGACCACGTGGTCCTCCTGCGAGCGGACGTAGCGATGGGTCGCCCCGGCATCGGCGGCATATCGGAGGGTCTGGGCGGGCGCGACCGAGGCCAGAAACAAGCCGACCGAGGCCGCGAAGGTGGATGCCACGAGCTTCACGATGGAGATCCTCCTGATGCGATCGAGTATGGATGAGGTCAATCGGTAGATTGACGGCCCGTGAATTGCAGTTGGAAAGGGTGGAGAGAATCGCTGACTAACGTGGCTCCCGATACCCGGCCGCGCAAGCCGGGTTCCGCGGGTCCGCTTCACCGGACCGGCTCGAGGGGGCACCCGGCTCCACAGCAGTGGGGACATGCCGACACGGAAGGCCTGGAACAAGAAGACGATCCTGCTGGCGTTGCACTTGTGCGCCGTGGCGATCGTCTCGGCGCTGCTGTGGGTCTACCCGCCGTATGACGGGCTCAACGCCTGGATTCTCCTCCCGTGGGTGCTGTTCGTCCTCTCCACCCTGGCGCTCGCCACTCTTCCGCCCGCCTGGTTCGCCCACCGGCGGTTCGACCCGGTCTTCATGGGCGGCGAGGCGCTGCTGCTGGGGACCATTCTCTCCTTCTACCTGCGCGGGGAATCGTGGCTGTTCTACCCGCTGCTGCTGGGCGCCGTGCTGCTGGCCGCGCTCGCGCGCCGGCTCGTCTGGGCGGTCGGAATGGGGGCCGCCGTGGCGGCCGCACACCTCTTGCTCCACGTCGGTCAGGTTCAACTCGACCTGGGGGTGCTGATCCTCCAGACCGCGCTGATCCTGACGACGGCGGGCGTCATCGGGTACTTGACCGAGGAGTTGAGCCGCGAGGAGGCCACGACCACCCTCCTCGACAACGCGCTCGAGATCTCCACCTTGCTGGCCGGCGCGCTCGACTCCAACGAAGTCTACGATCGCCTCACCGAGCTGGTCGCCCGGCTCTTCCGCGCCGGCCGGGTGGCCGTGATCCTGACCGAGCCCGGGACGGACAAGGCCCGCGTGGAAGCCGCGGTGGACAAGGGCGAGCAGGTGCCCGAGCTGACGATCGACCTGGAGCGCTATCCCGAAATCCAGACCGCACTGGAGCGTCGCGCTCCGGTGGTGATCTCGCGTCCCGACGAACACCCGGACATGGCCGACGTCCGCTGGGACCTTCCGGGTGATGTCCGACGCTCCTCCATCCTGGTCGTCCCGATCCTCGCGGACGACGAGCCGCGTGGCGTGCTGCTGATCCGGCTCCAGCGGGCCGGTCACGCCTTCTCCGACCACGAGATCAAGTTCGTCCGGATCATGGCCGACGCCGCCGGGCACGCCCTGATGCGGGCCGAGCACTTCGCCGAGCTCGCCGAGGCCGCCCGTCGCGACAGCCTCACCGGCCTCTACAATATGCGGGTCTTCCACCGCCGCTTGGCCGAGGAGATCGAGCGCTGCGACCGCAGCGGGGCGCGCCTCTCGCTCGTGATGCTCGACGCCGACTACCTCAAGCGCGTCAACGACACCTACGGACACCTCGCCGGAGATCGTGTGATTCGCCAGATGGCGCGTTGCCTGCTCCAGCAAGTCCGGAGCATCGACACCGTGGCCCGCTACGGCGGCGAGGAGTTCGCGGTGCTCCTGCCCGAGACCAACCTGGCCGGCGCCTTTCAGCAGGCCGAGCGCCTGCGCCGCGAGATCAAGGCCCACTACTTCGAAGCTCTCCAGGGGGGGCCGCTGACGATCTCGTGCGGCGCCGCCTGCCTGCCGTTCAGCCCGGAGGGCTTCCGCGTGCCGCGCCACCGCCAGGACGCGCTGATCGCCTGGTCCGACCAGGCACTCTACACCGCCAAGCGCGGCGGCCGCGACTGCAGCGTCACCCACGAGGGCCGCGACCCCGGCGGGTGACGACTCTCCCGACGATCGGCGTGGCGGTGGCCGCGGCCCTCGGGGCGCTCGCCCTGGGGATCTGGCTCGGCATCGGCCGGCTGGGGGCCTGGCGGCTCAACCATCCCCGCC
>JAHWKZ010000067.1 GCA_019347645.1 Gemmatimonadota bacterium | reverse complement strand
TCTGACGGTGAGACTTCAGGTCGACCAGGCGGATGTTGAAGTACTCGCAGACGGCGCGCTGGATGTCCTCGACCGTCGTGGCGTGGTCCGCCTTCGGGATGACGGCCCGGAGCGTCTCCTTGGCCAGATCGAGGTCGATCGGGCGCTTGAGGAGCTCCGCCTTGACCGCCAGCCGGAGGAGCGTGCCCTCGAGCTCGCGGACGTTGCTCTTGACCACCTGGGCCATGAAGAGCGCGACCTCGGAGCTCAGCGGGATGCCTTCCTGCTCCGCCTTCTTCTGGAGGATGGCGATGCGGGTGTCGAGCTCGGGCGGCTGGATGTCCGCGACCATGCCGGACTGGAACCGGCTGATGAGCCGCTCCTCCATCTCCGGAATCTGCTGGGGGTAGACGTCGGACGTCACCACGATCTGCCGGTCGCTGTGGTAGAGCGCGTTGAAGGTGTGGAAGAACTCCTCCTGGGTGGCGTCCTTCCCCTGGAGGAACTGGACGTCGTCGATCAGCAGCAGGTCCATGCGCCGGTACTTGTTGCGGAAGTCGAGGGTACGGCCATGCTGGAGCGCCTCGACCATCTGGTTCATGAACTGCTCGGCTGAAAGGTAGCAGACCCGATCGAGCTTGCCGCCGGCGAGCGTATCGTTGCCGATGGCCTGCATCAGGTGGGTCTTGCCGAGCCCGACGCCGCCGTAGATGAACAGCGGGTTGTAGGCGTGGGCGGGCGTCTCCGCGACGGCCTGGCTGGCCGCCTGGGCCCACTGGTTCGAGTTGCCGACGACGAAGGATTCGAAGGTGTAGCGGGGGTTGAGCGGCATGCCGAGGTTGGCCGGCGCGGCCGCGGGATCCGGGCGGGCCGCGACGACTTCCGCGGGCGGTACCGCCCGCGACTGGGACGAAGCCGGCTCGTCGGTCTTGAAGTCGATCGCCAGCTGGGTCTCGAAGAGGCCCTCGGCGATATCCGCGAGCATCGCGCCGTACTGGCCTTCGATGTAGTCGGCGGCGAACTGGTTCTTCACGGAAACGAGGAGTCGTTCCTGGTCGAGACCGAGGGCGTGGGTCGGCTCGAGCCAGGTGCGATAGGTCTGGGGGTTGATGACCTTTCGGGATTCTTCGAGGATCAGCGACCAGACCTCGGGCGGGGTCAGTTCGGAAGAAGGCAAAATGGAGCTCCGAGGGGTTGGAATGCCGAATCAGATGGACGTGAAGCGCGTCGAGGGCTGTTCATCATAGCGAGGGGTCTGGAGGGTGTCAACAGGCCGCCGCGACTCGTCGAGGGAACCGGGCGCGGTTGACGTCGCGCGCCGCCGGGGCTTACTTTTTCGAACCGTTCTTCGAACCGATCCCTACGCATCGATCCTGGAGACATCATGAAGCGCACGTACCAGCCCAGCCGGCGCAAGCGCCGCAACAAGCACGGTTTCCGCGCTCGCCGCTCGACCAAGAACGGCCGCAAGGTGCTCGCGCGGCGACGTCGCAAGGGGCGCTCGAAGCTCAGCGTCTCGGCGGAGTTCTTCCGCAAGCGCAAGTAGGAGAGCGTCGCGAACCCGAACGCGCGGCGCGCCGGTCGCCGTTCGCCCCGCACCGGGACCGCCCGCGGCGCCGGTGCCGACCAGAATCTTCCGACCGAGTCGACCCGATGGGCCAGCTGCCGCGGGAGCGCCGCATCCGGACGCGCAAGGAGATCGGAGCGCTGCTGGGGTCCGATCGGGTTCGGGGGAGCGAGCTGGAGCTCTTCTCCCGGCCGGCGGTCGGCGGCCGGTCCCGCGGCACCTGCATCACCCCGAAGTTCGGCCGCACGAGCGTGGCCCGGAACCGGTTGCGCCGACGTCTGAAGGCTCTGATCGCCGAGGTCCTCTTCGAGCGCGGTGAGGCCCGCGACTGGCTGGTCCGGATCCGACCCGCGGCGTATGAGCGGAGCTATCAGGAGCTGCGCGCGGAGCTCGTCGGGCTGGCCGATCGACTCGAGCGGCGACCCCCGCAACGATCGTCCGAAAGCCGAGAATGAAACGACTGCTGATCCTCTTCGTGCGCGGCTACCAGCTCCTCACCGCCTGGACGCCTCCGGTGTGCCGCTACACGCCGAGCTGCTCGCGCTACGCGATCGAGGCGCTCGATCGGCACGGGGCGGTCCGCGGGACGGCGCTCGCCGCGCGGCGGATCGTCCGGTGTCATCCCTGGCGCGAAGGCGGGTTCGATCCGGTCCCGGAGGCGAGCCGCTCTCCCGGCGACGCCCGCCGGACGCGCTGAGTGGACCAGCGGCGCGTCCTCCTCGCGTTCGTGCTGATGGCGCTCGTCCTGGTGGCGAGCCAGTGGTGGTACAGCCGGCTGTCGCCGCCCCCCGAGCCGCCGGCTCCCGCGGATACGACCCGGGTGGTGGAGCCGGACACCGCGGCGCGTCCTCTGGCCGGGCGCCCCGACACGGCGGCGGTCCCCGCCGACACGGTGGAGCGGCCCGCCGTGCCGGCCGACACCGCGGTGGCGCTGGCGGACACGGCCGTGGCCCCAGGAAACCGGTTGCTCGGGGGGGCCGAAGCGCCGGACGCGGTAGTGATCGAGACTCCCCTCTACCGGGCCCGGCTCCTCCCGCTGGGCGCGCTGCTCGAGCAGGTCGAGCTCCTCCGCTACCCGTCGTTCACCAGTGACACCTCGGCCGTTCTGCTGGTGCCGGCCGACGCGGTCTTCCTGCGCCGCGCGGCCGACCTCGGGGACACCCGCCTTCGGCTCGACGATCTGACCTACGCGCCCAGCGACACGCTCCTCTCGCTGGTGGAGGGCGACTCGGGGCGCACGCTGGAGTTCGCCTGGGAAGGCGGCGGACGGCGGATCGTCCACACCTATCGCTTCCGACCCGGGAGCTACGTGGTCGACTACCGGCTCTCCATCGGCGGCCAGGAGGAGGGCGTCCTGGTGACCGGCTTCTCACCACGTCTGCAGTCAAACGAGAAGAACCCCGGCGACGATTACAACCAGATGAGAGCGGTCGCCCGCGTGGACGGTGAGATCCTCACACGGAGCGCCGGCGACGTGGACGAGGGGGAGACGGTTTCGCTCGGGGGACGAATCGACTGGGCGGGCATGAAGAACAAGTACTTCCTGGCCATGCTCCTCGCGCCGCCCGATGGCGCGCCGCTCACGGCCGCGACCTTCCGCGGAGCCACCGGCGACAGCCTCCCCACGCTCGAGGTCGCGGTGGCGGCTCCCCTCACGGGCGGGGAGGCGGGATACCGGCTGTACCTCGGGCCGCAGGAGTACCGTCGGTTGGCGGCGCTCAACGAGGGCCTCGACGACGTCAACCAGTACGGGTGGTCGTGGATCCGGTGGATGATCACGCCGTTCGCCAAGTGGATCGTCATCATCATGATCTGGCTCCACGCCTTCATCCCGAGCTACGGCCTGGTCCTGATCGTCTTCGGCGTCATGGTCCGCCTGGTCATGTGGCCATTGACTGTCAAATCTTACCGTTCCATCCAGGCGATGCAGGAGCTGCAGCCGGAGATCCAGCGGATCCGCGAGCAGCACAAGGAAGATCCGCAGAAGATGCAGCAGGAGACGATGCGGCTGTATCGAGAGAAGAAGGTCAATCCGCTCGGCGGCTGCCTCCCGAACCTCCTCCCGATGCCGATCCTCTTCGCCCTGTTCTTCGTGTTCCAGTCCACGATCGAGCTGCGGAACCAGCCCTTCCTCTGGATGGCGGACCTCTCGCAACCCGATCCGATCTACATCCTGCCGGTGTTCATGGGGCTGACCATGTACGCCTCGTCGAAGATGATGACCACCGATCCGAAGATGTCGGCGATGACGTACGTGATGCCGATCGTGCTCACGTTCGTGTTCCTGAACCTGGCCGCCGGTCTGGTTCTTTACTACGCCTTCTCGAACCTGCTGACATTCGGGCAGCAGTACTGGATGCGGCGGGGGATGCAGCGCACCGAGGCCTCCGAGGAGGAGGCGGCCGGGAAGGACGAGGAAGGGTGAACGCCCGGGAAGGCCGCCTCCGGCCCCGGCGGATCCGCTTGCCTCCCGCGCCTTCCGCCACCAAATTGACGAAGACTGGATGGTGAGAGCCTGCCGGAATCGAACCCGGGGCGATCACCTCTCCGTTTCTCCCCTCATCCGACCGGAGCCTCGGTGACGAAGAGCCCGCCGGTTCGAGATCGCGTCGACCCGCCGACTGCACGGGAGGCGCGGACGCGACTCGATGCCGAGCTCGCCGCGGCGTTTCTGGAGGAGCCGCCGGTGACCGAGGATACCGTTTCACGTGAAACACCGACCGCACCCGACGGCGGAGCCGTTTCACGTGAAACATCCCGCCGAGCCCGCGTCCTGGCGATCGCGAACCAGAAGGGCGGGGTGGGCAAGACCACCACCGCGGTGAACCTCGCGGCGAGCCTGGCGGTGGCCGAGATGCGGACGCTGCTGGTCGACATCGACCCACAAGGGAACGCGACCAGCGGCCTCGGCGTGGACAAGGAGTCGTTGAGGGGCAGCATCTACGAGGTAATCGTCGGAGGGGCGGCCCTCGAGCAGGTCCGGGTCGGGACCGGCCTCACCGCGCTCGACCTGGTCCCGGCCACGGTGGATCTCTTCGGAGCGGAGATCGAGCTCGTGGGGGAGGTCGCGCGCGAGCACCGCCTCCGTCAGGCGCTCGAGCCCGTGCGGGACGAGTACGACTACGTGCTCGTCGACTGCCCGCCCTCACTGGGCCTGCTGACCGTCAACGCCCTGGCGGGGGTCGATGCGGTACTGATCCCGATCCAGAGCGAGTACTACGCCCTGGAGGGCCTCAGCCAGCTCCTCGGCACGATCCGGATCGTCCAGAAGAACCTCAATCCGGGTCTGGAGATCGAGGGGGTCCTGCTCACGATGTACGACTCCCGCCTCAATCTCGCCCGCCAGGTCGAGGAGGAGGCGGTGGATTACTTCGGGGAGAAGGTGTACGCTACGGTCATTCCCCGAAACGTTCGGCTGTCGGAGGCCCCCAGCTTCGGCAAGCCCGCCCTGCTCTACGACGCCGAGTCCATCGGCGCCGTGCGGTACCTCAAGCTCGCGGAGGAGCTGATCCAGCGATGCCCACCCGGAAGCGCCTCGGAAAAGGACTAGGAGCCCTCCTCGGCGAGTCGGCACTGGAGGCCGCGCGAGGGGAACCCGCTACCGAGCCCGGATCGGTCCGCGAGGTCGCGGTCGGACGGATCGTGCCCAACCGCTTCCAGCCGCGGCAGAGCTTCGACGAGGAGACGCTGGTCGAGCTCGCGGCCTCGATCGCCGAGAAGGGCATCCTCCAGCCGCTGATCGTCGCCCCCCGCAGGGACGCCGACGGCTGGGAGCTGGTCTCCGGCGAGCGGCGCTGGCGGGCCGCCCAGCGCGCCGGTCGGTCGACCGTGCCGGTGATCGTCCGGGACGTCGAGGAGCGGGAGATGCTCGAGCTGGCCCTGATCGAGAACCTCCAGCGCGAGGACCTCGATCCGATCGACGAGGCGGGGGGCTATCGTCAGCTCCTCGACGAGTTCGGCCTGACCCAGGCGGAGCTCGCCCGGGAGGTGGGCAAGAGCCGATCGGCGGTGGCGAACGCGCTCAGGCTCCTCGACCTGCCGGAGGCGGTCCGGGACCGGGTCCGGCAAGGCGCGCTCACCGCCGGTCACGCCCGCGCGCTGCTCGGGCTGGAGGCGAAGGATCGGATTCCGGAGCTGGCCGAGCGCGTGGTCGGGAAGGAGCTGTCGGTGCGTCAGGTCGAGCGGCTCGTGAAGCGGGAGAACGCCGGTCCGAAAGCGACCGAAGGACCGAGTCGCGAGGAGGAGGCCGGCGAGCTCGAGAGGGCGCGGATCGAGGAGACGCTGCAGCGTTCGCTCGGCACCCGCGTCCGCGTCCACGCCGGGCGCAAGGGGAAGGGGCGGATCGAGATCGCCTTCTACTCGCTCGAGGACTTCGAGCGGATCGTCGCGGTCCTCCACGGGACCGGCCCGTGAGCAAGAAGTACCTGACCCTCC
Source organism: Gemmatimonadota bacterium (assembly GCA_019347645.1). GTDB lineage: Bacteria > Gemmatimonadota > Gemmatimonadetes > JACCXV01 > JAHWKZ01 > JAHWKZ01. The sequence goes on along the minus strand of JAHWKZ010000067.1, from coordinate 1,895 downwards.
TCGTCGTCCCCCACGACGAGCGGAACGTGCACCGGGTGCGGGTCTCTCCTACGGATGGCTCAAGCTCCTCGCCGCGGCGGGCGCGCTCGCCGCCCTGCTGGCGGTGGCGGCCGTCGCCACGTACGCCCGGGTCGCGGCGCGCGCGACGCGGGTGACGATGCTGGAGCGCGAGAACGAGAGGCTGGCGGCCGAGAACGAGAAGATCGAGGCGATCGCCGGGAACCTGGCCCGGTCCGAAGCCGCCTACCGGCAGATCCGGGAGATGGCCGGCCTGCAGGGCGAGACCGGCGAGGCCGGCGCCGAGGTGGGCGCCGAGGAGCAGCCCAACGCCCTCGATCTGGCGGCGACGGGCCAGACCGCGCAGTCTCCCGCCGACGGGCCGGGGGTCCCCGGGGGCTGGCCGCTCACGATCAAGGGGTTCCGGACCGCCGGATTCACCGGCCCCGACCACCACCCCGGCGTGGACATCGCGGCCCCGGTCAACACACCGGTCGTGGCCACCGCCGAGGGCGTCGTCGAGCGCGCCGGATCCGATCCGGTCTACGGGGAGTACGTCCTGCTCCGCCACCAGGACGGGTTCACGACGATGTACGGCCACAACGCCCTGGTCCTCGTGCAGCGGGGCGACCCGGTGGAGAGGGGGGAGACGATCGCCTACAGCGGGAACAGCGGCCGGTCGACGGCGCCCCACCTGCACTACGAGGTGCGGCGGCGGGGACGCGCGGTGGATCCGGACGCGTATCTGAACTGATCACCCACGGAGGGAGGCCGACGAGGCTCGACTGCGGGGGGTCTCCGAGCGGACCCCCGAAGGCGATCGGGCGGCGGTTCCGATCGCGCGCTCCCTCTCGACATAAAGCCTCCTGCCGTCCGCCGTTTTGTGCATAGGCTCGAATGGAAGCTGATCGATACATAGCGGCACAACTCCTTGTTCGACAACGTCTTCCGTGGTCTTCTAAAAATCCGGCGCCGGGTTTTCCACAGTTATCCACAAAATGGGGGCGGGAGCGCGAAACCCGCGTCCCGACGCCGAGTTCGGGGGTGCCGGATCCGTCCCCAGATGGGCGGGATCGCGCCGGTCGAAGGAGCCAGGGGTCCGCGGCTCGGGGATCGCGTGGAGCGTGTCTGTCGAATCGATTGTGGAGCGGGTGGGGACGGTTGGGGACAGACGGCCGACGCGGGGGGAAAGCTCCTAGCGCGCCCGGCGCGCCACTCTCTCCCGGATCCGCCCCAGTCGCCGACGCTGCTCCTCGCCGAGGATCGAACCCTGCAGCAGCGGGTTCTCGGCGGCGGTGATCTCGAGGCGGCGGGCCTCCTCCACGTCGATCTCCCGGGCCGACTCGGCGAAGGGCGTGAGCACCGTCACCACGTCGTCGAGCACGTGCAGGAAGCCCTCGCCGACGGCGAGCCACTCGTAGCGCTCGCCCTGGCGGATCCGGAACTCGCCGATCCCGAGCGCCACCATCATCGGCGCGTGACCCGGAAGGATACCGAACTCGCCGTCGTAGGCGGTCGCCACCACGGCGTCGGCGTCGCCTTCCCAGGCGACCCGCTCGGGGGTGATGATCCGGACGTTCAGCGCCCCCCGATCGGATCCGGCGGGTGAATAGTTCGCCATCGTACCTTCTCTCCTCCTACGTCGCGTCGCGCTCCATCCGCTCGGCCTGCTCGGCGGCCTCCTCGATCGTTCCCACCATGTAGAACGCCTGCTCGGGAAGGTGGTCCCACTTCCCCTCGACGACCTCCCGGAACGATCGGATGGTGTCCTCGAGCTTCACGTACGTGCCCGGCGTTCCGGTGAACTGCTCGGCGACGTTGAACGGCTGCGAAAGGAACCGCTGGATCCGCCGCGCACGGTTCACGATCTCCTTGTCCTCCTCGCCGAGCTCGTCCAT
>JAHWKZ010000066.1 GCA_019347645.1 Gemmatimonadota bacterium | reverse complement strand
GACCCGTTCGAAGAGTTCGACGGTCGCGCGGTGCCGCCGCGCCCTCCGGACGGGGTCGTCGACCGAGTCGAGGAACCGCTCGTGGAGCTTCACGTCGGCCCACGAGTAGAACAGCACGCAGTCGCTCTCCAGACCGTCGCGTCCGGCGCGGCCGAACTCCTGGTACCAGCTCTCGACGTCCTTCGGCATGTCGCGGTGGACGACGAAGCGGACGTTCGACTTGTCGATCCCCATCCCGAAGGCGATGGTGGCGACCACCACGTCGATGTCGTCGCGGGCGAACGCCTCCTGATGGGCGTAGCGGTCCGCGTCGGGGAGGCCGGCGTGGTAGGGGACGGCGCGGACCCCGTTGCGAGCGAGGAACGCGGCCGTCGACTCGGTGGCCTTCCGGGACATGCAGTACACGATCCCGCTCTCGCCCGGGTGACGGCGGACGACGCCCAGGATCTCCCGTCGCGTGTCGCCGCCCTGCCCCTTCTTGCGCGCCCACAGGTGGAGGTTCGGCCGGAAGAACGAGCCCTTGTAGCCGGCGGGCTGGCGCATCCCGAGCTGGCGCAGGATGTCGACGGCGACCTTGCGGGTCGCGGTGGCGGTCAGGGCCAGCACGGGGACGTCGCCGAGGTCCTTCTTGAGACCTCGCAGGCGCCGGTAGGAGGGGCGGAAGTCGTGGCCCCACTGGCTGATGCAATGGGCCTCGTCGACCACGAGGAGCGTCACCGGACACGCGGCGAGGAAGCCGCGGAGCGAGCCCTCGAGCGCCTCCGGGGCCAGGTAGACGAGCTCGTAGGCCCCCCGCTTCAGCGCCCGCAGTCGACGGCTTCGCTCCTCGGGGTCGAGCGTGGAGTTGATCTCGGCGGCCCGGAAGCCGAGCGCCCTCAGCGCGTCGACCTGGTCCTTCATCAGGCTGATCAGGGGCGAGAGGACGAGCACGGTACCCGGCAGGACCCGGGCCGGGATCTGGAACGTCAGCGATTTGCCGGCCCCGGTCGGCATCAACGCGATGCAGTCGCGGCCTTCCAGCACGGCTTCGATCACCCGCTCCTGGCCGGGACGGAAGTCGTCGAAGCCGAACGTCTCGCGCAGGACGCGGCGCGGGCTCGGCCGATCGGGATCGGCGGGGGCGAAGAGATCGAGGTTCATGGGGTCCGGATCGGGTTCGCGTCGGACGGTCGCCGGGAGGGTAGACGACGGGGACCGTCCTTGCAAGCGACGCGCCGCGGGCGGACCGTCAGCGCGAGTAGGCCCGCTGGACGTACTGGAGGAGCATCCGCCGGGCGGTGAACCACGACCCGTTGAGGGCGATCGACCATCGCGACACGGCGGCCCACGCCTCCGGTCGGTCACGCCAGGTGGGGAGGATCTCCTCGTCGAGCGTTCGGTAGAGGGACTCCAGCTCGCCGGCGGGGTCGGAGGGAGCCCGGGGGTCGTCGCCGATCGCCCACCCCGTCATGCCGTCGACGCACCCCTCGATCCACCAGCCGTCGAGCACGGAGAGGCTCGGCACGCCGTTGAGCGCCGCCTTCATCCCGCTCGTGCCCGACGCCTCCAGCGGCTTGCGCGGCGTATTGAGCCACAGGTCCACCCCGGCGACCAGGATGCCGGCGAGCGCCATGTCGTACTCCTCGAGCCAGACCACGGAGACGTCGTCTCCGATCCCGCGGGCGGCCTCGACCACCCGCCGGATCATCGCCCGCCCCTCCTCGTCCCGGGGATGGGCCTTTCCCCCGTAGACGACCTGGAGGCCGCCGTGTCTCGCGGCGATCGATCGCAGGCGATCGAGGTCGCCGAACAGGAGATCGGCGCGCTTGTAGGCCGTGGCTCGGCGGGCGAAGCCGATCGTGAAGCGATCGGCCGAGAATCCGGGCCGGCCCCGGGCGTGGAGGACCTCGATCAGGTTCCGCTTCGCGGCGCCGCGGGCGGCTTCGACCTCGTCGAGTTCGATCCCGATCGCGTGGCGGAGGTTGGCACTCTCCTCGCGCCAGCCGGGGAGTCGACGGTCGAAGAGCTCGGCGAACGGCGGCGAGACCCAGGTCGCCACGTGCACCCCGTTGGTGATGGCGTCCATCTCGCGTCCGGGGAACATCTCGCGGGAGACCTCGGCGTGGCGGAGAGAGACGCCGTTGACCCGCCGCGAGACCGCCAGCGCCAGACGCGTCATGTCCAGGCTTCCGTCGACCATCGCGCCGATCTCCCTCAGGCGCTCCATGCGCCCCGGGCCGAGGACCTCCCGGACGGTCTCCTCCGCGAACCGATCGTGTCCCGCGGGGACCGGAGTGTGGGTCGTGAACACGCACCGCCGGCGGATCGCCTCGAGGTCTTCCCCCCGCTCGAGGAGCGCCACCGCGAGCAGCGCCGAGTGGCCCTCGTTGAGGTGGTGGACGTCGACCTCGACGCCGATCGCTTCGAGGAGCGCGATGCCGCCGAGGCCCAGCACCGCTTCCTGGCGCAGCCGGGCGACGGGGCCGTCTCCGTAGAGGCGGTCGGTGATCGACCGGCAGTCGGGGCCGTTCTCGGGGACGTCGGAGTCCAGCAGATAGACCGGCACCGCCCCGCCCCGCACCCCCTCGACGCCGTAGCGCCAGGCGCGGAGCCGGACTCGGTGGTCCCCCAGGTGGACCTCCAGGCGGGCGTCGAGCGGCTCGAGTCGTTCCTCCGGAGACCACCGCGCGGGTTCGTCGTATTGAACTCCCTCCGGACCGATCCGCTGCGTGAAGTAGCCGCTCCGATGGAGCAGCGTGACGGCGATCATCGGCAGCTCCAGGTCGGCGGCCGCCCGGAGGGTGTCGCCGGCCAGCACGCCCAGGCCTCCGGCATAGGTCGGTATCGACGCCTCCAGAGCGATCTCCATGGAGAAGTAGGCGACGCTGGGATTCATGCGGCTCTCGGAGCGGGTTCGCTGAGGGTCGGCGAGCGAGGTCCGGACATCCGGTGGCGGAATGGACGGCAGGAGAAGCTAATGGCCGGAGGGGACGGGAGAAAGGCGGGAGTCCAGGCCACGAGCGGGTCCCTCAGCCGATCAGCCGCTCGATCAGCTGGAACCACCTGCGAAGCTGGCTGAAGACGAGGAACTCCTCGTGCGCCCGACGCTGGGCGCTGCGGCCCCACGCCTCACGGGTGGCCGGTTCGTCGAGCATGGTGGCGATCGTTTCGGCGAGCGCCTTCTCGTCCTCTGGATCCTCGATCAGTCGGCCGTCGAGCCGGTCGCGGACCTGCTGGCGCGGGCCGCACGCCCGGGAGTTCGACAGGATCGGCACGTGCTTCCACATCGCCTCGGTGATCGTCAGGCCGAACCCCTCTCGGAGCGAGTTCTGGACCACCATCGACGAGGCGCGTTGGAGGGCGTTGACCATCAGCGCGTTCTGCTCGAGCGACTCCATCGGCAGGGCGACGATCGCGATGTCGTCCTGGATGACCGGCTCCAGGTCCAGATAGGAAGCCTTCAGCTCCCTGAAGACTTCGGTGGCTTCGGGGTCGTCCTGGATCGACTCCGGGTCGGGTCCCGCGAGGACGAGGCGGACGATGTCCAGTCGGCGGCGATCGACGGGATCGGAGGGGCCGTCGCCGGCGAAGATCCGGCGCTTCATCGCGGCGAACCCCCGCATCAGGGGGCGAAATCCCTTCAGCCGGTCCCAGCGGGAGATCTGGGTGACGATCGGCCGGGTCAGCAGCCCGATGTCCTCCCTCCCGTTGGCCGTCTGGAGGCTGCCGTCGGGCTCGAGCCGTCTTGCCGGGCGCTCGTAGGGCGGGTACAGGCGCGGGCCGGGGCTCACCGCGAGCGCCGACTCGGCCAGCACGCCGACCAGCTTGTGGAGCGACAGCGCCCGGTTCTTGTGGGACAGCGGGTCGATCGACGGATGGATGATCGTGGCATCGCGGGCGAAGAAGTCGGGGATGTACTCGGGCGCGCTGAAGACGGCGTGCCGGTAGTCGGCCGAATACGGCTCCAGGAAGCTCCACACCGAGCGGGTGGCCTCGTTCTCCTCGTCGAGCCCGATGTGGCAGCGCCATACGGGGACCAGGTTCCCGGTCTCCATGAACTTCGGCAGCGCGATCGGCTGCGGGTCGTGGACCACGAGAATGTCGCCGGGCTTCACGCGGCAATCGAGCCATGCGGCGTTCCAAGCCGACACCCGCTCGAACAGCCCCCGCTCCTCCTCCCCCAGGGAAGGGTCGCCGGCCCCGTGGATCAGGTTGTGGATCCGCTTGGTCAGCGGGAAGAACCCGTCCTCGTTGGCATCGATCACCACCCATTGACAGGCGATCCCGAGGTCGCGCAGGAGGCCGACCATGGTCGGGAGCATCTCGGCCACCCCGCCGCCCTTCTCGGTGGAGTTCACCATCCAGACCGTCCGGTCGCCGAGGCGGAAGAGGAGCCCCTCGGCCTCCTCGCGCATCGCCTGGACGTCGGGCGCCAGGTGGGCCACGGCGGCGTACTCCTCGAGCGTGGCCCTGCGCTGGATGTCGACGATCCGGGGCATCGGGGCTGGCAGTGTAGCACGATTCGTGCCGGACATCATGCCGCGACCGAGTCCCGCCCCGTTTGAGCGTCCGGCGGCTCGCGTTCGTCTCTGCCGCGAGTCCCGATCGTGCGCGGAACCCATAGAGAAAGGAGATCCCGATGACCCGATCGCCCCGCCGGATGGCGCTCGCCGTCCTCGCCTGCCTGGTGGCCGCCCCGGGCGTCGCCGCCGGTCAGACGGACGAGGAGGCGGCCGTGCGCGCGGCCGTCGACCGGCTGTTCGACGCCATGCGGGCCGGCGACTCGACCGCCGCCCGGTCCGTCTTCCATCCCGAGGCCCGGCTCGTGGCCACCCAGGAGGTCGACGGGGAGGTCGTGGTCCGGACGATCCCCGCCGACGCGTTCGTGGAGGCCATCGGACGTCCTCGCGAGGCGACGTGGGACGAGAGGATCCGGAACGTCGAGATCCGCGTCGACGACCGCCTCGCCACGGCGTGGATGGAGTACGTCTTCTTCCTGGGCGACGAGCTCGGCCATTGCGGGGTCAACGCCTTTCAGCTCTCCAAGACCGCCGACGGCTGGAAGGTGACCCAGATCGCCGACACCCGACGACAGGTGGGCTGCGAAGTCCCGGACCCGGAGTAGGGTGGGGTGTGACGGGCCGCGCGCGGCGGTACAATTGCCACCTCGGCGCCGAGGGATTCGAACGAGGGAGGCGACATGGAGTACCGGCACCTGGGCGAGAGCGGGATCCGGCTCTCGGCGGTGGGCCTCGGATCGTGGCTCACCTACGGCGGTCACGTGGAGGAGGAGGCCGCCCGACGGTGCATCGCGGCCGCCTACGACCGGGGCGTGAACTTCTTCGACACCGCCAACGTCTATGGCGGCGGCCGCGCCGAGGAGGTCGTCGGGCGCGCCCTCGCCGACTACCCCCGTGGTTCCTGCGTGCTCGCCACCAAGGTGTTCTTCCCGATGGGCGAGGGGCCGAACGACCGCGGCCTCTCCCGCAAGCACGTCTTCGAGCAGTGCCACGCCTCGCTACGACGGCTGGGGGTGGACTACGTGGATCTCTACCAGTGCCACCGCTGGGACGCGGCGACGCCGCTGGAGGAGACGTGCGAGGCGATGGACGACCTGGTCCGCCAGGGGAAGGTCCTCTACTGGGGGGTCAGCGAGTGGACGGCCGAGCAGCTCGAGGATGTGGTCGACCTGTGCGCCGAGGCGGGATGGACGCCACCGGTCTCCAATCAGCCCGAGTACAGCGCGCTCCAGCGGAGGATCGAGGAGGACGTCCTGCCGATCAGCGAGGAGCTGGGAATCGGCAACGTCGTGTGGTCGCCTCTCGCCCAGGGAATCCTGACCGGCAAGTATCGATCGCTCGACGACCTGCCGGAAGAGAGCCGGGCGGCCGGCCCGCAGGGGAAGTTCATGGGTCGGGTGATGCGCCAGGAGGTGCTCGACGCCGTCGCCGATTTCGTGGAGGTCGCCCGCGAGGGCGGGGTCACTCCGGCCCAGCTCGCCATCGCCTGGTGCCTCCGTCCGCCGGCCGTCACGAGCGCGATCATCGGAGCGACGAGGCCCGAGCACGTCGAAGAGAACGTGGCCGCCGCCGAGCTGGAGGTCGATGACGAAGTGTTCGACGAGGTCGACCGGCTCCTCGAGCCGGTGACCGTGGAGGGGGTGTGAGATCCGCCGCCCGGTTCACGTCGCTCGTAGCGCTCGCGCTCCTCCCGGTGGTCTCGCCGGCCCAGGAGCTGGACCCGGTCGAGCGCGAGATCGTCGCCGCGGTCGACGCCCGCGCCGAAGAGGCGGTCGCCTTCCTCGAGGCGGCCGTGAACGTCAACAGCGGGACGATGAACTTCGCCGGAGTTCGCGAGGTGGGGCGGATGTTCGCCGGGCGACTCGCATCCATCGGATTCGAGACTCGATGGATCGAGATGCCCGATTCGGTGAACCGCGCCGGGCACCTCTTCGCCACCCGTCGGGGGGCGCCGGGCGGGACGCGTTTCCTCCTGATCGGACACCTCGACACCGTCTTCGAGCCGGACGATGCGTTCCAGGAGTTCAGACGGGACGGCGAGCGGGCGACCGGGCCCGGCGTCGTCGACATGAAGGGCGGGGACGTGGCCATGGTGCTCGCCCTGGAGGCCCTCCACGCCGCCGGCGCGCTGGCCGAGGCGACGTTCACCGTCGCCATGATCGGCGACGAGGAGTCCGCCGGCCTGCCGCTCGAGGTGGCCCGGGGCGATCTGATCGCGGCGGCCGAGGCGGCCGACGTCGCTCTCGGGTTCGAGGGAGGCGACCGGGGCTGGGCCGTCGTCGCCCGGCGCGGCTCGAGCGCCTGGACCCTGGAGACGACCGGCCGGCAGGGCCACTCCTCGCGGGTCTTCTCCGAGGTGTACGGCAGCGGCGCGATCTTCGAGGCGGCGCGGATCCTCCACGCCTTCCACGAGGAGGTGCGTGGACCCGAGCACCTGACGTTCAACCCCGGCGTCATCCTCGGCGGGACGGATGTGGCCTACGATCCGGCGGACAATCGCGGCACCGCCTTCGGCAAGACGAACGTCATCGCCCGGACGGTGGTGGTCGACGGCGGCCTGCGGTTCATTTCCGAGGAGCAGAAGGAGGCCGCGCGAGAGCGGATGCGGGCGATCGCGGCGGCGAGCCTGCCCGGCGCCTCGGCGGAGATCGAGTTCACCGACAAGTACCCTGCGATGCCGCCGACGGATGGGAACCGGGCCCTGCTCGCGGTCCTCGACCGAGCCAGCCGGGACCTCGGGATCGGCCCGGTGGAGGCGTACGACCCGAGCCAGCGGGGCGCGGCCGACATCTCCTTCGTCGCCCCGTTCGTGGACGGGCTGGACGGCCTCGGCGTCCACGGCTCGGGCTCCCACACGCCGGACGAGGTGGTCGACCTGACGTCGCTCCCGATGGTCGCGAAGCGCGCGGCGGTCCTGATCCATCGCCTCGCGCGCGACCTGCCGGAAGCGGTCCGGTAGCGGCCAGGGAGATGTCGCGGGCGCCGTGCATCGTCGCCGCGTTCGTGGCCGCCCTGCTCCTCTCCCCGTCGGCCGTGGCGGTCGCCCAGACGGTCGCCGGCACGGTGGTCGAGGAGCGGACCGGGCAGCCGGTGGCGGGCGCGATCGTATCGCTGCTCGACGCCTCGGGCGGAGAACGTGGCGCGGTCCTGACCGACGCGGTGGGCGAGTACGAGATCGGCGCCCCCGGCGCGGGGCGATACAGGCTCCGGATCGAACGGATCGGATACCGGACGGTCTACACCGGGTGGTTCGATACGGGTCGAGGCGAGCGGGTGGTCCGGCGGGTGTCGGTTCCGGTGGAAGCGATCGAGATCCCGGCCATCGAGGTCGCGGTCGAGGATCGCTGCGTCACGCGCCCGGACGCCGCGGAGACGCTGGGGATCGTCTGGGGCGAGGCGCGGAAGGCCATGGTGGCGACCCGCCTGAGCCGAAGAGGGATCCCACGTCGGTTCGAGATCGTCCGCATCGAACGTCGGCTCGATCCGCGCACCGGGTTCGTCCTCGAAGAGCGCGTCCTGGACCGGGAAGCGCTCGGCGAATCCCCCTTCCGGACCCGTCCCGCCGAGGAGATCGCCGAGGAGGGCTGGGCCAGCGTGGAGCGGGAGCGCGTGTGGTA
>JAHWKZ010000065.1 GCA_019347645.1 Gemmatimonadota bacterium | reverse complement strand
AGGTGGTGTCGATGCCGACGAAGTCGAGGAGCGTCAGGGGACCCATCGGATGGCCGGTGCCGTGGACCATCCCCTTGTCGATGTCCTCGATCGAAGCCACGCCGCTCTCGACCGCCCGTACCGCGCCCAGCAGGTAGGGGACCAGAAGCCGGTTGACGACGAAGCCGCTGTTGTCCTTGGCGGCGATCGGGATCTTGCCCAGCGATTCGGCGAAGCCCCACGCCCGGTCGAACGTGTCTTCGCTGGTGGTGATCGCCTTCACGACCTCGACCAGCTTCATGACCGGGACGGGGTTGAAGAAGTGGAGCCCCACCACCCGGTCCGGCCGCTCGGTGGCCGCGGCCATCTCGACGATCGTCAGCGACGAGGTGTTCGAGGCGAAGATCGTGTGGTCGGGGCAGAGACCGTCGAGTTCGCGGAACATCGCGTTCTTCTCCTCGATGTCCTCGACGACCGCCTCGATGACGAGGTCCCGGTCGGCCAGCTCGGAGAGGTCGGTGGTCCCGCTCAGCCGGCCCATGGCGGCGTCCTTCTCCTCGGCGGCCATCTTCTCCTTCTCGACCGCCTTCGCCATGAACGTCTCGATCTTCGCGAAACCCTTCTTCCAGTACTCCTCCTCGATCTCCCGGACGAGCACGTCGTACCCGGCGGCGGCGCAGACGTGGGCGATGCCGCTCCCCATCAGCCCGCAGCCCAGCACGCCCACCCTCTCGATCTTCTTCTCGCTCATTGGTCCCTCCCCCTAGGCCGCTTCGACGACGACGGTGGCGCCCTGGCCGCCGCCAATGCAGGCGGAGGCGAAGCCCCGCTTCGCTCCCCGGCGCTTCATCTCGTAGAGGAGCGTGATCGTGACGCGCGTGCCCGTGGCCGCCAGTGGGTGGCCGATGGCCACCGCGCCGCCGTTCACGTTCAGCTTCTCGTGGTCGAGGCCGAGCTCCTTCATCACCACCACCGTCTGCGGCGCGAACGCCTCGTTGACCTCGTAGAGATCCATGTCGTCGAGGGAGAGCCCGACGTCGTCGAGGGCGGCCCGGGTCGAGGGCGCCGGGCCGATCCCCATGATCTTCGGATCGCATCCGGCGACCCCCCAGCCGAGGAGACGGCCCAGCACCGGAGAACCGGCCTGCTCGGCGCGCCGGGCGGTGGTCACGATCACCGCCGCCGCCCCGTCGACGATCCCGGAGGCGTTGCCGGCCGTGACGGTCGCGTCCGCGTCGACCGCCTGCCGGACCGGGCGCAGACTCGCCAGCTTGTCGCGCTCGACCTCGGGGCGCGGGTGCTCGTCGGTGTCGAGCACGTGGCTGGTGCCCTTGCGGTCGGTCACCTCGACGGGGACGATCTCGGCGGCGAAGCGCCCGTCGGCCATCGCCGCGCCGGCACGCTGTTGGGACTGGAAGGCGAGGTCGTCCTGGGCCTCACGCGAGATCCCGTACTCGGCACGCAGGTTCTCGGCGGTCTCGAGCATCGAGTAGCCGGCGTAGGGGTCATAGAGCGACTCCCAGAGGTAGTCGCCCATCTTCGACTGGCCGAGCGGGACTCCCCACCGTGCGCCGCGGATCGTGTGGGGGGCCTGGCTCATGTTTTCGGTGCCGCCGGCGAGCACGACCTCGCTCTCGCCGGTCAGGATCTGCCGTGTGGCCTGGATGATCGACTCGAAGCCGGAGCCGCAAAGGCGATTCACCGTCACCGCCGGGGTCGACTCGGGAAGGCCGGCCTTCAGCGCGACGTGGCGGGCGCAGTAGATGGCATCCGAGGAGGTCTGCAGGGCGTTGCCGAAGATCACGTGGTCGATCTCCTCGGGAGCGAATCCGGCGCGCTCGACGGCGGCCCTGGCGACCACCACGCCGAGATCGTTCGCCGAGAGGTCCTTGAGGCTGCCGCCGAAGGCGCCGAACGCCGTTCGGACCCCCGCGCAGAGGACGATGTCGTCGCGGTCGAGCTTCATGAGATGGGCTCCTCGAAATGAAGGGACGGAACGGATCGCGAGAACCGGGAGTAACGTTCGTCCCGCCGCGAAGACGCGTCAACCGGAGGCGTCCTCCACTTCCCGGACGTCCCACTGCGTCCACAGCGCCGCCGCCCAGCACGCCAGCGCCGTGAAATGGAGCGCCTGGGCGGCGGGGCGCTGGGGGGCGTAGGCGACGAAGACATCGCGGAAGGCTTCGCTCCACTCGCCGAGGTCGAGCGGCCCCCAGTTCGGCAGGCCGGACCGCCCCTGGAAGACGGGAACCACGGCGAACTTGAGGACCGCCAGGGTAACCGCCACCACACCGGTCCAGACGACCGCGCCGTCGCGGTCCGGCCGCGTCGCGACGATCCCCGCCCCCAGCGCGGCGGCCACGGCCAATCCCACCTGGAGGAGGCCGGGCGGCGGCAGCAGCACGCGGAACGCGGTCGCGGTCGCGGCCACCCAGTACGCGAGCGCCACCGCGCCGACCCAGCCGGGTGGACGCCGGACGGCGCCGGCGACCACGAGGGCGAAGACCCACAGCAGGCCCAGCAGCCCGGCCACGATACCGAACGGGGCGAAGCGGAACGATTCGAAGCCGCGGGCGGGGAGGTCGAGCCCTCCCAGAAGGGTCGCCCCGGCGAGCCACAGCGCGGCCGCGAGCAGGCGCCGGCGGTCGCCGGCGGACGGGCGCGTCAGAGGATCGGCCAAGGCGTGATGGCGCGGTCGATGCGGGTTCCGAGCTCTTCGAGATCGACCCGCACGCCGCCGGGGAGGGAGGGAAGCGCGAGCGCCTCGTCGACGATGTCGCGCGCGCGCCGCAGCGTCTCCGTGTCGTCGGAGCGATACCACGGTCGATCCCCCTCCTTCAGGAGCTCCCGCGCCCAGACGTAGTGCGTCCGGGCGATCCCCACCTGGGCCCGCTGATCCTCGTGGAACCCCTCGGCCTCGCTCCGCGCCCTCTGGAAGCGCTCGGCGGAGCGAGCCAGCATCTCGAAGAGGGATCGCCGGGCTTCCGCGTCGTCGCCGGCGACACGGAACTCGGCGATCGCGGTCGCGTAGAGCCGCTCGCCCTCCTCCATGGCGGCCTCGTAGCGGTCGAAGCCGGCGGCCAGACGGATCTCGCTGACGATGGACCGCGGGTCGGTGGGTCGGAGGACGGCGAGCAGGAGGATGACGAGGGTCAGCAGGGCCAGCAGGGCCCACCCGGCCCCCTCGAGGGGGGTGACGGGGTCCGGACGATCCGCGGCGTCCGGACGGGGATCGGGGGTGGTCGGGCTCCCGGCCGCGCCGATCACGACCGCTCGCCGGCCCGGCGGACGATCCAGTCCCCCACCTCGGCGGTCGATCCGGCGCCTCCGACGTCGGGGGTGGAGATCCCCGCCGCCAGGGCCGCGCGGACCGCCTCCTCGAGACGCCCCGCCACGGCCGGGGCGCCGGTCCGCTCGGCGAGGAGGGCGGCGGTGAGGACGGCCGCCATCAGGTTCGCCGTGCCCGAACCCGCCAGGTCGGGCGCGGAGCCGTGGACCGGCTCGAACATCGAAGGGTACTCGCCGTCGACGTTGATGTTGCCGGACGGAGCGAGCCCCATGCTCCCGCTGACGATGGCGCCGATGTCGGTGAGGATGTCGCCGAAGAGGTTGCCCGTCACGATCACTCGGTAGCGCTCGGGCCGCCGGAGCAGGTCCATCGCCAGCATATCGACGTAGAGCGACTCCCGCTCGACGTCCGGGTACTCGGCGCCCACTTCCTCGAACGTGCGCCGCCACAGGCCGCCCGCGTGCTCCATCGCGTTCGCCTTGTCGGACATCGTCACCCGGTGACGACCGTTCTCCACGGCGTGCTCGAAGGCGGCCTTGAGGATCCGCTTGACGCCGCGGTAGGTGTTGAGGTCCTCGTTGATCGCCACTTCCTCCGGCGTCCCCTTCTTGAAGTTCCCCCCCAGCCCCACGTAGGCGCCCTCGGTGTTCTCCCGGAAGATCTCGATGTCGATCGCGCGCTCGACCCCGTCGGGACGAGTCGCGAGGGGGCAGAGCCGGGGGTGCAGCAGTCGCACGGGCCGCAGGTTCACGTAGAGGTCGAGCCGGAACCGGAGCCCGAGGAGGACGTCCCGGGCGTGCTCGTTCCCCGGCACCCGCGGATCGCCCAGGGCGCCGAGGAGGATCGCGTCGAACCCGTCGCGGAGCCGCTCGAAGGCGACGTCGGGCAGGGTCTCGCCGGTCTCCAGATAGTGGTCGGCGGAGAAGTGGAACGTCTCGAACGCGAGATCGACGCCCTCCGCCGCGGCCGCGGCCTCGAGCGCGGCGCGGGCGACTTCGACGACCTCCGGACCGATCCCGTCGCCCGGGATCAGCGCGATCCGGGTCACGCCCCGATCTCCCCGAGCGCGCTCACGAGCCGCTCGACCCCGGCGCGGTCCGGAACGGAGATCCGCGCGAAGGTATCGATCCCCGGCGCGGTCATCGGCCGGATCACGATGCCCTTCGACAGCAGCGAACCATTGATCGCGGCGGCCCGCTCGCCCAGATCCACGAACAGGAAGTTGGTCTTCGACGGAACCGCCGCGAACCCCTGCCGGTCGAAGGCCTCGAGGAGCCGCGTCCGCCCGGCCTCGTTGACCCGCAGGGTCGCCTCCACGTGGGCGTCATCCTCGATCGCGGCCATGCCGGCGGCCTGGGCGACGACGCTGGTGTTGAACGCCTCGCGGACGCGGTCCAGGGCGCGGACGTGGTCGGGCCGCGCGAGCGCGTAGCCGATCCTCAGCCCCGCCAGACCGTACGCCTTCGAAAAGGTCCGCAGGACGGCGAGGTTCTCGCCCCCGAGGATCCGCTCGACGTCCTCCTCGAACCGTTCCCCGGGGGGCACGAACTCGTAGTACGCGCGGTCGAGCAGGACGAGGACCCGCGGCGGCAGGGCGTCGAGGAAGGCGGCCAGATCGTCGGGAGCCACGTGGGTCCCGGTGGGGTTGCACGGGTTGTCGATGTACACCACGCGCGTCCGCTCGGTGACCGCGCCGGCGATCCCGTCGAGGTCCACCGTCCAGTCGACGTGCGGGACCACCACCGGCGCGACGCCGATCACCTGGCAGGCGATGGGGAAGCGCGGGAAGCAGGGGAAGCCGCAGATCGCCTCGTCGCCGGGACGCAGGAACGCCCGCGCGACCAGGTCGATGCACTCGACCGAGCCGTTCCCCACCACCACGTGGTCGGGCTCCACCCCGTGGCGCGCCGCGAGAGCCTCCTTCAGGTCCCGCGCCTGGCTGTCCGGGTAGTACTGCAGCTCGTCGAGCGCCGCCAGCGCCGCCAGCGCCCTGGGCGACGGCCCGAGCGGGTTCTCGTTGGAGGCGACCTTGAGGACGTTCGCGATCCCGTACTCGCGCTCGATCTCCACCCGGTGGCGGCCCGGAACGTAGGGCCAGATCGCCTCCAGGTCCGCGCGGGCCGGCGTCGCCGACGCCCCCGCGCGAGCCGAGCTCCGCGAGACGGTCACGACCAAGGAAGGAAGGGAGGAAAGGGGCTCATGGAGGTCAATGTAGGCACGAATCGCGGATCGGTCAGGAGAGTAGGGTTCTGGGAGAACGTCGAAGAGGCCCGCAGGTGGGTCGAGCCCGGTGTCGCGCGAGGAGGGGCTCCGAGGCGTGGGATTCCCCACGCCGCAGGAGCCCCGATCGAGTGCGGCGCCGGGATCGGCCCGCCTCCGGGCCTCAGCCCAATTCTTTGAGGTACTGGTGGAGGTATTCTTGATACTCCGCCAGCGAATCCACCGCCTCGCTCAGCCGCTCGTAGCTCTCTTCGGCGTCCGCGTCCCACCCCGCGGACTCCCCGTGCTCGGTGGCGTACTCGGCGAGTCCGATCAGCGACACCGCCAGCGGGCCCGGGAGCACGTCCTCCTCGGCGAGGATCTCGATGGCGTCCAGGCCGTCCTCCGGTTCCTCCCACTGGGACTCCTCGATCAGCGACCACGCCGAGTCCAGGACGTGGCGCATCGCCATCTCGAGGTGACGCAAGGCGGCCTCGCGGGCCGTCGGCGCGGCGGCGTACATCTCCTGGCCCTCGTCGACGACGACGCGGATCGCCTCGAGCTCGGATTCGAGCTGGTCGAGTTCGAGGAGCAGGTTGGAGAAATCGGCGCCCATCGGTTCCTCCGAAGGATAGACGCGGGGCGATCCGTGTCAACCGGCGAGAGCGAGCCCGGGGGCCCGCGCCCGCGATCCGCGGCGCCACCACCGCCGGAGTCACGGTGACGGCCGGAGTCGGGTCGGCTACCTTCGAGCGGTCATGCGTACGTTCCTCGCCATGCTGCTCCTCCTCGCCCCCGTCGTCTCTCCCGTCTCCGCCCAGCAGGCGCGATACGGCGCCGCCAGGGGCTACGACGACTGGCAGGCGGTGCTCGACGGCTACCTGGTCGAGGACGCAGTCGATTACGAGCGTCTGAAGGGCGAGGACCCGGCCGAGTTCCGACGGTTCCTGGAGTGGCTCAGCGCCGCCCACCCGGAGCGGTGGACGGTGGCCGAGCAGCGAGCCTTCTGGATCAACGCCTACAACGCCCGGGTGATTGCCGGCGTCCTGGCCCACTGGCCGATCGACTCGGTCAAGGACGTGGGACTGATCGGCGGGCGGATCCACGGCTTCTTCGGGCGCCGCGAGCATCCGGTGGCCGGACGCGCGCGCACCCTCGACGAGATCGAGAAGGAGATCCTGCTCCAGCCGCCGCTCCTCGACGCCCGGATCCACTTCGCTCTGAACTGCGCCTCGCTCGGCTGCCCGCGGCTGAGGCCGGAGCCGTACCGGGCGGAGAAGCTCGACATGCAGCTCGACTTCCAGGCCCGGACCTTCCTCAACGGTCCCACCGGTCACCGCCTCGATCGCGAGCGGAGGGTGCTCTACCTGAGCCGGATCTTCGAGTGGTACCGCGAGGACTTCGAGCGCGACGCCGGGTCGCTCCGCGAGTACGCCGCCCGCTACCTCACGGGGACGGCCGCGGAGGCCGCCCGGAACCCGGCCTGGTCGATCCAGTTCCTGGACTACGACTGGGGGCTCAACCTGCCGCGCTGACCCTCCGGGTGCACGCTCTCCGGCGCTGCCCGTCCGTCCCGGCCGAGGCGTGGGTCGACCTCGGCCGCGGTCTGCATCGCCTCGCGGACGAGCCAGCGGAGGCGACCGGCGGCGTCGAAGCCGAGCTCGGTGGCGGCGGGGGCGGGGCGGCAGGCGGGGTCGGGGGAGCGCGGCGGGTCGTCGGGCGGGGAGCGTTCGGAGTAGACCCAGCGCTCGGAGGTCACCCGCTCGAGGACGGCGGCGTCGACTCCCTCCGGCACCCGAACGTGGTCCACCGCGCCCGACGCGCAGATCCGGTTCGGGCGGCCCAGCACCGCCCGGACCGAGTCGGCGGACATCCCCCAGTCGAGCCGGTCGAGCCCCTCGCGGAACGAGCCCACCGGAACGCAGAGGATCCGCAGCGCCGCGACGGCGGCGGCTACCGCCACCAGGACGATCGCCAGCTTGGTCCCGCTCCTCATCGCGCCGGGTCAGGACCCCGCTTCGGGGACGGTCGCGCTCTCGAGCCGGAGGATCGCCGCCTCCTCGAGCTCCGGCGCCGGCACGAGCCGCGGCCCTTCGCTCCACCGCCAGACCTGGGCGCCCCACTGGATCCGCGGCTCGAGCGAGCTCGGATCCTGCCGGCCCATCGCGGCGACCACCTCCACCTGACCGTCGCCGTCGAGGTCGACGAGTCCCGTCTCGAAGAGGCGATCGGCGGCGCGACCGTCGGGGAACAGCGCGGGGTTCGGTCCTTCGGCGCCCACGGCCATGATCGGCGCCACGCGCCCGTCGGCGCCGACCTCGAAGAACCCCAGAGTCGTCACCGGGTTCTCGGGCACGGGCACGGAAAGCAGCAGGACCGGCCGCCCGGCCACGTCCACGACCTCCGAGAGCTCGCCGCCGCGGCGGATCCCCTCCCACGACGGGAGTCCCAGGGCGGCCGGATCGAGCAGCGGCTGGGTCGAGGTGCTCGTGAACCGCGAACCGCGGCTCCGGACGACCAGCGCGCTCGGCTCGAGTTCGGAGGAGACGTAGAGCGCGATCGTCTCGGGCAGGGGATCGCCGATCACGTCGAGCGAGAACGCGCCGCCCGCCAGGAGCTGGCTCTCCGGGGGCGCGTTCGCCGCCAGCGGCTCGATCTGGTCCTCGACCACCAGGGACCCGCCGCGCATCTCCCAGATCCATGCGAGGCCTCCCTCCGGCTCGACG
>JAHWKZ010000064.1 GCA_019347645.1 Gemmatimonadota bacterium | reverse complement strand
CGTAGGTGATGTCCCCGTCGGCGATGACGTAGTCGCGGCCCTCGTTGCGCACGATCCCCATCTCGCGGGCCCTCTGCATGGATCCGCCGGCCTCCACGAGATCCGCGTATGCCACGACCTCCGCGCGAATGAACCCGCGCGCCATGTCCGTGTGGATCTGCCCGGCCGCGTCGACGGCCGTCTCGCCACGGCGGAGGGTCCAGGCCCGGACCTCCTTCGGACCGCAGGTGAAGAAGGTGAGGAGCCCGAGCAGGTCGTAGGCGGCGTGGATCACCCGGCGGAGCCCGGACTCCGGCAGCCCGAGCTCCTCGAGGAACGCGTGGCGGTCCTCCCGGGGCAGGATCGCCAGCTCGGCCTCCAGATCTCCACACACCTCGGCCAGACCGGCGCCCTCGGCCGCGGCGGCCGCGGCCAGCGGGGCCACGGACTCGACCGAAGTCGGCTCGGCCACCGCCGCGGCGATCCGCTCCTCCGAGACGTTCGCCAGGTAGAGGACCGGCTTCCGGGTCAGCAGGCCGTACGACCGGACCGCGGCTTCCTCTTCCGGCGAGAGCCGCACGGTCCGCGCCGGCGCCCCCTCGCGCAGCGCCAGGTGCAGCTTCTCGAGGGCGACGAGCTCGGTGGCGAGATCCTTCCGCCCCGTCTTGACCTGCTTCTCCACCCGCTCGAGGCGCTTCTCCGCGACCGCCAGGTCGGCGAGCGCGAGCTCGATGTCGATGACCTCCTTGTCGCGGATGGGATCGACCTCGCCGTAGACGTGGACCACGTCGGAGGCGCCGAAGCAACGCACCACGTGGGCGATCGCGTCCACCTCGCGGATGTGGGAGAGGAACTGGTTGCCGAGCCCTTCCCCCTTGCTGGCGCCCTCCACCAGGCCCGCGATGTCGACGAACTCGATGGCGGTGGGGGTCACCTTCTCGGGACGGAACGCTTCGGCGAGGACATCGAGCCGCTCGTCCGGCACGGCGACCACCCCCACGTTGGGATCGATCGTGCAGAACGGGTAGTTCGCCGCCTGCGCGCCCGCCGCCGTCAAGGCGTTGAACAGGGTCGATTTCCCGACGTTCGGGAGCCCGACGATTCCGACTCGCATTCAGCGCCTCTCGATCGCGTGGTGCAGGAACTGGTGGCGGCGGTTGAACAGCCGGCGGTAGCCGAGGAGCACGACGCCGACGGTCCCCAGCGCCGTCCCCGACGCGATCAGGAACATGATCACGATCTGGTACTCCACCGCCGACAGCGGCTCGACGCCGGCCAGGAGCTGCCCGGTCATCAGGCCGGGAATGGAGACGATCCCCACGACCATCATCGAGTTGATGATGGGGATCATCCCGGTGCGGACCGCCGCGCGCACCGGATCCCGCGCCGCCTCCCAGCGCGTCGCGCCCAGGGTGAGCATCGCCTCGACCCTCTCCCGCCCGGCGACCAGCTCCTCGGTCAGCCGGTCGAGCCCGAGAGCGATGCCGTTGAGGGTGTTGCCGAGGATCATCCCGAGCAGCGGGATCGCGTACTGGGGCTCCCACCAGGGATCGATCCGAACCACGCCCGCGACCGCGACCCCGGCGATCAGCCAGGAGGAGGCCCACATCGAGACCAGCGCGTTCACCCAGATCCCCGCATAGCGTCGCTCGGTCCGCCGGACCGCCGCGACGCCGGCGACGGTGGCCATCACGGCCGCCAGCCCCAGCACCACCGGCCAGGTGCGGATCGCGAACACCCAGTCCAGGACGAACCCGATCAGGGCGAGCTGCAGCACGGTGCGGACCGCCGCCACCGCGAGGCGCCGCTCCATCCCGAGCTTCAGCGCCAGCGAGATCGCCGCGTTCACCGCGATCAGCCCCGCGGCGACCGCGACCTGGCCGGCCGAGAGGTCGATGTATTCGGGCCTCACGCGGCGATCCTTCCCGCCTCGAGCCGGACGATCCTGTCGCTGGCGCGCTCCGCCTGACCGGCGTCGTGGCTCACCCAGACGAGCGCCCGCTCCCCGGCCCGCTCCCCGAACCATCGATCGACCAGGGTCTCCAGGGCCGCGGCGGCGGTGGCGTCCAGCGCCGCGGTCGGCTCGTCCAGCAGCAGCCCCCGCGGGTCGAGCTGGATCGCGCGGAGGAACGCTGCGATCTGGGCCTCGCCGCCCGAGAGGTCGGTGGAGCGCTTGTCCAGGAAGGCCGCGTCGCGTCCCAAGGGATCGAGCCATCCCAGG
This sequence comes from Gemmatimonadota bacterium, assembly GCA_019347645.1. Classification (GTDB taxonomy): domain Bacteria; phylum Gemmatimonadota; class Gemmatimonadetes; order JACCXV01; family JAHWKZ01; genus JAHWKZ01. The sequence continues at coordinate 6,055 of JAHWKZ010000064.1, read as the reverse complement.
ATCCGCTGGCGGTCCCACCCCCTCCCGCCGCAAGCGGAGAGCGAGAGCGGTCGCCGGAGGTTGTCCACGACCGTTCCCTCGAACAGCGCCGGGCGCTGGTGCAGGTAGACGAGGTCGCGACGGAAGGCCGGCACGTCGTCGTCGGCCACCCGCTCGCCGCGCCACAGGATCTCCCCGCGGTCGACAGGATCGAGGAGCGCGAGCGAGCGCAGCAGAAGCGACTTCCCGGCGCCGGAGGGGCCGACCACCGCCAGCCGCTCGCCGGCGGCGAGGGTCAGCGAGACGTCCCGCAGCAGCCAGCCCTCGTCCCCCGACGCGCGACGCCCCACTCCTCGAGCTTCGAGAAGCGGGGCGTCCTTCATCGCGGCCCGACGGCGCAACGACGTGCCGTCGTCAGTAGTCGACACGATCGACGTCGGTCTGGCCGAAGTCGTCCCCCTTGAAGAGGAGGGGTTCGCCGGAGACTTTGGAGAGCGCGTACGCGAAACAGTCACCGAAGTTCAGGCTCGCGGGGTGGTGACCCTTCCCCCACCGACGGTAGGCCATTCTCGCCGTTTCCGACTGGTCGATTTCGACCGAAACGATCTCCATGCCCGTTCGCCGAATCAGGGCGTCGAACACTTCCGCACCACCTTCTCGGAAGTGGGACTCGACGACGATAGCGGCTTCCGACCAGGTCGCCGCCGAGACGAACCGCACGGGATCCCGCTCGATGGCGATCTCGATCCGATCCGCTTCCGGCTCGTTGAACAGCAGCGCGACGATCGCGGACGAATCGATGACCATTCAGGACGGCAAGCCGCGCTCGTCGTAGCCGATGATCTCGTCCGGGCTCCGGCCGTCGCGAACCGGAAGCTCGGCACATCGATCCCGAATTTCACGGATGACGTCTCGGAGACGTCCGGGCTCGCGCCGGCTTCGCACCCTGATAAGCCGCTCCTGGAGGGACCGGGTTACCGCTTCGGTCAAAGATTCACCCGTTTCACCGGCCAGCTCCCTCGCGAGACGGTCCGCCTCTTCGTTCTTGATACTCAAGGCCACGGGTCCCTCCGGTGGTGGTTCTAGAATTCAATCGATGATTCTAGAATCGGTCGGCCCGCTCGTCAACCCACGAACCAGGGGGCCAGCACGAGAGAGACCACCCCCATCAGCTTGATCAGGATGTTCATCGACGGGCCCGAGGTGTCCTTGAAGGGATCGCCGACCGTGTCGCCCACGACCGCGGCCTTGTGGGCGTCGGAGCCCTTGCCGCCGTGGGCGCCTCCCTCGATGAACTTCTTGGCGTTGTCCCAGGCGCCGCCGCCGTTGTTGAGCACCGTCGCCAGCAGCACGCCCGAGATGGTGCCCACCATCAGCATGCCGGCGACCGCCTGGTGGCCGAGCAGGATGCCGACGGCGATCGGCGTGACGACGGCGACCAGCCCGGGCGCGACCATCTCGCGCAGCGCCGCGCGGGTGGTGATGTCGACGACGCGGGCGTAGTCGGGACGCTGGCTGTAGTCCATGATGCCGGGCATCTCGCGGAACTGGCGGCGCACCTCGTTCACCATGCCTGCCGCCGCGCGCCCGACCGCCGTCATCGTCATCGCGGCCACCAGGAACGGCAGGAACCCGCCGATCAGCAGCCCGATCACCACGTCCGGATCCATGATGTCGATCCCCGTGTCGCGGAGCCCCACCCCACTGGCGTACGCGCTGAAGAGCGCCAGCGCGGTGAGCGCGGCGGAGCCGATCGCGAACCCCTTCCCGATCGCCGCCGTGGTGTTGCCGAGCGCGTCGAGGGAGTCGGTGATCGCCCGGACCTCCTTGCCCAGGCCGCTCATCTCGGTGATCCCCCCGGCGTTGTCGGCGATCGGACCGTAGGCGTCCACCGACATCGTCACGCCGACGGTGGCGAGCATGCCGACCGCGGCGATCCCGATGCCGTACAGCCCGGCGAACTGGAAGGAGATCCAGATCGCGACGCAGATCAGCCCCACCGGAAGCACCACCGACTCCATCCCGATCGCCAGGCCCGAGATGATGTTCGTCGCCGAACCCGTCTCCGACGCCTGGGCGATCTTCCGAATCGGACTCCCGGCGGTATAGTACTCGGTCACCAGGCCGATGAAGATCCCCACCAGGGTGCCCGCCAGCAGCGCCCAGAACGGGCCCGCGGCGTCGAGCCCGGGCGTGGCCGCGAAGACGTCGGCCCGGACCACCACGAAGTACGAGGCGATCAGGAACAGGGCCGCGGCGATGAACGTGGTGTTCCGAAGCGCCGCGGCGGGACGGGTACGCTCGAGGATCTTCATCGCACCGACTCCCACCAGGGACGCGATCAGGCCGATGATCACGATCACGATCGGCAGCGTCACCGCCTCCATGCGCTCGGTCGAGCCGATGAACGGGCTGGTGGCCGCGATGGCGATCGAGGCGATCACCGCGCCGACGTACGACTCGAAGATGTCGGCCCCCATGCCGGCCACGTCGCCCACGTTGTCGCCCACGTTGTCGGCGATCGTGGCCGGGTTCCGCGGATCGTCCTCGGGGATGCCGGCCTCGACCTTGCCGACCAGGTCCGCGCCGACGTCCGCCGCTTTGGTGTAGATGCCGCCGCCGACGCGGGCGAACAGGGCGATGGAGGAGGCTCCCATCGCGAATCCCGAGATGATCTCGGCGAACGTGCGGAGGGCGGCGTCGGTCTCCGCGCCCCGGCCGACCCACAGGAACACGAGGCCGATCCCGAGCAGCCCCAGCGAGGCAACGGAGAGGCCCATCACGCTGCCGCCGAAGAACGCGATCCTCAGCGCCGGGCCCTGCCCCTGCGAGCGTGCCGCCTCCGACGTCCGCACGTTGGCCCGGGTCGCCGCGGTCATGCCGAAGAAGCCGGCCAGGATCGAGCATGCCGCCCCGGCCACGTAGGCGCCGGCGGTCCGCCACCCTACCGCCCAGCCCAGCAGGACGGCGACGATCACGATGAACGGGATCAGCACCGAGTACTCGCGCTTGAGGAACGTCATCGCGCCGGAGTGGATCTGCGCGGCGAGATCCCGCATCGTCTCGTTCCCCTCGGGCTGGCGCTTCAGGTAGACGTAGATGCCCCAGGCCACGAGCAGGCCCAGCACCCCCCAGGCGACGGCATACGACGTGAAGGTCTCCACGGCTGCTCCTCGTTTTCGGGTCGGTTATTCGGGTTCGGGATTGTACCGGTTCATCGCGGTGATGACGTCCTCGCGCAGGATGCATTCGAGGGCGTCGGCCGCCCGCTCCTCGGCGAGATCGATCTCCTCCCGCTCCTTGTCGCGGAAGGGTCGGAGCACGAACTCGGTGGCGTCCCGCCACCCGCCGGAGAGCGGCGCGATGCCGACGCGGACCCGCGGGAAGGCCGTGGTCCCCAGCCGCTCGATGACCGAGCGCATGCCGTTGTGGGTCCCGGCGGACCCGCCCGGCCGAACCCGGATCCGCCCCAGCGGGAGGTCGAGGTCGTCGTAGACCGCGACCAGCTCCTCGGGATCGAACGGTTCCTCGCGGGCGAGGGCCGCCAGCGCCAGCCCGGACCGGTTCATGAACGTCAGCGGCTTGACGAGGAGGGTCGGCCGACCCGCCACGCGCCCCTCGACCTCCAGGCGCTCTCCGCGGCGGGTCCATGCCGCCAGCCGGTGCCGGGCGGCCAGCCGATCGACCACCCGGAAACCCACGTTGTGGCGGGTCTCCTCGTACTCGACGCCCGGATTTCCCAGGCCGACGACGATCCGGACGCCCAGAGCGGGCTACTCTTCCTTCTCTTCGCCGCCCTTTTCTTCGGCGGGCTCTACGCCCTCTTCCTCCGCCTCGCGCTCGCGGCCGATCAGCTCGGGCTCTGCGAACTCATCCTCGGGGAGCTCCTCCTCCTCCTCCGGCTCCTCGATCACCGTCGGCGCCAGGACGGCCACGATCGATCGATCGGCGTCGGTGAGGACCTCCACGTCGGGAAGCTCGATCTCGCCGACGTGGATCGAGTCTCCGATGTCGAGATGCGAGACGTCGATCTCGACCTTCTCGGGGATGCTGCCCGGCAGGCAGTAGACCTCGAGCTCGCGGAGCATGTGCTCGAGCACGCCGCCCCTATCCTTCACGCCGGTCGGAATCCCGATCAGGGTCACCGGCACGTCGACGTGGATCTTCTCGTCCATCGCCACCCGGAAGAAGTCGACGTGGACGAACTCCCGCTTGAAGGGATGCCGCTGGATCTCGCGGACCAGCACCTTGTAGCTCTCCCCGCCGTCGAGGTCCTCGACCGAGAGATCGACGATGGTGTTCTCGACCGACACGGACTGGGTGAGCCGCATCAGCTCCCCGACCTCCACGGTGACGGGGACGGAGTCCTCGCCGTGGCCGTAAACGACGCCGGGCACCTTCCCCTCGCGTCGCAGGGACCGTGCGGCCCCCTTGCCCGTCTCGTCGCGGGTCGCGGCCGTGATACGCGCTTCTGTCGCCATGGTTCTCTCCTCGCTCTCGTTGCCGTGATCCGCCGCCGGTCCGACCCGTTCAGTCCGGAAAGAGCGACGAGACCGATTGATGCTCGTGATTGTACCGGATCGCCTTGGCCAGAAGGCCCGCCACCGAAAGGACCCGCAGGGAATCGAACTTCCGCTCCTCGGGAATCGGCAGCGTGTTCGTGACGCACACCTCCTCGAAAGGCGCCTCCTGGAGCGTCGCGACCGCGTCACGCGAGAGAAGCGCGTGCGTGGCGCATCCGAAGATCGCCTTCGCGCCGTCGTCGGCCAGCGCCCGCGCGGCCTGCGCGAAGGTGCCCGCGGTATCGATCATGTCGTCGATCAGGATCGCGTTCCGCCCCTCCACCTCGCCAACCAGGTGGACGACCTCCGATTCGTTCGCCACCGGGCGCCGCTTGTCGATCAGCGCCATCGAGGCGTTCATCCTCCGCGCGAACCCCCGCGCCATCTTCGCCGCGCCCACGTCCGGGGCGACCACCACCAGGTCCTCCAGCCCCTTCTCCCGGAAGTAGTCCAGGAACACGGGCGAGGCGTAGAGGTGATCGACCGGAATGTCGAAGAACCCCTGCACCTGGTGCGAGTGGAGGTCGATGGTGATCAGCCGGTCGACGCCCGCGTTCACGAGCATGTTCGCCACCAGCTTGGCGCTGATCGCCACCCGGGGCTGGTCCTTTCGGTCGGCTCGCGCGTAGCCGTAGTAGGGCACGACCGCCGCGATGTGGTTCGACGAGGCGCGCCGTGCCGCGTCGATCAGCAGCAACAGCTCCATCAGGTTGTCGGCCGGCGCCGGGGTCGGCTGGATGATGAACACGTCCCGGCCCCGCACGTTCTCGTTGATCTTGACGAAGATCTCGCCGTCGGCGAAGCGGGTCAGCTCGACATCCGTCAGCCGCTCTCCCATGTTCCGGGCGATCGCCTCGGACAGTCCCGGGTTCGCGCCTCCCGTGAGGAGACGTAGTTCGTGGTTGGCGCTCACCGCCGTCTCTCGATCCTCTTGGTACTCTACGGGAATGGCCGTATGCGTGCGACCAGGAACAGCCAGTGAATCTAGTGGAAGTCGCGAAACACCGTCAACCACTCTCTCCTTCACGAAGTTCGACCTCGATGTCCAGGTCGAGGTCCCTCGCCAGCGTGTGCCATACCGAGCAATACGTCTCGCGCGAGAGTCGAACGGCCCGGTCCACCTTCCCGCGGCTCAGGTCCGCCCCCGTGAGCTCGATCGTGAGGCCGAGCGTCGTGAAGCGCCGCGGCGGCTCCTCCCGCCGCTCGCCGCGGGCGAGGACGCGGCAAGCGAGCGGCTGCTGGCGGCCCTTCGTCAGGATGTCGACCACGTCGGTCGCCATGCATCCGGCCAGCGCGACCAGCAGCGACTCCATCGGCGAGACCCCCTCGCCGCTCGCGCCGTCCAGGGCCACCTCGACGCCGGTCGACGTCGTGGCCACGAAGCGCTCCTCGCCACGCCATTCCAAGGTGATCTCCATCGGCTCCTCCCCCGTCCTGCTCGCGTCCCGTCCCCGATGACGAGGAAGATACCTTTACGCGGGCGGTCGCGGCGACCTACCTTCCGTCCCCGTGAC
>JAHWKZ010000063.1 GCA_019347645.1 Gemmatimonadota bacterium | reverse complement strand
GAGCCGGTCACCTACACCGCGCGGGACGGCGTCGAGATCCCGGCGTACCTGACGATCCCTCACGGCGTCGAGGCCGAGGACCTCTCCGCGGTCGTCCTGCCGCACGGCGGGCCGTGGGGCCGCGACACGTGGGGCTACAGCGGGATGATCCAGTTCCTCGCCAACCGCGGCTACGCGGTCCTGCAGCCCAACTTCCGAGGCTCTACCGGCTACGGGAAGGAGTTCCTGAACCTGGGGAACATGGAGTGGGGCACCGGCGACATGCAGCACGACGTCTCGGACGGGGTGCGGTGGTTGATCGACGAGGGGATCGCGCGCCGCGACAAGGTCGCCATCATGGGCGGCTCCTACGGCGGCTACGCGACGCTGGCGGGGCTCGCCTTCACTCCGGACCTCTACGCCGCGGGGGTCGACATCTTCGGCCCGTCGAACATCGTGACGCTGCTGAACTCGATCCCACCGTACTGGAAGCCGATCCAGGCGATCTTCGGGGTCCGGGTGGGCGATCTGGACGATCCGGCGGATGTCGAGCGGCTCGAGGCCCAGTCGCCGCTGAACGCGGCCGAGGCGATCACCGCTCCGCTGTTGGTGATCCAGGGGGCCAACGACCCGCGGGTCAAGAAGCGGGAGAGCGACCAGATCGTGGTCACCCTGCGCGACCTCGGCCGCGAGGTCGAATACATGGTCGCGCCCGACGAGGGCCACGGCTTCGCCAACGAGGACAACAGCCTGGCGATGTTCGCGAAGATCGAGGAGTTCCTCGCCGCGCACCTGGGAGGCCGGTACCAGCCCGACGTCGAGCCTGAGATCGAGGAGCGGCTGGCGACGATGATGGTCGACGTCGACACCCTGACGCTCCAGGAGGTCGCGGCCGCTCCCGCCGGCGAGACGATCACCGCCTTCGACGGAGGGGACGTGGAGACCGCCTCGCTCACCTACCAGCAGACGATCGAGACGCAGGGGCAGACGATCGAGGTCACCGCGAACCGGTCGATCGCCGAGACGACGCTGGACGGTACCGCCGCCTTCCTCATCGTCGACTCGGCCGAGAGCCCGATGGGCGCCGCCAGCGACTCGACGTGGGTCGACGCGGCGACGATGGTGCCGCTCAAGCGGGTCATCCACCAGGGGCCGGCGACGGTCGAGCTCGTCTTCGCCGGAACCGAGGTCAGCGGAAAGATCCAGGCCGGCCCGCAGACGATGCCGCTGGAGGCGTCGAGCGAGTCGACGATCTTCGTGAAGGGCGGGGCTCTGGAGGTCTCGCTCGGGTCGCTGGAGATGGAGCCGGGCGAGGTCGCGACCATCCACCTCTTCGACCCGCTCGGTGGAGCGGTGAAGGCGTACCGTTTGGAGGCCGCCGCGGCGGAGACGGTGGAGACCCCGGCCGGCTCGTTCCAGGCGGTCCGCTACGAGCTGACCGCGACGGACGGCGAAGGCGCCTCGACGGTCTGGGTCGCGCCCGACACCGGACGCGCGGTCAAGATGACCGAGCGGTTGCCGGCGATGATGGGCGGCGGCACGGCCACGGCGGAGCTCGCCGCGGGCGACTGAGCCGCGAGCCACGCGGTCGCCGGGTGGGGGAGCGATGAGAGCACGCGCCTGGTGGAACAACGAGGTGGTGGCCGAGAGCGACGACGTCGTGCTCGCCGACGGCCGCCACTACTTTCCCGAGCGGGACGTCCGGACCGAGTTCCTGCAGGAGAGCCAGACCGCGACCACCCATCCCCAGACGGGGGAGGTCCGGTACTTCCACGTGGTGGTCGAGGGCGAGCTGAACGCCGACGCCGCATGGACGATCCCCCGTCCCGAGCCCGGTTGGGAGCGGCTCGAGGGTCGGGTCGCCTTCTGGCACGGGATCGAGGTCGAGGCCCTCTGAAGCCGTACGGACGAGATCACGTTCGACTTCGAGGCGATCGGCATGCGCGCGGCGGAGGGGGGCGGCCCCGGCGGCCGGCCCGGGTAGACGGCTACCGCGCCTGCGAGGCGGGCGTCCGCTTCTTCCTCGACGCGCTCGATTTGAAGAACGAGATCAGGCTCCCGGCGAGGATCATCTCGACCTGGCGGTCGGACAGCTCGTGCTCGACGGTGAAGGCGCGGTCCTTCGTCCGGTTCTCCACCGTCACCCGGGTCCCTTCCCGGACCTCCGCCCGGACCTTCGGCAGGGCGAGGGTGTCGTCCTGCTCGATCGCGTCGTAGTCCGCCGCGTCGACGAAGGTGAGCGGCAGGATCCCGAAGTTGACGAGGTTCTGCCAGTGGATCCGGGCGAAGTCCTTCGCCAGCACCGCCTTGAGGCCCAGATACCGGGGCGCGAGCGCGGCGTGCTCGCGGCTCGAGCCCTGGCCGTAGTTCGTGCCGCCGACCACGAAATGCCCGCCCTCGTCCTTGCTGGCCAGCGCCCGGTCGTGGAACGATCGGTCGATCCGGTCGAAGACCCACTTCGAGATCTCCGGGATGTTGCTGCGGAACGGCAGGATCTCCGCTCCGGCGGGCATGATCTCGTCGGTGGAGACGTCGTCGCCCACCTTGAGCAGGACCGGCCCTTCCAGGGTCTCCGGAAGCGCCCCGAACTCGGGGAGCGAGACGATGTTCGGTCCCTTGCGGAGCTCGACGTCCGAGCCGTCCGCCGGCGGCGCCTCGAGCATGTCGGTGTTGACGATCTGCCTCTCGGGGAGCTCGATTCGCGGGTACGCCATGTCCAGGGTGCGCGGGTCGGTGATCTCGCCGGTCAAGGCCGACGCGGCCGCCGTCTCGGGGCTGACCAGGTAGACCTTGTCCTCCCGGGTGCCGGACCGACCAGGGAAGTTCCGCGGCACGGTGCGGAGCGAGATCTCCTCGGTGGCCGGCGCCTGGCCCATTCCGATGCAGCCGTTGCAGCCGGCCTGGTGGATTCGCGCGCCGGCGTGGACCAGGGGGAGCAGCAGGCCCATCTCGATCAGGTTCTCGATGAGCTGTCGCGAGGTCGGGTTGACGTCGAAGGAGACCGAGTCGGGGATCTGCCTCCCCTCCACGATCCTGGCCGCGACCGCGAAGTCGCGGAGTCCCGGGTTGGCGCTCGACCCGATGTACGCCTGGTAGATCGGCTTCCCCGCCTCCTCGGCGACGGGCACGACGTTGCCCGGCGAGGAGGGTCGGGCCATCAGCGGCTCGAGGCTCGAGAGGTCGATCGCGTCGTGGAGGTCGTACTCCGGATCGTCGTCGGGGAGGATCTCGAGGAAGTCGTCCTCGCGCTGCTGGCTGCGGAGGAACCGCCGTACCGCGTCGTCGGCGGGAAAGACGGTGGTCGTGGCGCCGAGCTCGGTCCCCATGTTCGCGATCACGTGGCGGTCCATGGCGTCGAGCGAGTCGAGGCCGGGGCCGTAGTACTCCAGGATGCGGTTCTTCGCCCCGTCGACGTCGTGGCGGCGGAGCATCTCGAGGATCACGTCCTTGGCGCTCACCCAGTCGGGGAGCTCGCCGGTCAGCTCGACCCCCCAGATCTCGGGCATGGTCAGATAGAGGGGCTCGCCGGCCATCGCCATGGCCACCTCCAGCCCTCCGGCGCCGAACGCCAGCATGCCCAGGGATCCCGCCGCCGGCGTGTGGCTGTCGGACCCGACGAGCGTCTTGCCCGGGATCCCGAAGCGCTGCATGTGGACCGGGTGGCTCACCCCGTTGCCGGGCTTGGAGTACCACACGCCGAACCGGCGGCAGGCCGAGAGCAGGAACAGGTGATCGTCGGGGTTCTTGTGGTCGGTCTGGAGGAGGTTGTGGTCGACGTACTGCGCGGAGATCTCGGTCTTCACCCGGTCGAGCTCCATGGCTTCGAGCTCGAGCATGACCATCGTCCCCGTCGCGTCCTGGGTCAGGGTCTGGTCGATCCGCAGCCCGATCTCCCGGCCGGGCGCGGGATCGCCGTCCACCAGGTGATCGTCGATCAGCTTCCGCGCGACGCTCCTTCCCATGGCACCTCCTCCGCCGATTCCGAAGTCTCTTTTCCAAGCTAAACCTTTTGCACTCGCTCGCGAGTAAGACACCCGACGGCGGGGCCTCCCGCCGCGCGTGACACTGATCGGAGATGCCCCGCGAGAGAATCGAGATCCCCTATGAGGTCGAGTGGCTCCAGGTCCTCGACGAGGACGGGAACCTGGACGAGGAGCGGATGCCGGACGTCGAGGACGACGAGCTCCTCGCCTGGCACCGCGCCATGCTGCTCGCCCGGCGGTTCGACGAGCGGCTGCTGCAGCTCCAGCGCCAGGGACGGATCGGCACGTTCGCCCCGGTGAAGGGCCAGGAGGCGGCGCAGGTGGGCGCGGTGGCCGCGATCGGCGAGGAGGACTGGGTGGTGCCGTCCTTCCGTGAGACGGCCGCCGCGGTTTGGCGGGGGGTCCCGCTGGAGGGCTTGATCCTCTACAACGCCGGCTACAACGAGGGCGCCGCCGTCCCCGAAGGGAGGCGCGACCTGCCGATCGCCATTCCCGTGGCCACCCAGCTTCCGGCCGCGGTGGGCGTCGCCTACGGGGCGAAGTACCGCGGGAGCGACGAGGTGGTGATGACGTTCTTCGGCGACGGCGCCACCTCCGAGGGGGACTTCCACGAGTCGATGAACTTCGCCAAGGTCTTCGAGTGCCCGACGGTGTTCGTCTGCCAGAACAACCAGTGGGCGATCTCGATCCCCCGCGAGGATCAGACGAAGTCGAAGACGCTCGCCCAGAAGGCGCTGGCGCACGGCTTTCCCGGGATCCAGGTCGACGGCAACGACCCGCTGGCCGTCCACGTCGCGGCGAAGGAGGCGACCGAGCGGGCGCGCGCCGGCGAGGGGCCCACGATGATCGAGTGCGTCACCTACCGTCTCTCGCTGCACACGACCGCGGACGACCCCTCGAAGTACCGCGACGAGGCGGAGGTGGAAGAGTGGCAGAAGAAGGACCCGCTGCCGCGCTTCCAGCGTTTCCTCGAGGAGCGCGATCTCCTTTCCGGCGAGGGGGTCGAGAGCCTCGAGGAGGAACTCGCCGCCGAGATCGAGTCCGCTTGGGAGTCGGCGCGGGAGACGATGGACGAGCTCGACGACCCGCTGGTCATGTTCGACCACGTGTACGAGGAGCGCCCCCCGTACCTCGAGGAGCAGCGCGAGGAGCTGGCCCGCTTCGGCGGGGCGGTCGGCCGCGAGGGGGAGGAGTCGGAGTGAGCGAGCGGACGATGGTCGAGGCGCTGCGCCTCGCCCTCGAGCAGGAGATGGAGGCCGACGACTCGGTCCTCGTCCTCGGGGAGGACGTGGGCGTCGACGGTGGAGTCTTCCGCGTCACCGAAGGACTTCTCGACGCCTACGGGGAGGCGCGGGTCATGGACACGCCGCTGGCCGAGAGCGTGATCGTGGGGGCGGCGCTGGGGATGGCGATCCGGGGGCTCAAGCCCGTGGCCGAGATCCAGTTCAGCGGCTTCACCTACCTCGCCTTCCACCAGCTCGAGAGCCACGCCGCCCGGATCCGGTGGCGCTCCCGGGGGCGGTTCACGGCTCCCATGGTGGTCCGGACTCCCTACGGCGCCGGGGTCCGAGCGCTCGAGCACCACTCCGAGAGCCGGGAGGCGTACTGGGCCCACACCCCCGGACTCAAGACGGTGATCCCGTCGGGGCCGAGGAGCGCGCGGGCGCTGCTGGTGGCCGCCATCCGGGACCCCGACCCGGTGGTCTTCTACGAGCCGAAGGCGATCTACCGCGCCTTTAGGGAGGAGGTCCCGGACGAGGAGGAGACGCTGCCGATCGGCCAGGCGGCGGTGGCACGAGAGGGCGCGGAGATCACCCTGGTGACCTGGGGGGCGATGCTGAAGCGGACCCTGGACGCGGCCGAGGTGCTGGCCGACGAGGACGGCGTCGCCGCCGAGGTGATCGACGTGCGGACGGTGTCCCCCCTCGACGCCGAGACGATCGCCGTGTCGGCGCGGAAGACGGGGCGGGTGGCCGTCGTCCACGAGGCGCCGCGCTCCTTCGGCCCCGGCGCGGAGGTCGTCGCCCGGCTGGTCGAGAAGGTGTTCTGGTGGCTCGAAGCCCCGGTGAAGCGGATCACCGCGCCCGACGTGATCACCCCGTATTTCGCGCGCGAGCAGGCGTATCTGCCCGCGGTGGAGCGGATCGTGGCGGGGGCCCGGGAAGTGCTGGAGACGGAGGCATAGGATGGCGAAGGAGTGGACGTTCGAGGACCCGGGCGAGGGGATCCACGAGGCGGAGATCCTGTCGGTGAAAGCCGCGGAGGGAGACGAGGTCGAGGACGGCGACATCGTCCTCGAGGTGGAGACCGACAAGGCGGCGATGGACGTCCCCTCGCCGTTCACCGGGACCATCCAGGAGATCCGGGTCTCCGAGGGCGATATCGTGGAGGTCGGCGACGTTCTGATGACGTACCGCGAGGAGGGGGAAGCGCCCGAGGAAGAAGGGGAGGCGCCCGAGGAGGAAGAGGAGGCGCCCGAGGAGGAGGAGGAAGCGCCCGAGGAGGAGGCGCCCGAGGAGGAGGAGCCCGCCGAGGAGGCCGGCAAGCCCGAGGACACGGGCGCCGCGGCGGTCGGCGAGCTGCCGGGGCCCGAGCCCGAAGAGGCCGAGGCGCCCGAGGAGGAAGAGGAGCCCGCCGCGGAGGCGGAAGCCGAGCCCGCCGCCCGGGAGGCCCGCCCCACCCCCGCCTCCCCCGCCGCCCGGCGGATCGCGCGCGAGGAGGGCGTGGACCTGGGGTCGTTGGAGGGGAGCGGCCCGGAGGGGCGGGTGACCGTCGAGGACGTCCGCGCCGCGGCGGGCGAGGTCGAGGAGGAGGCCCGTCCGGCTCGCCGCGAGGCGGGCGAGCTCCCCGACTTCGAGCGGTGGGGCGAGGTCGAGCGGATCCCCTTCCGCAGCGTCCGGCGGGCGACCGCGCGGCGGATGGCGGAGGCCTGGACCCGGATCCCGCACGTCACCCACATGGACGTCGCCGACGTCACCGCCCTCGAGGCGCTCCGGCGGAGGTACGCGCCGAAGATCGCCGAAGAGGGTGGCGAGCTGTCTCTGACCATTCTGGTCATGAAGGCCGTGGTGGCGGCCCTCAAGGAGTTCCCGCGCTTCAACGCCAGCCTCGACGAGGACGCGGGCGAGGTGGTCCTGAAGCGCCACTACCACGTGGGAGTGGCCGTGGACACCGACCGCGGCCTCCTCGTGCCGGTGGTTCGGGACGCCGACGGCAAGAGCCTGGCCGAGGTCGCGGTGGAGACGAGCCGGCTCGTCGAGCGCGCCCGCGGCGGGGAGATCGAGCGCGAGGAGATGCAGGGCGGCACGTTCACGATCACAAACCCGGGTCCGATCGGCGGAACCGCGTTCACCCCCATCGTCCGCTGGCCCGAGGTGGCGATCCTGGGGATGGCGAGGGCCCGGCTCGAGCCGGTGGCGGTGGGCGAGGATCCGGGCAGCGCGCAGGTCGCGATCGCGCGCCGGCTGCCGCTCTGCCTGGCGTTCGACCATCGGGTGAACGACGGCGCCGACGCGGCGAGGTTCGTGCGGAAGGTGGTGGAGACACTGGAAGACCCAGAAGCCTTCGTCCTCCACGCGTAGGGCGGTGAAAACGGCGCATCTCGCGGCGATCCCTCGTCGGCGCGCCTGCGGCGTGGTTTCTACCACGCCTCGGCCCGCCTCCTCACGATCACCACGATCTGCGCCGTTTTGACCGCCCTGGCATCTCGCGGCGATTTCCTGGACGGCGCGCCTGCGGCGTGGTTCACACCACGCCTCGGCTCGCCTCCTCGTCTATCCGCGCCGTTTGACTGCCTCGGGCGCTGAGTTCCTACTCGATTCCCAGGTCGTCCAGGTCGACGATCCGGGCTCCGGCCTCCTCGAGATCCTTTCGTACCTTCTCGTTCGAGGAGGGGTCGACCGGGCGGGTGACGTCCCAGACTACGGTGACGTCGAACCCCTCGTCGGCGGCGTCCTCGGCGCTCCACTTCACGCAGAAGTCGCGCGCCAGTCCGCAGACGACCACGTGCTCGATCCCACGCTCGCGGAGGTAGCCGGCGAGGCCGGTCTTCGGCCGCTCGCCGGCCGGATCCCAGTTGTTCCGGAACGCGCTGTAGGAGTCGACTTCGCGATCGGTCCCCTTGCGGACGATCGCCATCACCCGCTCCCATGGGAGGTCCACCGCCAGCTCGGCGCCGGGCGTGTCCTGCACGCAGTGGTCCGGCCACAGGATCTGCTCGTGGCCGTGGAGATCGATCACGTCCCGCTCCTCGCGGCCCTCGTGGCTGCTGGCGAAGGAGAGGTGGTCGGCCGGGTGCCAGTCCTGGGTCGCCACCCGGACGCCGAAGCGCTCGGACTCGAGCAGCGCCTTCACGCCGTCGAGGATCTCGTCCCCCT
>JAHWKZ010000062.1 GCA_019347645.1 Gemmatimonadota bacterium | reverse complement strand
GGTACGAGGTCGCCAAGGTGGACATGGCGCTCCAGGGTGAGAGCCGGGGCGCCCTCCACTACACACTGCCGCGACGGTTCCCGCCGGGAGCGTACCGCCTCGAGGTGTCGGCCGATGGGGAGCCGTGGGCGTCGCCCGACTTCCGGATCGCCCCGCCGCTCGAGGACGCGGTCGTCACCGATCCCGCCGGCCTCATGCCGCTTGAGCCGGGCACCGTGTGGACCTATGCCTTCAGCCAGGAGGCCGGCGCCGGCGCCCAGCTCGATCTGCCGGAGTCGCTCCAGGGACCGGATGGAATCTACCGGGCGACGGCCACCCTCTCGATCGCGGGCCTGGAGGACCCAGGCGCGCACCTGGTCCTCCGTCGGGACGGTCAGGTCCAGTCGGAGGAATGGCTCCGGGCGAACGAGAACGGCCTCGTGTCGACCCGGGTGCGGGAAGACGGCACGCTCACGACGCTCGACCCCCCACGGCCGTTCTTCCCGATGCCGTCCGATCTGCCCCGCCAGTGGCGGTACGCGGCGGGGGACGGGTCCTTCACGCTAGAGTACCGGATGTGGGGACCGGTCCCGGTCGAAGGTCCCGCCGGCCACGAGCCGGGCTACGTCGTTCTGGTCCGGCACGAAGGTCCGGCCGTGACGACGGCCGAGCGGCACTTCATCCCGGGCATCGGCATGGTGCGCGAGATCATCATCCTCGGCCTGAACGGTCGCATGCTGAGCCGCCAGGAGATGGCGCTCCGGTCGGTCACCCGCGGGGGCGGCGTGCCGAGCGGCGGCGGACAGCCGCGATAAACGACCTCCCACTCGCGGGAAGGATTCGATGCCCGAATGACGAGCTTCCGGTTCGACGTCGGCTGCCTGATCGCTCTGTGCTTCGCGGTTCTCACCGCCGCTCCAGTCCACGCTCAGGGAGGCGCGGCGGGCGGATCCGAGCCGGAGGTCGACGAGGACGGCTTTCCCGTCCCGTCCCTTGAAGGCTTTCGCGAGCTGTCCGAAAGCCGGCGCACGCAGGACACGAACGCGTACATCCTCGGAGACGAGACGGTGTTCGAGGTGCATGAAGGCCCGGATGGAACCCGGGTGGCGAGCGCCAGGACGGGGGATGTCCTCTGGGGCTACGCGATCTTTCCGCAAGGAGATCCCGCGCGAGGGTACTTCCTCCGGGACCCGGACTGTGACGGCCGGATGACCGAGAAGATGGCGCTGGACGCACCGTTCAGCCCGCCCGACTGCGCCCAGTCGTCGCTGCCCCGGATCGTGATGGCGCCCTACGCGCCGGACGATCCCGCGGCGGTGGTCGCGGACGTCAGCCTGAGCGGCTATCCGAGCGACCCGCCCGCGCATGCCGACGGGCGCTGGATCCTCGATCCGTCTCGAGTGGGGACGGAGTTCTCCGCCGACACGCGCGCGGTGCTCCTCTGGTTCCGCTGGGAGGGCGCCCGAGCGGGGATCACTCCGGTCACCGTCCACTGGTACCTGAGCTGCAAGCTGGGGTTGGAACAGGACGCCCCGATCGAGTCCGAAACCGGTAGCCGCATCGTCAAGCTGGGGGGATCCGGCTCCCTTCCTTCGGGTGCTTACCGGGTCGAGATCCTCGAGGGCGGGAATCGGGTCGTCACCATCCCGTTCACGATCGGAAGCCCCACGATCCCGCCCGGGCTCGATCCCGGCTCGCCGGACTGCGTCGCGGAAGCGGGCTGAGCGGCGCCGTCTTCGAGCGGTCCCGCCGGGTCTCCATCATGACGCCGCGTCGACTGGCGCGATCCGTGCCCAGTCACGAAACTACTTCTCCCATGAACGACAGCCCTCAGCCCACCGAGGCCACCGCCGCCCCGGAGGCCGCGCTCTCCGACTGGGGGAACGTCGCCGCCGGCGAGGTGATGGACCGGCTGGTGTCGCTGTGCAAGCGGCGCGGATACGTGTTCCAGTCCTCCGAGATCTACGGCGGCGTGGGCTCAACCTGGGACTATGGCCCGCTCGGGGTGGAGATGAAGCGGAACGTCCGGGACTTCTGGTGGGACAGCATGGTCCGGCGCCGCGACGACATCGAGGGCCTCGACGCCGCCATCCTCATGCACTCCAAGGTGTGGGAAGCGTCGGGCCACGTTTCGGGCTTCACCGACCCGCTCGTCGACTGCAGGAACTGCAAGCACCGGTTCCGGGCCGACGTCCTCGAGGCGATGGACGAGCCCCGCTGCCCGCGGTGCGGCTCGCGCGATCTCTCGGAGGCGCGGCAGTTCAACCTCATGTTCAAGACCCACATGGGCCCGGTGGAGGAGGAGGCCGCCGCCGTCTACCTCCGGCCCGAGACCGCCCAGGGGATCTACGTGAACTTCCTCAACGTCCTGAACGCCTCGCGGCGGAAGATCCCCTTCGGGATCGCCCAGATCGGCAAGGCGTTCCGGAACGAGATCACGCCCGGCAACTTCATCTTCCGGACCCGCGAATTCGAGCAGATGGAAATGCAGTTCTTCGTCGAGCCCGGCACCGATACGGAATGGCTGGAGCGGTGGCGCGACGAGCGGCGGGCCTGGTACGCCGAGCTCGGGATCCGAGACGAGAAGATCCGGATCGAGGAGCACGGCCCCGACGAGCTCGCGCACTACGCGGCCGCCGCCTACGACCTCCAGTACGAGTTCCCGTTCGGATGGCAGGAGCTCGAAGGGATCCACAACCGCACCGACTTCGACCTCTCGCGTCACGAGGAGGCGAGCGGGAAGAAGCTCTCCTATTACGACGAGGAGGCGAAGGAACGATACGTCCCGTACATCGTGGAGACCTCCGCCGGCGTCGACCGGACGCTCCTGACCTGCCTGGTCGACGGCTTTCGAGAGGAGGGCGAGGGCAAGGGCGCCCGAACCGTGCTGAAGCTCTCCCCCCGCATCGCGCCGATCAAAGCGGCTGTCTTCCCGCTGGTGAAGCGCGACGGCATGCCCGAGGTCGCCGGCCAGGTGCACCGGGGGCTCAGGGCGCGGTGGAACGTCTTCTACGACGACGGCGGCTCGATCGGCCGGCGGTACCGCCGGCAGGACGAGGCGGGGACGCCGTTCTGCATCACCATTGACGGCGAATCGGTCGAGGATCGGAGCGTGACGGTCCGGGACCGCGACTCGATGGAGCAGGTCCGCATCGGGATCGATCGCCTGGAGGAGTGGCTCGCCGAGCGACTCGAAGGCTCTCAGACGCAGTTGTAGCTCCCGGCGTCGCGCAGCGCGCCGGAGGGTGACGGAGGTGACGACGATGACCGAGCTCACCGCGAAGAAGTGCCAACCCTGCACCGGGGACACCCCGCCGCTGAAGGCCGAGCAGGTGTTCCGACTCCACGAGAACGTGCCCGCGTGGACGGTCTCCTCCGGCCGGAAGCTGGTCCGGAAGTTCGAGTTCGACGAGTTCACCGACGCCGTCGCCTTCGTGAACCAGGTGGCGGAGCTGGCCGAGGAGGAGGGGCACCACCCCAACATCACGATCGACTACAACCAGGTGACGTTCACGGTGTGGACCCACGCCATCGACGACTTGACCGAGAACGACTTCATCCTGGCGGCCAAGATCGACGAGCTCTACGGCGGGGGCGCCGGGTGAGGCCCTGGCGTCTCGCCGCGGCCCTCACCCTGGTCGCGGCGCTCCTGGCGCCCCCGGCGGCCCGAGGCCAGGACGACTTCCGCGAGGGCTTCGAGGCGCTCGCCGAGCGCCAGGACCTCTCCCCCGACGAGCGGCTCCACGCGCTCTTCGAGCTCGACTGGCGGCGTCGGATGGCGTGGTACCCGGAGTGGGCCACGTGGGTCGGCTGGGAGGACGCCGACCACGGCGCCTGGACCGACGCTTCGCTCGCGGCGATCGAGCGTCGCCACGCCCGGCTCGGCGACCCCCTCGCCGTCCTGGAGTCGATCCCCCGCGACGCCCTCTCCCCCGAGGACCGGCTCTCCTACGATCTGTTCCGCCGCGACCTCGAGCTCGAGGTCGAGGGGACGCGCTTCCCCGACCACCTCATGCCGATCACCCAGCTCGACGGGATCCATCAGGAGGCGGCGAACCTCCTGGCCGCCATGCCCGCCCGCACCGAGGACGACTTCGAGGCGATCCTCTCCCGGCTCCACGGGCTGCCGGAGAGGATCGAGCAGACGGTCGCGCTGATGGAGGCGGGTCTCGAGGCCGGCGTCGTCCAGCCACGGGTGCCGCTGCGCGACGTTCCCGACCAGGTCGCCGCTCTGATCGTGGAGGATCCGCTGGAGAGCCCGATGCTCCAGGCCTTCCGTGAGCGGCCGGCATCGATTCCGGAGGAGACGTGGGGGCGGCTGCGAATGGACGCCGTCGACGCCTACGAGCAAGGAATCGCCCCCGCTCTCGAGCGACTCCGCCGCTTCCTCGACGAGGCGTACCTCCCGGGCTCGCGCCGGGCCATCGCCGCGACGGAGCTGCCGGACGGCGAGGCGTGGTACGCCTACCGGGTCCGGCGCTCCACCACGACCGACCTCTCGCCCCGCGAGATCCACGAGCTCGGGCTGGCGGAGGTCGCGCGGATCCGCTCGGAGATGGAGGCGATCATCGCGGCCACGGCGGAGTCGCGCGCCGCGGATCCCGACGCGCCGGACGGCGACGACTTCGCCGCCTTCACCGAATGGCTGCGGACCGACCCCCGCTTCTACCACGACGATCCCGAGGCGCTGCTGACCGGCTACCGGGACATCCAGGCGCTGAAGCGGGCCGACCCCGAGCTGGCGGCGCTGTTCGGGACCCTTCCGCGTCTGCCCTACGGCGTGAAGGCGGTCCCGGCGTTCGCCGAGAAGTCCCAGACCACCGCGTACTACCGGCGAGGATCGGCCGAGGCCGGCCGTCCGGGATGGTTCTTCGCCAACACCTACGCCCTGGACACCCGACCGAAATGGGAGATGGAGGCGCTCACGCTCCACGAGGCGGTGCCCGGCCACCACCTCCAGATCGCGCGCGCGCAGGAGCTCGAGGACCTGCCGCGGTTCCGCCGCTTCACCGGCCCGACGGCGTTCGTCGAGGGGTGGGGCCTCTACGCCGAGAGCCTCGGAGAGGAGATGGGGTTCTACGAGGACCCCTACTCCAAGTTCGGACAGCTGACCTACGAGATGTGGCGCGCGGTCCGGCTGGTGGTCGATACCGGAATGCACGCCTTCGGATGGGACCGGCAGCGGGCGATCGACTTCTTCGCGGCCAACAGCAGCAAGCCCCTCCACGACATCACCGTCGAGATCGATCGGTACATCGTCTGGCCGGCCCAGGCGCTGGCCTACAAGATCGGCGAGCTGAGGATCAAGGCGCTGCGGGCCCGTGCCGAGGAGGCGCTCGGGGACGACTTCGACATCCGGGAGTTCCACGACGTGGTGCTCGGCGCGGGGGCTCTGCCGCTCGACCTGCTCGAGGGCCGGGTGGAGGCGTGGATCGCCGAGAGGGGTGCCACGCCCGCCGCCGATTAGCCTAGGAGAGGCTCCCGCCGAGCGGTCCGCCGCGATCCGTAGGCCCGGACGGCTCCTCGGGCGCCGCCTCCTCGCCCTCCTCCAGGTCCTGCTCCCCGAGCCGCACCATGTCGATCTCCGTCCGGTAGACCCGGCTGGTGGGATAGGCGAGTTCGATCCGCTCCTCCGCGCCGAAGCGCTTCAGGACCTCACGGTAGATCCGGTCCCGGTTGCCGCGCCGCTGCCGCACGTGGGTCAGGTAGCGGAGCCGCAGTGTCACCCCGCTGGCGGCGATCGAGACGTAGACGATCGGGGTCGTCACCCCGTAGCGGAACGCGTAGGCGCTCTCGATCTGCCGGAAGCCGGCCTCGATATCGGCGGCGTGTGGCTCGTAGATCTCCGTCCCGATCTCATCCACGACCTCCTTCGCCCGCTCCCAGTCGCTCTCGAACGTGATGGTGAACTCGATCTCGTCCCAGACGAACGCGGAGCCGGCGGTGAAGAGGTAGACGGGGTCGGTGAGGATCTTGAAGTTCGGCACCGTCACCAGCCGGCCGCTCGACTGTTCGCCCATCCCCTCGCCGCGAACCTCGACGAGAGTCAACTTGAAGACGCCGATGTCGATGACGTCGCCGCGAACGCCGGAGGGGCCGCCGATCTCGATCCGGCTGCCGAGCGCGACGTTCCGCTGGCCGAGGATGTAGAACCAGGCCAGGAACGAGGCGAGGTACTCACGAAGGGCGATCGCCAGGCCGGCGCCGATGAAGCCGAGGACCGTCCCCAGCTCGCGGAGCGTCTCGAAGAATGCGATCGAGAGAACCAGGACGACCAGTGCGGCGATCGTGTAGGAGACGCGCTTGCGGTAGAGGTGCCGCTTCTCGGCGTCGGCGACCTGGATGCCGATCCGCCGCGCGGCGAAGCGGTAGACGAGGTACGCGAAGAGGACCACCGCGAGAGCGGCGATCCAGCGCCACTCGATGGCGGGGACCCAGGCGGGGAGCCTGTCGACGAACTCGGCCGGCATGGAAGGGAAGGTAAGGCTAGACGCCGCGCCGGCTACTCGAACGCGGAGGCGAGCAGCGGACACTGGTCGGCCCGCTCCCGGAGAAACTGCCGCTTGCGCCGCTCGATCACCGACAACTCGTGCTGGTAGACCGGCACGCTCTGGTCCCACAACTGGTAATTGTTGAACCCGATGCGGTCGACGAACACGATCTGGAAGTTGTTCCTGTAGTACGTCCACACCTCGAAGGGCCGTCCCTCGCGAGGCATCGGCCGCTCCTGGATGTCATCGGGGGGGCCGAGGGTGATGAAGACCCGGCCGCGGTCGCTCAGATAGCCCTTCCGGAGCGCGCTCGTCCAGGTCCGTTCGGCGATCTGGAGGCGCCGGAAGTAATCCTGCATCGCCTCGTTGCCGGTCGTGCTCGGTGCGGGGTCGCGGATCGCCCAGAAGCAATTCCACGCCTCGATCCGACTTTCGGGCCCCTCGACGTCCTCCAGGAGGTCCATCTCCCTGCCCGTGGCCTCGTACTGGATCAGCTCGAGCGCGTCCTCCCAGTTGTCGATGATCCAGCCGCTCGAACCGGCGATCAGCAGCGGGATCTCCCGGTTTGCCACGATCGACCCGGTGCTGTCGGCGAGCTGGATCTCAAGGCCGTACTCTCCGAACCGGGGCTCTCGATTCTCGAGGGCGCCGAAGGTCCGCACGATCCCGCTGGAGTCAGGGGCGACCTCGGCGCTCCACTCGGGGATCGTCCCGACGCGGCCCTCCTCCTTCGGCACCAGGCGCGCGGAGAGCCGGTACGGACCGCTCCCCGGCGCCGCGAGCGCGACCGCGAGCACCTCGATCGCCGACGGAGCGCTCGCGTAGTAGTGCGACGGGTGGACGATGAACTCCGCCTCGGGTCCTTCCCCGCGCACGAGCTTGAGAAGCACCGGCTCGCCGAGCGCGACCGGCCGGAAGGAGGGTACCTCGATCGGGTGCTTCACCCGGGTCGCGTCGTCGGCGTTGCGATCGCGGACGGTGACGGCGAGCTCGAACTCGCCGGGCGGGAGCGACAGCTCGGCCTGGAAGACGATGGTCTCGCTCGTGAGGCTCGTCTCGTCGAAGGTCCGCACGTCGACGGACTTGTCCCAGGTCCGATCGAAGACGAGGTCGTCGTCTTCGATCGTCGCCCGGACCGCATAGCTCGCGCGCCACGTGCCGTCGCCCGTGCGGACGAACTGCAGCGCGTCGTTGGACAGCGAGACGCCGAGCAGGACCCGGGTGGAGTCACCCGCGGTGGGGAGCGTCCACACGTCGGCGATGAACGGCACGTCTCCCTGAGCCTGGAGGACGTCGTGCTCCTCGTAGAAGGCCTCGTTGGAGAAGATCCGCGCGATGTCCTGACCCGCGGCCAGGGTGGGCGTCAGGAGAGCGGCCCCGATCAGGGCCGCGATCGAGATCGATCGCATGCATTCACCTCTTGGAACTCGAGAGCTCGCGTCGAGTATATCAACGCGTTCGATAGCAGTGGGGGCAGACCGCGTCACGCGGTCACCGTCGCTCCGATAAATACACTCTTTGCCCCGGTGGGTTGCATGCGGATCGACGAGCCCGAATCTTTGTCCCGGTGAGAAGCGCCACCATCCTCGCCGTAGCCGCCCTGCTCGCGATCGGCTGCGCCTCGTCCAAGCCACCGGTGGCGAGCTACGGACCCCCTCCCCCCGTACGCGAGCCCACTCCGTCCCCCAACGAAGAGCTTCTTCTCCTGCTTGGCGACCAGCTCACCGCGCAGGAGCAGCGCGACCTCGTGGCGCTGCGGGAGGCGCGGTACGAGCCGCCGCCCGGAGCCAGTCCCCCGCGCCTCGAGGCGGGCCTCGAGTCACTGCTCAGGGAGGAAGGGGCGGCCCTGATCGACGAGAAAGTCGGCTACGACATCCCCATTGTCCTCAACGATCGGGTCGAGTGGTGGCTCGACTATTTCGCCACCCGCATCCCCGACTCCTTCGAGCGCTACCTGATCCGATCCGGGGCCTGGCTCCCGTACCTCAAGGAACGGCTCCGCTCGGCGGGGCTGCCCGAGGACCTGGTCTACCTCTCGATGATCGAGAGCGGCTTCTCCTCTCGCGCCGTGA
>JAHWKZ010000061.1 GCA_019347645.1 Gemmatimonadota bacterium | reverse complement strand
CAAGGTCACCATCGACGGCGCCAACGGCAGCGAGCTCCAGGCCACGGTCGTCCGCTCGAAGTGAGCCCCCTCGCCCCGCGGACGACGTCGCTGCGGACGAAGGCGAGGGCGCGGCTCGAGGACGGCCCCTCGTCCCCGGAGGCGCTGGCTTCCCACGTGTTCGGCTTCGCCGGTGTCGACCGGCGCACGGCCGAGCGCCTGCTCGGCGTGCTGCTCGGCGAGGATCCGGCGTTCGAGCGGCGCGACGGACGATGGTCGCTGTCTCCGCCGGTCTCCGCCGGGGCGACGCGGTCGCTGGCGGAGATCCCGTTCGTCGTCGTCGACGTCGAGACCACCGGCGGCCTGCCGCCGGGGGACCGGCTCATCGAGATCGCGGCGGTCCGCCTCCGCGGCGGTCGCTTCGAGGGAGAATGGTCCTCCCTCCTCGATCCCGGGCGGGCGATCCCGTGGTTCGTCGAGCGGCTCACCGGGATCGACGGCCGGATGACGGCCGCCGCGCCCCCGTTCGCCGCCGTCGCCGACGACTTCCTCGACTTCCTCGGCGGCTGCCCCTTCGTGGCCCACAACGCCGGGTTCGACTGGCGCTTCGTCAACGCCGAGCTGCTGCTCGCCCGAGGCGGTCGGCTGACGAACGCGAAGCTGTGCACCGTGCGTCTCGCGCGGCGCCTCCTCCCGCACGTCCGGCGGCGGAACCTGGACGCGCTGGCGCACCTCTTCGGCGTCACGGTCCACGGTCGCCATCGGGCTCTCGGGGACGCCCGTGCGACCGCCCGCATCCTGCTGCGGCTGCTGGAGGTGGCCGGGGAGCGCGGTGTCGTCGACGAGGCCGGTCTGGCCGAGCTCGCGGGGGTCGGCGGAACCCTCTGGCCCGACGGACGGTACTGATCCACCCATGAGGACATCGAGGCCCCACACGCTCGGCCGCGCGGCCGCGAGGCTGACGATCGCCCTGGCGGCGCTCCTCGCGGGGGCCGGGCCGACGCTCGCCCAGCAGGGGGCGTCGGCGCCGGACGAGCGCGCGGCGGAGATCGCGCTGGCCTCGCTCGACGCGGTCGAGCGCCACTGGGCGCTCGACCGCTACGCCGAGGCTCGGCGCGTGCGCGCGCGGGTCAACCTGCGCGGGGCCGGGGCGGGAGCGAACGTCGGGGTGACCGCCAACGCCGTGGTCGATCGCCCGAACCGGCGCTGGCGCCTCGACGCATCCGGGGACGTGGGACCGCTGACCCTCGTCGTCGACCCGGGGCGGGCGCTCCTGTACGTGAAGGCGCTCCAGCAGCACGCCGCCGGATCGCCCGGCTCGCTCGCCGGCGCGTTCCTCTTCGCCGATCCGGCGGCCGAGGTGGACGCGATGCGGGCGAACCTCCGCGCCGGCTACGGCGCGCTCGAATTCCGCGGCGAGGAGGCCGTCGGCGGGGCCCCCGCCTGGCGTCTCGAGGAGACGCCGGAGCCCGGCGTCCGTGCGACCTACTGGATCGACGAGCGGACGAGCCTGCCGCTGCGAGTCGCGCTCGACCGGCCAGGCCGGGCCGACGTGCGGATCGAGTTCGCGTACGGCGCGGGCCCGCGTCCCTCCCGCGTGGCCGTCCACGTCCAGGGCCGGCGGGACGTCCAGATCGTGTCCAGCCCGCCTACGACGGCGCCGGCCGCGCGCGTCACGTCCACGTCGATGCCACGGTGGCGGGCGGGGGCTCCTACGCCGTGGACCTGACGCTCGACTGGGCGCCGGCGGTGGCCCCGGGCTTCTTCGCCTTCTCACCGCCGGCCGCGTCGCAGGCGGTCCCGTTCTCGCAGCTCCTCCAGGGCGTGATGTTCTCGGCCGCGGGGAAGCTGGGCGGGCTCCTCTCCGCGTTCGTGGGGGGACGCTGAGGGCGGAGGCGATCCGCCTCGGGCCGCTCTTCCTCGCGTTCGCCACGGCGACCGGCGCCGCCGCCCAGGAGGCGTCGGCTCCCCTCTACGACGACGCGGCCGCCCTGCCGGGCCGGGAGTCGGTCGACGATTCGCTGGCCGCGAGCCTGCGGCGGGCCGCCGCCGCGCGGGCGGCTGGGCGAGCCGAGCAAGCGGTGGAAGAGTACCGCCGCGCCCAGGGCCTCCTCGGCCTCGAGCTCCTCTACGGATCCAGCGAGCGCTACTTCTACGACGAGACAGCCGCGATCCACCGCGGCCTCGCCGAGTCCTATCTCGACCTCGGGGATCCTCACCCGGCGGCGGTGGAGGCGGTGCGCGGCGTCAACGTGGCGGAGGACGACGCCCGGCTCTGGACGCTCCTCGGGCTCGCGCGCTACCGCCTGGCGGACATCGACGCCGCCGCGGAGGCGCTGGCGCGGGCGACGACGCTGGATCCCACGGACGCCGACGGCTGGTGGGGGCTCGGACTGGTGGCCGCGGCGCGGAACCGACTCGAGGAGGCTCGCGAGCGGGGGCGGCGGGCGCTGGCCACCCGTCCCGATCCGCGCTACGCGCTCGCCCTGGCGCACTGGGCGGCGGCGGACGGAGACTACGCCGCCGCCGCCGCCGGTCTGGACACCTTCCTCCGGCTCGCCCCGGACGATCCGCGCGCCGAGGGGTACGACAACCTGCGCCGATTCTGGGAGCGGGTGGGGGAGGCCCCCGCCGTCCGGTTCGACCCCCGGGTGACCCGCATCCAGGTCAACTTCGATCTCAAGCCCGGCGACGAGATCCCCTACGTGCCGGTGAGGATCGACGACGGTGACCCTGTCTACGTGCTCCTGGACACCGGGGCGGAGCGGAACGTCATCGACCGGGAGTACGCCCGCCAGGCGGGGATCGAGGTCTGGCCCGGCGGCCGGCTCCACGGCGCCTACCGGTCCTCGGCCGGTGGGCACGCCCTGGTCGATCGGCTCCAGATCGGGAGCGCGGTCGTCGAGCGCGTCCCGTTCGCCGTGGGGGACTTCGGCGCCCTCAACCTCCGCGGACAGGGGGAGTGGTACATCGCCGCCGTCCTCAACCCGGCCATCGTCCTCCGGGAGTTCCTCGTGGTGCTGGACTACGGCCACCGCCGGATCGAAGCGATCCGCTACGGGTCCGGCGGCGAGGACTACGCGGTGCGGCGGACGCGGATCCGCAAGAGCGTCACGCCCTTCTTCCTCGACGCGAACGGGGTGTGGCCCGTCCTCCCGGCGCGGGTGGACGGGTCGCGGGAGCTCCCGCTCCTCGCCGACACCGGCGCCAGCGATCTGCTGATCGATCGCGAGACCGCCGCCGCGCTGCGCCTCGACCCGCGACGGTTCTCGGTGGAGGCCGGCGGTCGTCTGGAGACGGATCTGCGAGGATTGCTGCTCGACGCCGAGCCCGGCGAGGCATGGGGGATCGAGCTCCGAGGCATCCTCGGCTTCCCGTTCTTCCGGGGCAAGCGGGTCGCGTTCGACTACGAGAACATGCTGTTGATCCTGGAGGATTGAGGGGGTCGAACAAAAGGTTGAGTGGCGGCATCGAACTGGGTATATTCAGGATCGGCCGACCCTCATATATCGGCACAGGGATATCGGCCGACAGGTTTTTTCGTCCGGGACCTCCCGCGAGACCCACGGCGGGGCCCCGAAACGTACCACGATTTTCGTGACGGCGGAGCGGTCCGTTCGGGCGAGGCCCGCGTTCCGGAGCGCGCCGCCGCGAAGGACTGATCAACGTGAGCCATCATCGCCACGGCCGACGCTCCTCGTCGCACCGTCCATCCCCTCTACATCCGGATCGACCCGGCTGCGCCGGGTCCGTCGCCCGCCGCCCCGCGCCTGACGACGGGATCCGCGGTCGAGGACGCCGAGGGCTAGTGGCCTGAGGGCTCGCGTCCGGGGCCTCGTCCCGGACGCCCGCCTGGAGACATTACATCATGCCCAGCTTCGCCCCGAGGCTCTCGTGAAGCGCGAGATCCTCGTCAACGTCACCCCCAAGGAAACCCGCGTGGCCATCCTCGAGGACGAGCAGCTCGTCGAGCTGCTGCTCGACCGCGAGGAGGAGGAGCGCCACGTCGGGGATATCTACAAGGGCCTCGTCACCGCGGTCCTCCCCGGCATGCAATCGGCGTTCATCGACATCGGGATGGAGAAGAGCGGCTTCCTCCACGTCTCCGACCTCGCCTCGAAGAACTACGCGGGCGATGAGGACGACGAGGAGGAGGACAACGGCCGCGGCCGCCGCGGTCGTCGCCGGTCGAGCAACGGTCCGCCGATCCAGGACGTCCTGAAGCGTGGCCAGGAGATCCTGGTGCAGGTCACCAAGGAGGCGATCTCCACCAAGGGCCCCCGGCTGACCGGTCAGCTCTCGTTGCCCGGTCGGTTCCTCGTCTTCATGCCCGGTGTCGACCACATCGGGATCAGCCGCAAGATCGACGAGCGCTCCGAGCGCAGCCGGCTGCGCCAGATCCTCCAGAACGTCAAGCCGAAGGAGGGCGGCGTCATCGTACGGACCGCCGGTGAGGAGACGACGAAGGAGGAGTTCGAGCGCGAGGTGCGCCGTCTCGTCGATACCTGGAACAAGGTGAAGAGCAAGGCCGGTCGTTCCAAGGCCCCGACGCTGCTCCACCAGGAGGCCGAGCTCACCAGCGGCCTGATCCGCGACGTCTTCAGCGACAAGGTCGACCGTCTCGTCATCGACGACCGCAACCTCTCCAACCAGATCCGCAAGTACCTGAAGAAGGTCTCTCCGGAGCTGCTCGATCGGGTGAAGCTCTACACCGAGCGCATCCCGCTCTTCGACGCCGAAGGGATCGAGGTGGAGATCGAGGCCGCGATGCAGCGTCAGGTGCGGTTGAAGTCGGGCGGATCGATCGTGGTCGAGCCGACCGAGGCGCTGACCTCGATCGACGTCAACACGGGCCGGTACACGGGCAAGAAGGACCCCGAGGCCACCATCCTCCGAACGAACCTGGAGGCGGCCCGCGAGGTCGCCCGGCAGCTCCGGCTGCGAGACATCGGCGGGATCATCGTCATCGACTTCATCGACATGGAGGTGCAGGCCAACCGCAAGAAGGTCCTCCACGAGCTCAAGACCTGGCTCGGCCGCGACCGGGCCAAGACCAAGGCGTTCGAGGTGAGCGAGCTCGGGCTGATCGAGATGACCCGTCAGCGCCGGCGCCCGAGCCTCTACCAGACCGCCACCGAGATCTGCGAGGAGTGCGCGGGCACGGGACGCGTGCTCACCTTCTCCGCCATCGCCCGGAAGGTGGAGCGGCAGCTTCGTCGGGTGGGCATCGACGGTCGGGAGAAGAAGGTCCAGGTGCGCCTCCACCCGGCGGTCGCGCTCTACGTCCTCGAAGGCGAGAAGGAGACGATCCAGCGATTGGAGGAGAACTTCGGGATCGACATCCAGATCCGGGACGACCCCCTGCTGCACCGCGACGACTTCGAGCTGTTCGCGATGCCGTCGCAGCGCCCCCTGAAGCTCGATCTGGCCGGGTGAGGCGCGCGTCCCGCGCCGCCCGGCGCGGTTGACACAGCGGCCCGCCGGAGGGTAGTTTCAGGCCCTTCGTAGCAGGCATTTCCTGGCTTTTTTTTTCATCCGAATCGAGAGAGATCCATGCGTGCCATCATCGAGACGGGCGGCAAGCAGTTCACGGTTGCCCCGGAAAGGACGATCCGCGTCCCGTCGCTCGAGGGCGAGCCCGGCGACGAGGTCACCTTCGACCGGGTCCTCTACGCGGCCGGCCCGGATTCCATGCACGTCGGCAGCCCGACGGTGGAGGGGGCGACGGTGAAGGCCGAGATCGTCAAGCACGGCCGGGGGAAGAAGATCACCGTCTTCAAGATGAAGCGGCGGAAGCGGTACCGCCGGAAGACCGGCCACCGCCAGAACTTCACCGAGCTCCGGATCACCGGCGTCTCCATCGACGAGAAGGTCGGCGAGGAGGCCACCGCCGACTCGGGCTCGGACGGGGACGTGCGC
The DNA here is from genome assembly GCA_019347645.1 of Gemmatimonadota bacterium. Classification (GTDB taxonomy): domain Bacteria; phylum Gemmatimonadota; class Gemmatimonadetes; order JACCXV01; family JAHWKZ01; genus JAHWKZ01. The sequence goes on along the minus strand of JAHWKZ010000061.1, from coordinate 2,839 downwards.
GAGGCGGGCTCCTTCGCCTGCGACGTCTGCGGCAACGAGTACGACACCGAGCGGGGGCTCTCGATCCACAAGACCCGCTCGCACAAGGACGAAGAGTAAGCGCGACGAGATCGGAACAGGGAGGAAGAGATGGCGCACAAGAAGGGAATGGGGTCCACCCGGAACGGGCGCGACTCCCCGGGCCAGCGGCTCGGGATCAAGAAGTTCGGCGGCGAGCACGTCCGCGCCGGGAACATCCTGGTGCGGCAGCGAGGCACGAAGTTCCATCCCGGGCTGAACGTCGGCCGGGGCAAGGACGACACCCTGTTCGCGACCAGCGACGGGGTCGTGCAGTTCGAGCGCAGGGGCCGGGACCGGAAGCTCGTCTCGGTCGTCGCCGAAGGCTGAGTGGCTAGCGGCCGCGTCAAGATCACCGTCGTCGGCGCGGGCCACGTCGGCGCGACGACGGCCCAGCGGCTCGCCGAGCTCGGCCTCGCCAACGAGGTCGTCCTGATCGACATCGTCGAGGGGATGCCCCGGGGCAAGGCGCTCGATCTGTGGGAGGCCGCCCCGGTCGTCGGATACGACACCCGCCTGACCGGCGGCACCGACTACGCTCTCACCGAGGGGAGCGACGTCGTCGTGGTGACCGCCGGGCTCCCCCGGAAGCCCGGCATGAGCCGGGACGACCTGCTCCGGAAGAACACCGACATCGTCCAGGGCGTCAGCGACGAAATCCGCGAGCGGTGCCCGCACGCGATCGTGCTGGTCGTGTCGAATCCCCTCGACGTGATGAGCTACGTGGCTCTGAAGACCACCGGCTTCGACCGCAAGCGCATCATCGGGATGGCGGGCGTGCTCGACACCGCGCGCTTCCGCTCGTTCATCGCCATGGAGCTCGAAGTCTCCGTCCGCGACGTCTCCGCCTTCGTGCTCGGCGGCCACGGCGACTCCATGGTGCCGCTGCCCCGATACTCCACCGTGGCCGGCATCCCGCTCCCGCACCTGCTGTCCGAGGAGCGGATCGAGGCGCTGGTGGAGCGGACCCGCAAGGGAGGCGGCGAGATCGTGGAGCTGCTGGGGGACGGCAGCGCCTACTACGCGCCGTCCGCGGCCGTGGTCGAGATGGCCGAGTCGATCCTCCGCGACCGCAACCGGATCCTGCCCTGCGCGGTGTGGCTGCAGGGCGAGTACGGCTTGAGCGACGTGTACGTGGGGGTGCCGGTGAAGCTGGGGGCGGGGGGGATCAAGGAGATCGTGGAGATCGAGCTGACGGGGGAGGAGAGGAAAGCCCTTCACGCCTCGGCGGCGCACGTGAAAGAAACCATGTCGAAGCTCAATCTCTAGGGCCGCGCTGAAAATGGCGCGTCTCGCGGCCATCGCTCCTCAGGACGCCTGCGGCGTGGCCGTGCTTCGCACGCGGCCCACGCCTCGGATGCCTTCCTCACGATTTCCACGATCTGCACCGTCTTGAGCGCCCCTCGAGCAGGAGGGAGGCGAGGTGGCACGGGCTGAACGACACTCATCCGCAACGTCCATCGACCGCCGCACCTTCTGGCTCCGCCGCCTCCACTCGCTGACCGGGATCCTCCCGATCGGCCTCTACGTGATCATCCATCTCGGGATCAACTCGTTCGCCGCCAGCGGGGCGGAGACGTACGACGAGGTCGCGGAGTTCCTCGAGAGCCTCCCCTACCTGATCCTGATCGAGATCCCGCTGATCTGGGCTCCGATCCTGTACCACTCGATCTACGGCATCTACATCCACGCCACCGGCAAGCCCAACCCGCTGCAGTACACCTACGCGAACAACGAGATGTACTGGCTCCAGCGGTGGAGCGGGATCGTTTCGCTGATCTTCATCGGCTGGCATTTCTGGCAGACCCGGCTGGCGAACTACCTGTACGGGACACCGATCGAATTCGAGATGATGGCGCGGATCTTCGCCGAACCCGGTTGGGTCGCCTTCTACGTGGTGGGGCTGGTGGCGGTCTCGTTCCATTTCGCCAACGGGCTGCGGACGTTCCTGCTGACGTGGGGCCTGGTGGTCGGCACCCGGGCCCGGGTGGTCGCGGCGAAGGTGGCGGCGGTGTTCGGCGCGCTGGTGCTCGCGGTCTCGCTGGCGGCGATCTGGGCCTTCATCCGGTGAGGTGGAGGTGAACGCCGACGAGACCCCGCGATTCATCGTGGTCGGGGGCGGACTGGCCGGCCTGATGACCGTGATCCGGATCGCCGAGCGGGGGCATCCCGTCGACCTGTTCAGCCTGGTGCGCGTCTCGAGGAGCCATTCGGTCTGCGCGCAGGGAGGGATCAACGGCGCGGTGGATACCAAGGGCGAGGGCGACAGCCCGTGGATCCACCTCGACGACACGGTCTACGGCGGCGACTTCCTGGCCAACCAGCCGCCGGTCAAGGAGATGACGGAGGCCGCCCCGGACATCATCTACCTCTACGACCGCATGGGGGTGGCTTTCAACCGCACCCCCGAGGGACGCCTCGACTTCCGCCGCTTCGGGGGCACCAAGGTCCACCGCACCGCCTACGCCGGCGCCACCACCGGACAGCAGCTCATGTACGCGCTCGACCAGCAGGTCCGGCGTTACGAGGACGAGGGTCTCGTCAGCAAGTACGAGGGGTGGGAGTTCCTCCGCGCCGTCCGCGACGGGAACGGCGTCGGGCGGGGGATCGTGGCCATGGATCTCGCCTCGCTCAAGATCCGGGCGTTCCCGGGCGACGCCGTGATGCTGGCCACCGGCGGCCCCGGGATGGTCTTCGGCCGGAGCACGAACTCGATCATCAACACCGGGTCGGCGAACTCCGCCCTCTATCAGCAGGGAGCCCGCTACGCCAACGGCGAGAT
>JAHWKZ010000060.1 GCA_019347645.1 Gemmatimonadota bacterium | reverse complement strand
TGGCGACTCGAGAGCCCGAGCAGGTAGCCGAACAGAGCCGCCCAGAAGATCGCGTAGGCTGCCAGGTAATGGGTCACGCCGGCGACTCCTCCCGGACCCGGCGCTCCAGCAGCGTCTCGAGCAGGGCCAGGTTCTCCGCCGTCCGTTCCTGCCACACCCGCTGGATCCACAGCCAGGCGAACACCAGCGAGAAGGCGACCAGCGAGACGAGCAGGGTGATCAGCATCGAAGCCGGCAGACCTCCGCCCGGGTCGTCGAGGATCATGACGACCGGCTGGGGGTGGAGCGTCCGCCACCACAGGACCGAGAGATGGATGATCGGAACGTCGAGGAAGCCGACGATCCCCACGATCGCGGCCATCCGCGCCACGTCGACGTCCGGGCGGGCGTACGCCCGGAGCAGGAGATAGCCGCCGTAGATGAACCACAGGATCAGCGTCGTGGTGAGCCGGGCGTCCCAGGTCCAGTAGGTGCCCCAGATGGGCTTGCCCCACATCATCCCGGTGGCCAGGGTCAGGGTGGTGAACAGGAAACCCACCTCCGCCGCCGTCCGGGCGTAGACGTCCCACAGCGGCGCCCGCTGCCAGAGGTACAGGATCGAGGAGACGAAGACGACCCCGAACGCCGCGTACGTGATCCACGCCGAGGGGACATGGATGTAGAAGATCTTCTGCGGCCAGCCCTGGATCGCCTCGAGCGGCACCCACCAGAAGACGAGGCCGAAGACGGCGATCATGAGCCCGGCGGCGAGCCATCCGATCCACGGCCGGGCCCACATCAAGCCATGGTAGACGCGCCCGTCGAGCGTCCGCCAAAACTGCCCCCACGACCCCGGCCACCACCTCATGCCATCCACTCCCCTGTAGAAGGGTGCTCAAAACGGTGCGGATCGTGGGCTTCGCGACGAGGAGGGCCGAGGCGTGGCCGCGTGCGAAGCACGGCCACGCCGCAGGCCCGACGAGGAGCGAAGTCCGCGAGACGCGCCGTTTTCAGCACCCCGTGCTCATTCCTCGATGACGTGTTCGAAGCCTATCGCACACACCGTCCCGAATATCACGTCGAACGCCACCGCCAGCCCCAGCCAGTCCCAGTATCCCTCCCGCGGGCCGGCCTGGAAGAGCGCCTGCCCGCCCTCGGCCCCCGCCAGCACCAGCGGCACGCTCAGCGGAAACAGCAGGACCGGCAGCAACAGCTCGCCGGCCGTAGTCCGCGCCGCCACCGCGGCGAAGAAGGTCCCGAGCGCGGCGTAGCCCACCGCCACCACGACCAACAGCAGCGCCAGCTCGAGCCACGCCCCGTGCGGGTCGAGCCCGTACATCGTGAGCGCGACCGGCACCAGGACGAGCTCCAGAAGCAGCAGGAAGGTGGTCGCGCCGGCCCACTTGCCGAGGAACAGCACGCCCCGGTCGACCGGAGTCAGCAGCATCCCCTGGAGCGCGGCGTTGCGCTCCTCGGCCGCGAACCAGCGGCCGAAGCCGAGCGCCCCGGCGAACAGGAACGCCACCCACAGCGCGCCCGGCCCGAGCCGCGAGAGGTCCTCCGGCGTCGGGTCGCCGGCGAAGACGAAGATCACCACCACCAGCACGCCGAACACCGCCATCGTCCCCAGGCTCTCGACCCGCCGCACCTCGAGGCGGAGGTCCTTGGCGAGGATCGCGAGCGCCGTAGCCGCCCTCACCCCGCCACCCACCGGGCCTCTCCGGCCGCGGCCACGGCGGCCTCGTAGGCCGTGCGGAGCTCGAACTCGGGGAGCTCGGCGCGCGCGCCCGCCGCCCGGACCCGACCATCGACCAGCACCAGGTATCGGCTCGCCGCCGTCGGCGCCCGGTCGAGGTCGTGGGTCGTCAGGAGGATCGTCCGCCCCTCGCGCGACAGTCGCTCCAGGATCCCGGACAACCGACCCGCGGCGTGGGGGTCGAGTCCGGCGTAGGGCTCGTCGAGGAGGAGGAGCCGCGGACCGTGGAGGATGGCCCGGGCGATCGACAGCCGCTGCACCTGGCCGCGGGACATCGTCCCCGCGCGCTCGTCCGCCATCCCCTCGAGCCCCACCACCGCCAGCGCCTCGCGGCCGCGCGACTCCGGGTCCTCGAGCCCGTACAGCCTCCCGTAGAAGACGAGGTTCTCGATCGCCGAGAGGCCGTCGTACAGGTACGTGGCGTGGGAGAGCATCCCCACCTGCGACTGCCGCTCGCTCGGCGCGGAGAGCCAGTCCTCGCCGTCGAGCCGGATCCGTCCGCCGCTCGGCCGGACCAGCCGCGCGATCGTCTTCACCAGCGTGGTCTTGCCCGCGCCGTTCGGCCCGAGGACGACCAGGAATTCCCCCGCCTCGAGGGCCAGCGAGACGTCGTCCAGCGCCGGGTTCGACCCGTAGTAGCGGGTCAGCCCCTCGATCTCGAGGCGGGCTCCGAGGTTCATCGAGATGGTCGTTCCCTCGGGTAGCTAACGGGAGACGCCATCCCGCGCCGCGCCCTCGGGCTCGTTCAGCTCGCCCGCCGCCTGGTATTTGGAGGGGCACTTGGCGAGCAGGGTATGGGCCTGGAAGGTGCCGGACTCCTCCAACCGGCCCTCGACGACCACCTGGATGCCGGGCTTGAAGATGTCCGGTACCGTTCCCTCGTAGGCGACCGGGATCCGCGACCCGCCGTCGCTCCCCGTCTCGGTGATCTCGAACCGGATCGCGCGGGAGGCGTCGCTCCGCACGATCGATCCCTCCACCACGTCCCCCGAGAGGCGGATCTTCTCCCCCGCCGGGAGATCGGTGGCGGCGAGCAGCTCGTCCACCTCTCGGTAGTACGTCAGATTGTCGCCGGTGGCCTTGTAGACCAGATACCCCGTCGCCGTGGCGACGAGCAGGATCCCGACGGACAGGCGTCCCGGACGTACGGGCTTGCCTCGGGGTCGATCCCCAGACGTCATTCCGATTCCTCCAGTTCTCGTTCGAGTCGATCCAGATACGGGGACTCCGGCGGCGGCCCGATCGGCACCTCCCCGCTCTCCCCCCGTGACCCCCGGGTCCACCGGCGGGCCGCCAGGAACACGCCCGCACCGCCCGCCAGCACCACCGCGAAAGGCAGCAACCAGCCGATCCAGGTGAAGCCTCGTTTCGGGGGCGCGAGCAGGATCCAGTCCCCGTAGCGCGCGGTGAAGTAGGCGACGATCTCCTGGTCGCCCCGCCCCGCGGCGACCATCGCGCGGATTTTCCGCCGCATGTCCTTCGCCATGAACGAGTCCGAGGAGCGGATCGACTGGCTGCGGCAGACCGGGCACTTCAAGGCGCCCTCGAGCTCCCGAGCGCGCTCCTCCTGCGCCGGGGTCAGCGAGATCGGCGCCCGCTCGGTCGCGGCCACGGCCGCCGCGTCGTCGGCCCCGCGCTGCTGCGCGCCGACCGGAGCCGCGACCAGGAGGAGCGGCAGGAGTCCGGCGAGCACCGGCGCCTTCACGACCCGCCTTCCGGGTCGGTGGCGGGGACGAGCCGGTCCGGGAGACCCACGCCTCCGGGGAGCCGCTCCATGCCGGACGGGTCCCCGCCGGCTCCGCCGACCACGCCCGCCTTCAGCTCGGCGATCCGGCGCTCGAGCTCGGCGTCGGTCAGCGGCCCGACGTGCTTGGACAGGATCCGGCCGTCGGGGCTGATGAAGAACGTCTCCGGGACGCCGAAGAGGCCGTAGTCCAACGCCATGGAGCCGTCGAGGTCGGGGCCGAGGTGGTACGTCTTGCCGTACCGCTCGATGAACGCCCGCGCGGGAGCCGCCTCGTCGGCGACAGCCACGCCGACGAACGCCACGCCCGGCCCGTACCGCCGCCAGCCCGATTCCAGGACCCGCGCCTCGTCCCGACACGAGAGGCACCACGAGGCCCAGAAGTTCATGACGACCGGCCGGCCCCGGAGCTCCTGGAGCGACAGGGTCGAGTCCGCCGCGTAGAGGGGGATCGACCAGGCCGGCGCGGGATGGCCGACCAGCGGAGAGGCCAGGGTCTGCTCGCGGGTGAGCGCGTACACGAACGTCGCGACCACCGCGGCGAGCGCCAGGAGGAAGACGAGCCGCTTCATGTCCCGACTGAATCTTGCCATGGCAGGGCTTTCCCGCAAAGGCTAGTTTGCCCGAAAATCATCCTGTACCCTTTCCGGAAGCCCATGTCCGAAAACTCCCGACACGCGATCCTCCACGAGGATGTCGAGGTGGGCGTCCTCTACGAGATGCCCTGGCACGGGCAGGTCTGCCTCCACACCGAGGACGCCGATCTGGTGAATCTCCTCCTCGAGGAGGGGCTGGTCGTCCCCCGGCGGCCCCCGTTCCTGGACGCCGCGGAGGACGGCGTCCACGGCGGCTACCGCCCCCGCCCGCAGATCAACCTCTTCTTCGACGAGCCCCTCGCCGAGGTCGTCGAGACGCTCCGCCCTCCACTCGAGAGGGCGGGCTGGTCGGTGGCCTCGACCCTCCCCCCCAAGCGCGGCTGATACCCCGGCGCCTCGTGGCCGATCCCGTCGTCGAGCTCCGCGGAGCGAGGAAGACGTACGGCTCCACCGTCGCGGTCGAGGGGCTCGACCTCGCCATCCCCTCCAGCGCGACGTTCGCCCTCCTGGGACCCAACGGCAGCGGGAAGACGACCACAATCCGGATGATCCTCCGCATCCAGGAGCCCGACGCCGGCCAGGTGCGGATCTTCGGCCGGCCGCCCGGACCCGGCTCGCTCGACCGCGTGGGCTACCTTCCCGAGGAGCGCGGACTCTACCCGAAGATGACGGTCCGCGACATCCTCGTCTTCCTGGCCGAGCTGAAGCGGATTCCTCCGAAGGAGGGGCGGGGCCGCGTCGAGCGATGGCTCGAGCGGGTCGGCCTCGCCGACCGCGCCGGCGACACGGTCGAGAGCCTCTCCAAGGGGATGCAGCAGAAGCTCCAGTTCATCGCCGCGGTGGTCCACGATCCGGAGCTCGTGATCCTCGACGAGCCGTTCAGCGGCCTGGACCCGATCAACCAGCAGGCGCTGCGCGACATCGTGGCGGACCTCCGGCGCGAGGGCCGGACGATCCTGTTCTCGACCCACATCATCGAGCACGCCGAGCGGCTCTGCGACCATGTCTGCATCCTCGCCCGCGGGCGGGCGGTCGCCCACGGATCGGTCGGCGAGGTCAAGCGCGAGCACGGAGAGCGATACGTCGCTCTCGGGCTCGAGACGTGGTCCGCCGTCGCCGAGGCGGCGGTCCGGGAGGCTCCCGGCGTCGGCGGCGTCACCCACGACGGCGCCGCGTTCGAGATTCGGCTGGTCGACGGGGCCGCCCCGCAGGCGCTCCTCCGCCACCTCGTGGAGCGCGGGGTCGACGTGCGCCGCTTCGAGGTCATGGAGCCCACGCTCCACCAGGTCTTCCTCGAACGCGTCGGGAGGCCACCCGTCGAGATGGAGGCGCCCACCGTTGCCTGAGACCTTCGCCCTCGTTCGCCGCGAGTTCCGGGCGTCGGTTCGCACGCGGACGTACCTGCTCGGGACCCTGGTCGGACCGGTCCTGATCGCGCTCGTGTTCGTGCTCCCTCTCGTCTTCATGAAGGTCGGCGGGAACCGCCAGGTCGTCGTGGTCGACGCCGACGGTACGGGTCTCGGCGCCCGGGTCGCCGCCACGCTGGGCGCCGACGACCGGTACCGGGTGGACCTCGTGATCCCGCCACCCGCCCGAGCCGACTCCGTCCGGGCCGCCCTCCGCGGCCGGGTCGCGGCCGAGACGATCGACGGATACCTCTGGATCGGCGCCGACGCCGCCCGGTCGGGCGAGGTTGTCTACGAGGGGAGGAACGCGGCGAGCCCCCGGGACATGGGCGACATCCGCCGGGCCGTCACCCCCGCCGTCCAGACCGAACGACTCCGCGACTCGGGCGTCGACCCCGCCGTCCTCTCCGAGGCCCTCCGGCCGGTCGAGGTGGAGGCCCTCGGCCTCCGCGCCGACGCACCGGACGGCCCGTCACGCGCCGGCGAGTCGATGGACGTCGCGATGGTCGTCACCTTCGGGCTCTACATGATGATCCTGCTGTACGGGATGAGCGTCCTGCGGGGGGTCCGCGAGGAGAAGGAGAACCGCGTCGTGGAGCTCGTCCTCAGCTCCGTCCGACCGGAGCAGCTGATGGCCGGGAAGGTGATCGGGATCGGCGCCGCCGGGCTCCTCCAGGTGACGATCTGGGTGGCGTTCGCCGCACTCGCGATCGGCTTCGGGGACGTTCTCGCGGTGGCGCTGGGGGCCGGGCTGCCGGACATCCCGAGCATCCCGTGGTCGCTGGGAGCCGTCTTCCTCGCCTGTTTCCTGGGCGGGTACTTCCTCTATGCCTCGATCTACGCGGCGGTGGGGGCCACGGCGACCTCGGGTCAGGACGCGCAGAACGTCCAGATGATCGCCACCGCTCCGCTGATGCTCGCATTCTTCGCGGTGTTCGCCGTGATCGACGATCCCGCCGGCCCGGTCGCCACGGCGGGGTCGCTCCTTCCCTTCACCTCGCCGCTCGTCCTCCCGCCGCGGATCGCGCTCGCCCCCGTGCCCGCCTGGGAGCTCGCGGCCGCCTTCGCGATCCTGGCCGTCTCCTGCCTGGCGTTCCTGTGGATCGGCGGCAAGGTGTACAAGGTCACGATCCTGGCGACCGGCCAACGCCCAAGCCTGAAGCAGCTCTGGAGGTGGGTTCGAGCGGGCTGAGCGCTCCCGCGGCCGCCCCCGGAGGCCTCCTCACCCCCGCAGTCGCTCGATCGCGGCCTCGTCCCCCAGGACCACCAGCATGTCGCCGCGCTTCAGCACCGTCTCCGGCTCCGGCGCCAACCGACTCTCCCGCCCCCCCGCGTCGACCCGCTCGATGGCGACCACGCTCACGCCGGTCTCCTGGCGGATCCGCGCCGCGCGGATCGACTCGCCCACCAACCGGGGCGGCACCGGGATCTTCACCAGCCGCGTCTCGGCCGGCAGCTCCAGGTAGTCGAACCCGGCGCCCTCCTCGATGGCCCGGACCTTGGCGAGCAGCGCGTTCCTGTGCAGCACCTCCCGATCGAACGCGCCGAGGACGTCGCGCCGCGTCACGATGCCGAGGAAGCGCCGCTCCTCGTCGTCGTCCACCACCGGGAGCTGGCCCAGGTCGCGGAACCACAGCTTCTCGTTCACCTCCACGAGCGAGTCGTCCGGGGTCACCACCGGGATCTCGGTCACCAGGTCGGCGGCGATCACCATCGGGGGAAGCTCCTCCTCGCTCTCGCTGAGAACCCGCTTCACCTCGTGGAGCTCGACGATCCCGAGCAGCCGCCCGTCCGAGTCGCCGACGTAGACCTGGAGCCGGCGGCTGTTCTGGAAGATCTCGACGATCCGCTCGAGCGGTGTATCGGCGGGGTAGAGCTCGACGTCCCGCACCATGATGTCGCGGACCTGGAGCGAGCGCATGAGCCGCTCCTGGGCGGTCCCTTCCCATCGCATGCCGCGGCGGCGGAGCTCCTCGGTGTACACCGACGTTCGCCTCAGCGTCCGCGCCACCCAGTAGGCGGTCACCGACGTCAGCATGAGCGGGAGCACGATCCCGTAGTTCTGGGTCAGCTCGAAGATCATGATGATCGCCAGGAACGGCGCGTGGGTGGTGCCCGCCACCAGGCCGCTCATCCCCGCCAGGGCGTAGGCGCCGGACAGTCCCGTCGACTCCGGGAACGCGGCGTGGACGCCGACCCCGAAGACCCCGCCCAGCATGGCGCCCAGGAACATGATGGAGGTGAACGCGCCGCCCGAGCCTCCCGACGCCAGGGTGACCGTGGTGGCGAGCATCTTGGCGAAGAAGAGGATCGCCACCACGCCGACCGCGAGCTCGCCGGCGAGCACGAGGTTGATCCCCTCGTATCCGTTGCCCAGGACGTACGGCCAGAAGACGGCCAGCCCGCCCACGAACAGCCCGCCCAGCGGGGTCCGCGCCAGCAGCGGCAGCCGGGTGCGATCGCATGCGGCGTACGTCTTCTCCATGACGAGCTGGAAGAGGACCGAGCCCAGCCCCGCCAGGAACCCCAGCACGAGGTAGGGGAGGATCTCCCACGCCGAAGCCATCGCGAACTCGGCGCCCGGCGGGTAGATGGGACCCGGCCCCACGAAGAAGCGGGTGACGACCGTCGAGATCGCCGCCGCGATCACCGCGGGGCCGAAGAACACCATGTTGAACGACCCGATGATCACCTCGAGGACGAAGAGGGTGGCCCCGATCGGGGTGTTGTACGCCGCCGCGAAGCCGGCCGCGATGCCGGCGGCCACCAGGATCCGGATCCGCTCCTGGCTGAAACGGAAGGAGCGCCCCACGCGCGATCCGATCGCCGCGGCGATCTGGCCCATCGGACCCTCGCGTCCGACCGAGCCGCCGGAGGCGAGGGTCATGAGCGACGCCGTTGCGCGCTTCAGCGCCGGGGTGAGCCGGATCATCCGGCCGCCCAGGGAGATGACCTCGAGGATGTCGGGGAAGCCGCCGCGTTCGGTCCGACGGGTCGCGAACAGGACGGCCAGGGCCGCGGCGAGCGCGCCCCCCATGGCCGGCACGACCAGCCGGGCGAACCACGGCGCCTCGAGCGCCACGAAGACGAGCTGACCGGGGCGGTGCCAGAGCCCGAGGACGACCCAGTCGAACGCCCATCGGAACGCCGCTCCCGCCAGTCCGCCCAGCAATCCCACCAGGCAGACGGCGGTGAAGAACAGCGCGTTCTCATTCTCGGCGAGGAGGGAGTGGAGCTTGCGCCCGAGGACCCGCAGCGGGAGGCCCACCACCCGGAGCACCGTGAAGCGGCTCGGAAGCGCC
>JAHWKZ010000005.1 GCA_019347645.1 Gemmatimonadota bacterium | reverse complement strand
GGTGACGAACCAGCCGTCGCGGAACGCCGAGCCGGTCGCCGCCGGACGGCGCCAGTACTCGCGGAACACCGTGGGACCGGCGACCTCGATCTCGCCGGGCTCCCCCTCCCGCTCGACCGGTCGGCCCGACTCGTCGACGAGTCGGACGGAGATCCCCGGCAGCGGGAAGCCCACCGTCCCCGGGCGCCGCTCCCCCTCGAGCGGGTTCGAGAGCGCCATCCCGATCTCGGTCATCCCGTACCGCTCCAGCAGCCTCTGGCCGGCGATCCGCTCCCAGCGCTCGAGCAAGGGGACGGGCAGCGGCGCGGAGCCGGAGATCATCACCCGCTGGCGCGCCGTGGCCTCGGACCGGACCGCCCGGTCGGACGGCCCGGCGTCCTCCCAGGCGGCGATCAGCCGCGCGTACACGGTGGGCACCGCCATGAACAGCGTGACGGGGCGTTCGACGAAGGCCCGCCACACCGTCTCCGCGTCGAACTCCGGCAGCAGGTCGCACGTTGCCCCGGAGGCGAGCGCGCAGAGCAATCCGTTGACGATCCCGTGAACGTGGTGCAGCGGGAGGACGTGGAGGAGCCGGTCGCTCTCGCTCCAGGCCCACGCCTCGACCAGCGTGTCCACCTGGGCGGCGATCGAGCCGTGGGTATGGACGACGCCCTTCGGGCGGCTCGTGGTGCCGCTCGTGAAGAGGATCATCGCGGCGCGGTCGGAGGGGACGGTGGGGAGCCCTTCCGGCCGCCCCGAAGGGGGTGGGGCGGAGAGGACCGCCGGCAGCTCGTCGGTTCGCTGGAGGGTTCGTCGAGGCACTCCGAGCCGGCTGGCGATATCGGCGATCCGGGACTCCAGCTCGGAGGTGGCGAGGATCGTCCCGGCGCCGGTCTCCTCGATCGCGTGCTGGAGCTCGGGAGCGGGCCAGCCGAGGGCGAGCGGGACGGCCACTCCGCCGGCCCGCCAGATCCCGTACAGTGTCGCCGCCCACCCCGCCCCGGGCGGGACCAGGAAGGCCACCCGCACGCCGCCCAGATCGCTCCGGTCGCCGAGCCCGCGGAGCAGATCGGTGGCGATCGCCGCGGAGGCGTCGACGAGCGTCGCGTAGTCGTGTGCGCCGGTGGGGTCGAGGATCGCGGTGCCACCCGTTCGTCCGATCAGCCGGGCGACCAGTCCCGCCGAGGCGGTCGGGGAGGCCTCAGGCAAGGTCCGGCTCGCACATCAGGGTGGCGTAGGCGAGAAACGCCACCGCCCCGGCGGAGAACCACGCGCCGTCGAACAGGAACCGCAGCCGCGGGTCGGCCAGCCCGGCCAGCGCGACCGCCACGCCGGCTCCGAGCGCCAGGATCGCCCGGCGGTTGACGCCGCCGGAATAGGCGTAGGGCCCGTCGGAGCGGTAGAGGCCGTCGAGGTCGAGGACTCCTCGGCGGACGATGAGGTAGTCGGCGATCAGCACCCCGCCCGCGGCACCCAGGAGCCCGGAATAGGAGAGGAGCCACGTCTGGTAGGCGTCGAGGAGCTTCCACGGAAGGATCACGACCCCGATCACCCCGGCGATCGTCCCCCCGGCCCGGAACGAGATCGTCCGCGGGGCGAGGTTGGCGAACGTGTTGGCCGGGGCCACGACGTTGGCGGCGATGTTCGTCGAGAGCGTCGCCACGACAACGGCGAACATCGCCGCGATGCCCATCCACGCGCGGCCGCCGGTGGCGATCCGCTCCACCAGGTCGATCGGGTTCCAGATCGCCTCCCCGTAGAGGAGCACGGTGGCGCTGGTCACCGCGATCCCGATGAAGGCGAACAGCGGCATCGTCGTCAGCAGCCCCACCGTCTGGCCGATCGCCTGGTCGGCCTGACTCCGAGCGTAGCGGGTGAAGTCGGGGATGTTGAGCGCGAGGGTGGCCCAGAAGCCGACCATCGCGGTCAGCCACGGAACGAACGTCCCGATCCAGAACGCCCGGCCCCCGCGCGGCGCCTCGGCGACGAGCCGCTCGGCCCCGCCGAGCATCTCGCCGACGCCGCCGACTTGGCGGGTGGCCCAGACGAGAAGCCCGATCCCCATCGCGATCAGGAACGGCGCGGCCAGCGACTCGAGCCATTTGATCGACTCCGTCCCGCTCCAGGCGAACGCCATGTTCGCCATCCAGAAAAGACCGAAGGCGAGGTAATGGGAGAGGCCGTATCCCATGAACGCCCACGCCCCGCCGAGCTCCCTCCAGCCAGGCCACGCCAGCGAGAGCAGCACGTTCAGCGCGAGGCCGCCGATCCACGTCTGGATCCCGAACCACCCGCACGCCACCACCGCCCTGAGGAGCGCCGGGACGTGCGCGCCCCGGGTGCCGAACGAGGCGCGGGCGAAGACCGGGAAGGGGATCCCGTAGCGCGCCCCGGCGTGGCCGTTCACGACCATCGGCACCAGGACGATCGCGTTGCCGAGGAAAACGGCGGAGAGGCTCTGCCACCAGTTCATGCCGCTGGCCACCATGCCGGCCGCCAACATGTACGTCGGGATGCAGACGCTCATCGCCACCCACAGGGCGGCGAAGTGCCAGAGGCTCCAGCTCCGGCCCGACGGTTGGATGGGAGCGAGGTCGGGGTTGACCAGCGCCCCGGAAGTGTCGACGCCGGGCTCGATCGGGAGCGCGGCGGCGCGGCTCACCACCCTCCCGCCCGCCACCTCGGACCGGCGTGTCCCGGACGATCCCCGCCGCGGTCGAAGGCGGCCGTCAGCGCCCGTCGGGTCAGGGTCTGGCAGAGGTGGCGCCGGTACGCCGCCGAAGCGTGGATGTCGCTCGGCGGGTCGACGTCACGGGCGGCCACCGCCCGGGCCGCTTCCACGATCACCGCCGGGGTGGGGATCCGGCCGATCAGGACCTTGGCGCCCTCGTTCGCGACGAGCGGCCGGTCGGCGACGGACAGGAGCGTGATCCGCGCCATCCCGCACCGGCCGTCCTCGTCGAGCCGGACGACGGCCGCCACCCCCACCAGCGCGAAGTCGCCGCTCCGCCGGGCGAGCTCCCGGAAGGCGAACCCCGAACCCGGCGCCGCCGGTGGAAAGCGGATCCTCGTCAGCAGCTCCTCGGGCTCGATCGCGGTGGCGAACATCCCCGGCCAGAGCGTCTCGGCGTCGATCCACCTCGACCTCCCGCCGGCCCGACACGTCTCGACGCGGGCGCCCAGCGCCAGCGCCACCGCCGGCAGCTCCGCGGCCGGGTCGGCGTGGGCGAGGCTCCCGCCGACGGTGCCGCGATTGCGGATCTGGGCGTGGGCCACCCACGGGAGCGCCTCGGCCAGCAGCGGCGTCCGCTCGGCCACGAGGGGGCTCCGCTCCGCGTCCGCCTGAAGCGTCATCGCCCCGATCTCGAGGCCACCGTCCTCCGTCCCGCGGATCCCCGCCAGGTTCTCGATCCGACGCAGATCGACCAGGAGTCCCGGCTCGGAGAGGCGGAAGTTCATCGTCGGGACCAGGCTCTGCCCACCCGCCAGCGGCTTCGCCTCCGACCTTCGCTCGGCCAGGATCTCGAGCGCCTCCTCGAGCGTGTCCGGGACCACGTACTCGAACGGGGGCGGCTTCACGACCCGCTCGTCCTGCGCTCGATCTCCCGCTCGAGCGACTCGAGGCCCCGCTGCGTCATCGACCGCGCCACGGTGTCGAGCATCCGCTGCCCGACTCCGGCGATCCTGCCGCCGATGGCGAGGTCGGAGACGTAGGTCATCCGCGTCCCGCCATCCTCGTCGGCGAGCTCGACCTCGGCGGTCCCGCTCGCGTGGCCGAGCGCGCCCTTGCCGTCGATCCGCATCGAGTACCGCTCGGGGGGCTCCTTCTCCTCGATCCTCACCCGCAGCTCGTAGCGCCCCGAGACCGGACCCACCCCCACCTTCATCGTTCCCTCGTAGCGGTCCTCGTCGACCCGATCGAGTCGCTCGGCGCCAGGAATCGCCTGAGCGATCACGGCGGGGTCGAGAAGGGCCTCCCAGACGGCCTCCCGCGGCGCGTGGAACGTGAACTCGCCCTCGAGCCTCATGGCGCCTCCCCTCCGGCACGCGCCCGCGCCGCCTCGACCAGCTCCCACAGCCGGCTCGGCTTGAGCGGGATCTCGCGGATCTCCAGCCCCGGCGCGATCGGCGCCAGCGCGTCCTCGAGCGCCTGGGCGAAGGCCGCCGCCACGGGGATGGCCCCGGCCTCGCCCACTCCCTTGACGCCGAGCGGGTTCAGGGGCGAGGGGGTCTCGAAGTGGGCGGTCTCGATCCTGGGTACGACGTCCGCGGTGGGGAGCAGGTAGTCCATGAACGACGCGTTCAGGAGCTGGCCGCTCTCGTCGTGAACGAGCATCTCGTAGAAGGCGTTTCCGATCCCCATCGCCACCCCGCCCTGGATCTGGCCCTCCACGATCGCCGGGTTGACGATCCGCCCGCAGTCGTGGACCACCAGGTAGCGGACGATCTCGACGTCCATCGTCTCGGTGTCGACCTCGACCACGCAGGCGTGGACGCCGCTGGCGGTGGCTCCACGCTCGGGGCCGAAGTAGCCCGAAGCCTCCAGCCCGGGCTCGCTGCCCCCGCGGACGGCTCCCCGGAGCGGGTTCGCCTTCACCGCCAGCTCGCCCAGCCCGATCCCGCAGGCGGGCTCCCCGCGCACGAACGCCCGCCCGTCCGCGAGCTCTATCGCCTCCTCCTCGACGCCGAGCTCGGCGGCGGCCCGCTCCACCGCCTTCTCACGGACCTTCGAGGCGGCGGCGTGGACCGCGTTACCGGCCACCACCATGCTCCGGCTCGCGAACGTCCCGGTCCCCCAGTGGAACTCCCGGGTGTCCCCGGTGACCACGTCGACGTCGGCGGGGTCGACGCCGAGAGCGTCGGCGGCGATCTGTGCGAACGAGGTGAAGTGCCCCTGTCCCTGGGTGCCGACCCCGGTGACGACCCGGACGCGGCCCCCCGTCTCCACCGTCACCCGGGCCCCCTCGTAGGGCCCGATCCCGGTGCCCTCGACGTAGTTGACGATCCCGATCCCGCGGCGGCGGCCGCCCTCTCCCCGGCGCATCTCGGGACGGCGCCACTCCTTCCAGCCGATCCGCTCGACCGCCTTCTCGAGCGCCGGCCGATAGTTGCCGCTGTCGTAGACCAGCGGGGCGAAGTCCTGGTAGATCACGTTGTTGTCGTGGGGGAACGCGTCCGGCGGCAGGAAGTTGCGGCGCCGGATCTCGACCCGGTCGATCCCGAGCTCCCGGGCGGCCAGGTCGAGGAGCCGCTCCATCACGAACACGCCGTGCTGTCGCCCGGCACCCCGCACCGGGCTGACGATCGTCTTGTTCGTGAAGACGGCGAGGAACTCGCTGTGGTAGGCGGGGACGTCGTAGGGCCCGAGCAACGTGCACTGGCTGTTGATCGGCACCGTGAGCCCATAGGGGTCGTAGGCCCCCACGTCGTGGAGGAAGCGGTCCTTCACGCCCAGGATCCGTCCGTCCGCCGACAGCGCGATCTCGGCGTCGTGGATCTGGAGCCGCTCCTGGGTGGTGGCGAAGAAGTTCTCGCGCCGATCCTCGATCCATTTGACCGGCCGCCCGAGCGTCATCGCGGCCCACGGGATCACGACCTCCTCGGGGTAGAACATCATGATCTTGGGTCCGAAGCCGCCCCCGATGAACGGGGCCACCACGCGCACCCGGCCCTCGGACAGCCCGAGCATTCGGGCCAGCCCGTTGCGGATCGGGATCGGCGCCTGAGTGGTGTCCCAGATCGTCATCTCCCCCGCCCGGGCGTCCCATTCGGCCACGATGCCGCGGTTCTCGATCGCCGCCGCCGCGCCGCGATCGTACCTCAGGCGCCGGGCGAGGAGCAGGTCGGCTTGCGCCCGTGCGGCCTCCCAGTCCCCACGCTCCTGGACGACCCGTGCGGAGAGGTTCGACTCCAGGTCGTCGTGGACGAGCGGGGCCCCCGGCTCGAGTCCGGCCTCGAGATCCACCACTGCGGGGAGCGGATCGACGTCGACCTCCACGAGCGCGGCGGCGTCCTCGGCCAGGTAGCGGCTCTCGGCGATCACGACGGCGATCGGCTCGCCGACGTGACGCACCTTGTCCTTCGCGAGGGGGACCTGGGTGCGGGCGTGGAACTCGAGTCGTTCGATCGGCGGCGGCGAGACGAGGAGCGGTCCGGGCGCCCAGTAGTCCCCCAGGTCCTCCGCCGTCCAGGCGGCCACGACCCCGGGATGGGCGCGCGCGGCGGTCACGTCGACCCCGCGTAGACGGCCGTGGGCCCAGTCGCTCCTCACGAACGCCGCGTGGAGCGTGCCGGTCGGCTCGACGTCGTCGACGAACAGTGCCCGGCCGGTCAGCAGCAGCCGGTCCTCGTTCCGGGGGACGTCGCGGCCGACCGAGCGGGCCCCGCCGTCGGCGCGATCATCCCCCGACACGGACGTCCTCCTCCGCCGGCTCGTGGGCGGCCGCGCCCATTCGGTCGGCCGCGGCCCGGACCGCCTTCACGATGTTGTGGTAGCCGGTGCACCGGCAGAGGTTGCCGGAGATCGCCCGCCGAATGGTGTCCTCGTCGGGATCGGGGTTCTCCGCGAGGAAGGGAATCAGGGTCATCAGGAAGCCGGGCGTGCAGAAGCCGCACTGGAGGCCGTGGGCCTCGTGGAAGGCGGCCTGGAGGGGATGGAGCTCGTCGTCGGGGCCCGCCAGGGCCTCGACGGTGGTCACCTCGGCTCCGTCGGCCTGGACCGCGAACACGAGGCACGAGCGGACGGCGCGGCCGTCCAGCAGGACGGTGCAGGCGCCGCAGACTCCGTGCTCGCAGCCCACGTGGGTGCCCGCCAGCTCGAGGTCGTGCCGGAGAAAGTCCGAGAGCAGCAAGCGCGGTTCGACTTCGCGCTCGTGGAGCGCGCCGTTGACGGTGACGCGAACGGGGAATCGCTGGCTCAAGCGGGCGTCCTTCGGGAGGCTAGACGCGATCGGTTCGGGAGACAATCGTGTAGCCTAGGAAACGAGCCTCCACGCGGCAAGCCCGCGGCGGAGGACGATCGCGCCGGTATCGCGGACCTCCCGATCACGGCCAATCCCCGTACAGCCCGGGCCGCCGATCGGGCAGGAAGAGCCGTCGGGCGTGGGAGCGCTCGACCTCGGCCAGGTCGACCTCGGCGTAGAGGATCATCTCCTCGAGTCGCGGCGCGCGGGCGAGCACCGCGCCGGCCGGATCGCAGACGAACGACTCTCCGGCGAAGGTGAGCCGCTCCTCCTCCCCGACCCGGTTCACCAGCGCGACGAAGTAGCCGTTCTGGAAGGCCGCCGTCCGCATCTCGGCCTCGAAGAGCCCCTCCGGCCATTCGTCGACGGCCCCCGCCTGAGGCACCACCACCAGCTCGGCTCCGGCCACCGCGAGCGCCCGCAGGTACTCCGGATAGTGGCGGTCGTAGCAGATGGCCACGCCGAGCCGGCCGACCGCGGTCTCGTAGACCGGCGCGCCGCGGTCGCCGGGAGCGTACCACCGTTTCTCGTGGAAGCGCGGATAATCCGGGACGTGGACCATTCGGGTGACGCCCAGCAGCGACCCGTCGGCATCGAGCACCGGGGAGGCGTCGTAGGTCCTCCCGCCGTCCCCCTCGAGGAGGTTCGCCACCACGACCACCCCGAGCTCGGCGGCTCGGGTGGCGAGGGCGTCGGTGGTGGGGCCGGGGATCGGCTCGGCGAGCTCCAGCGGAGGGCCGTCCGGCGGCCGTTGCGGGTGGAAGGGATCGAAGGCGAGTTCGGCGAAGCAGGCGAGATCGGCGCCCGACCCGGCGGCCCGGTCGAGGGCGTCGAGCCCCCGGGCGAGGTTCGCTTCCCGGTCGGATCCTGCGGGTTGCTGGATCAGCGCGATCCGCACCGGGCCCTCTCCATCCGGACCGACGGCCGTTCAGCTCGCGCGCGAGGGAAGGGTCACGAAACGCAGCCAGAAGCTCTCGATCGTCCGGATCACGGACTCGAACTGGTCGAAGTCCACCGGCTTGGTGACATAGCAGTTCGCGTGGAGGTCGTAGCACTGCGCCACGTCGGAGGGCGCCGTGGAGGTCGTGAGGACGATTACGGGGATCTTCCGCAAGGCTTCGTCGGCCTTGATCTCGGCCAGGACTTGACGGCCGTCCTTCCCGGGAAGGTTCAGATCGAGCAACACGATTTCGGGCCGCGGCGCCTCGGCGTACCCCCCTTCGCGGCGCAGGAAGGCCAGCGCCGCCTCGCCGTCCTGGGCCACGTGGAGCTGGCTGTCGATGGCGGCTTCCCGCAGCGCCACTTCGGTGAGATAGACGTCGGAGGGGTTGTCCTCCACCAGGAGGATTTCCGCGGAACGGTGGGTTGTCCGGCCATCGCCCATCAGGACCTCGGCGTGGAGAGTGCGAATCGGCGCCCGAGACGTCTACCCCGGACAGGCCAGCGTGTTTCGGTGGTTTCCCCGCCCCCGCGGCCGTGCCTCACGTCGGGGAGGATTCGGGGAAGGCCACGGCATCATAGTTGCACGATTCCGGGGTGTGAGGGCAAGGCCGCCGCACCGAAGCATCCTCCGAACTCTCTCCGCGAGGCGTCGCAGGTGTCCCGGGATTGGCTGATCCAGGCAGTGAAACGGGTCGGGCTGGAGTCCCGTAAGGACGCCCCCGATCTCGAAGGGCTCACCGCCGCCGATGCCTGGCAAGTGGTCTGCAAGGCGTACGGGATCACGCCCGACGCGCTCGCCAGCCACGTCGCCGGCTTGTTCGGCCTCCAGGTCGCCGATCTGCACCAGTTCGAGGCGACGGCCCTCAAGCGGGTCCCCGAGAGGTTCGCCCGCCGGCACGATGTGTTCCCGCTTCGTGAGAGGGAGGGGACGCTCGTGGTCGCCACCTGCGACCCGACCGACGTCGGGATCGAGCAGTCGCTCGCCTTCGCGGCCGGATTGCCGCCCGACTACGAGGTCGCCCCGCCGGACGCCATCCGGGCGGCGATCAAGTCCGCCTACACCAGCGGCTCGTCGACCAACCGGATGCTCGAGACGCTCCTTCGCTCGGTGGACAGGCAGACGGTGCACGCGGTGCGGGTCCTCAAGGAAATGGAGCCCGAGGAGATCAAGGTCCGGGAGGTCGAGGAGACCCCCGTCGTCAAGCTGGCCAACCTGATCCTCCTCGAGGCGGTAACCCGGCGTGCCAGCGACATCCACATCGGGCCGGGTCCCGGCGGTGGCGTCGTCCGGTTCCGGATCGACGGCGTGCTGCAGGACTATATGAACCTCCCGCTACCGGCGCTGAACCGCGTGGTCAGTCGAATCAAGATCCTCGGGAACCTCGACATCACCGACCGCCTGCGCCCCCAGGACGGTCGCACCCGGATCCAGGTGAACGACGAAGCCTACGACCTGCGGATCTCCACGGTCCCCACGCGCGACAGCGAGAACGCCGTGATCCGCATCCTCGACCCCAAGGGGTCGATGCGATTCAAGGAGCTCGACATGCCGGGGCCCGAGCTCGACCGCTTCCGCGAGCTCCTCTCCTACCGCAACGGGATCGTGATCGTGACCGGCCCCACCGGGTCGGGGAAGACCACCACCCTCTACGCCGGGATCCGGGAGATCGCCACCGGGGACGTTAACGTGATGACGGTGGAGGACCCGGTGGAGTACGAGCTTCCGGGCGTGACCCAGATCCAGGTCGAGCCCGAGCGGGACGTGACGTTCGCGTCCGCCCTGCGGGCCATCCTCAGGCAGGACCCCGACGTGATCTTCGTCGGCGAGATCCGCGATCTGGAGACGGCGGACGTGGCCGTGCAGGCCTCGACCACGGGCCATCTGGTCCTCGCCACCCTTCACACCAACAGCGCCGTCGGAATCGTCTCCCGGCTCGCCGAGCTGGGGCTGGACCTGTTCTCGATCGAGTCTTCCCTGCGGGGGGCGCTCGCCCAGCGGCTGCTGCGGAGGGTGTGTCCGCACTGCGTCGAGGAGCTCGACGACGAGGACCGGCTGACGCCCGAGGAGGAGCACCTCGTCGCCCGGTACGGCACGCGGCCGAAGGTCCGGGCCGTCGGGTGCGACCGGTGCGTGGATACGGGTTTCTTCGGCCGGATTCCGGTGGCCGAGGCGTTCCTGATGGACTACCGAATGTCCGCCCTGGTGTCCCGCGGCGCGTCCACGTCCGAGCTCGAGCGTGCGGCGCTGGCCGGAGGGATGCGGTCGATGCTCAGATGCGCGGTCGACCGGGTGAAGGCCGGCGAGACGACGCTCCAGGAGGTCGCCCGGGTGCTCGGCCAGACCTCGTCGGAGGATGGGGAGGCCGTGGAGGCCGTGGAGGCCATGGAGGCCATGGAGGCTCCGGCGGCCCCGGCCGCGGCTCCGGCGGAACCGGGGGCTCCACGGATCCTGGTGGTCGACGACGACCCGCAGACGCGCCGGTTCGTCCGCGCGCTCCTCGAGCACCACGACTTCGTGGTCTCGGAGGCGAAGGATGGCCGGGAGGCGCTGCAGACGATCAAGGACGCCGCGGTCCCGTACTCCCTCGTGCTCCTCGACCTGAACATGCCCCGGCTGGGGGGCCAGGAAGTCCTGGCGGTGCTCCGCGGGTCGGAGCCCGGAAGTTCGATTCCCGTGGTCGTCCTGACCGCGTCGAACGGGAAGAGCGAGATCGCCGCTCTCGAGGGCGGCGCCGACGATTACGTACCCAAGCCCATCGTGCCCGACCGGCTGGTCGCGCGGGTACGGGCGACCCTGCGCCGCGCGGAGGCGTACCGAGCGGGCTAGGGCCTCACGGCCCCACCCCCATCACCCGCGAAGGCGCCCCCGCGGCGCAGGGTCTCGATCACCAGGCTCGACATGGCGCGGATTCCGACGCCGATCGCGGCGTCGTCCGCCCTGAAGTCGGGGGTGTGGAGCGCACCCGACGTCGTTCCCGGCGCCACCACCCCCAGACGGAAATAGAATCCCGGCACCTCGCGGGCGAACCAGGCGAAATCCTCGGCCCCCATCACCGGCTCGACCTCGACCACGGCGTCGGACCCCAGCGCGCCCTCGAGGACATCCCGCGCGAAGGACGAGAGCTCCGGATCGTTCGTCGTGGGCGGCGCGTACGGGTGGTACTCGAGCTCGTAGTCGGCCCCCGCCGCCGTCGTCACGCCGGCGAGGATCTCGTCGATCCGGCGTTTGATCGAGGTTCGGACGGAGTCGTCGTAGGTGCGGATGGTGCCCTCGAGGCGGATCGACTCGGGGATGATGTTCATCCGCTCGCCTCCGCGAACGATCCCGATCGAGACCACGCCGGGCTCGGTCGGATCCAGGTTCCGGGAGCGGATCGTCTGCAGGGCCAGGATCGCCTGGGCCGCGGTGACCACCGGATCCACCGAGAGGTGCGGATAGGCGCCGTGTGATTGCCGGCCGCGGATGGTGGCGATGAAGTGGTCGCTCGAGGCGTACGTCGGGCCGGAGATCCATCCCACCTTGCCGACGGGAAGATCCGGGAAGGAGTGGAGGGCGAATATGGCGTCCGGCCGGGGGGCCTCGAGCGCGCCCTCCTCGATCATGAGAGAGGCTCCGCCCGCCTCGCCCGGCGGGGGACCTTCCTCGGCGGGCTGGAAAAGGAACTTCACGGTCCCCGGCAGCGAGTCGCGCATCGGCGCCAGCACCGACGCCACCCCGAGGGCCACGGCGGTGTGGACGTCGTGGCCGCACGCGTGGGCCACGCCGACCTCCTGACCGAGATACGTCGTCCGCTTGGTGGACCGGAAGGGGAGGTCGGTCCGCTCGGTCACGGGCAGGGCGTCCATGTCGGCGCGAACGGCGACCACCGGACCGTCTCGCCCGCCTCGGAGGATCCCGACCACACCGGTCTTCGCCACTCCCTGTTCCACCTCGAGTCCGAGCGAGCGCAGGTGCCGGGCCACGAGAGCCGCGGTCTCCTCCTCGCGGTTGGAGAGCTCGGGGTTGGCGTGGAGGGTGTGCCGGATCTCGACGATTCCGGGCAGGACGCGGTCGACGTCGAGGACCGGAGGGGTCTGCTGCGCGGCGAGAGGGGTGGCGAGGAACGCGGCGAGCAGCATCCCCCAGAGGAGGGGTCGGGGGCTACCACCGTGACGTTGGAGCATGTCGAGGACCTCCAGTCGGGGACGAGGGGCACCTGTTGGATCGCCAGTACGCGAAGCAGGAATATGTATCATCCGGCCGGTGCCGCCTTCGCGCGGACGGTCGCTCCTCGCGCGACCCTCGGGGCCCGGAATTTGCATTCGCCGATCCGAGACAGGAGGTGGAGGACAAATTCACCGGCCGCGGTGACTTTCGGCGCCGGTCGGGAGAGCCTAGAATAGGTCGAGCGAGCAGGAACAGCGTGGATCCGATCCGTACATCCCGTTCCTGCTCTGAGCCGTACCGGTCGCTTCCAGTCATCTGGATGACGGCATGGTCACCCCGAAGGGAGTAGGCTGCGAACGCCATGTCCGACGCGCCTCCCAGGTTCATCCGCTGGTTCGATGATTTCACCGCCGAGGAGGTCGAGTCCGTCGGTGGCAAGAACGCCTCCCTCGGAGAGATGATCGCCACGCTCTCCGACCAAGGGATCCGGGTCCCGCGCGGCTTCGCGATCACCACCGCGGGGTATCGTCACTTCGTCGATCAGAACCGGCTCGAGGGAGAGATCCGCGATCGGCTCCAGGAGTTCGTCGAGGGCCAGGCGGACCTCTCGACCGCCGGCAAGGCCGTCCGGGCCCTATTTCGCAACGGCGAGGTCCCCGCCGACCTGTCCGATGCGATCCGTGAGGCGTACGCCGAGCTGTCCGCGCACTACGACCACGACGCCACCGACGTGGCGGTGCGCTCGAGCGCCGTGGCCGAGGACCTCCCCGAGGCGTCCTTCGCCGGTCAGCTCGACACCTTCCTGAACGTCCGCGGCGACGACGACCTTCTCCACGCCTGCCGCGAGTGCTACGCCTCCCTCTTCACCGACCGGGCCATCGCCTATCGCGCCAAACGCGGCTTCGAGCAGCTCGATGCGGCGCTCTCGATCGGCGTGCAGAAGATGGTTCGCTCCGACAAGGCGGGCGCCGGGGTCATGTTCACGATCGACACCGAGAGCGGCTTCCCCGACGTGGTGCTGATCAACGCCGCCTGGGGAATCGGAGAGCTGGTGGTCCAGGGTTCCGTGATCCCCGACCAGTACATGGTCTTCAAGCCCCTGCTCGACCGCAACGACCGGATGCCGATCATCGAGAAGACGCTCGGGGAGAAGGCGAAGAAGATGATCTACCCGACCCGGGTCGAGGCGCCGACGGTCGTGGTGGAGACGTCGCTCGCCGAGCAGCGCGCCATCGTCCTGGACGACGACGAGATCCTCCAGCTCGCCAGGTGGGGGGGCGCGATCGAAGAGCACTATGGCCGGCCCATGGACGTCGAGTGGGCCAAGGACGGGGAGAACGGGCAGCTGTTCGTGGTCCAGGCCCGGCCCGAGACCGTCCACTCGCAGACCGACGGCGCTCTGCAGGTCTATCGCCTCAAGGAGAGCGGAGAGCGGCTGCTATCGGGAATCTCGGTGGGAGGCGGGATCTCCTCCGGCCGAGTGGTGCGGCTCACCAGCACGGAGGAAGCCGACCGCGTGGAGGCGGGGGACATCCTGGTGACCGAGATGACGGATCCCGCCTGGGGCCCGATCATGGAGCGGGTCGCCGCCATCGTCACCGACCAGGGCGGCCGCACCTGCCACGCGGCCATCGTGAGCCGCGAGCTCGGAATCCCCGCCGTCATCGGGACCGGAAACGCCACCCGGGTGCTGGAGCCCGGTGTGGACGTCACCGTCTCGTGCGCCGAGGGCGACGAGGGGATCGTCTACGCCGGGCGTCTCGACTACGAGATCGAGGCCATGGACGTCGAGGACATTCCCGAGACCAAGACCCGGATCATGCTCAACATCGCGAGCCCCGGCGCCGCGTTCCGCTGGTGGCGGCTGCCGTGCGAGGGGATCGGACTCGCCCGGATGGAGTTCATCATCAACAACCACATCCGGATCCACCCCATGGCGCTGGCGCGCTTCCACCTGCTCGAGAACGAGGAGGCGCGCGAGGAGATCCTCAGGCTCACCGCCGGCTACGCCGACCGGACGGGCTACTTCGTCGAGCGGCTCGCGAGGGGGATCGCGAAGATCGCCGCCTCGCAGTATCCGGATCCGGTGATCGTCCGCATGAGCGACTTCAAGACCAACGAGTACGCCGACCTGATCGGCGGGCGCCAGTTCGAGAAACCCGAGGCGAATCCGATGCTCGGCTTCCGCGGGGCGTCCCGCTACTACAGCGAGGAGTATCGCGAGGGTTTCGCGATGGAGTGTCGAGCGATCCGGATGGTGCGGGAGGAGATCGGCCTCGACAACGTGGTGGTGATGATCCCCTTCTGCCGGACCCTGGAGGAAGCCGACCGGGTGCTCAAGGTGATGCAGGACAACGGGTTGGCACGGGGACGAGACGGCCTCGAGGTGTACGTGATGTGCGAGGTGCCGTCGAACGTCGTGCTGGCGAAGAAGTTCGCCGAGCGGTTCGACGGCTTCTCGATCGGCTCCAACGACCTCACCCAGCTCGTCCTCGGCGTCGACCGTGACAGCGGCAAGCTGGCGGAGCTGTTCGACGAGCGGAACGAAGCGGTGCAGGAGATGATCGCGAGCGTCATCCGGGACGCCCACGAGACCGGCCGGAAGGTCGGGATCTGCGGACAGGGGCCGAGCGACTATCCGGACTTCGCGGCGTTCCTGGTGGAGCAGGGGATCGACTCGATGTCGTTGAACCCCGACAGCCTGGTGGAGGTCAAGCGCCGGGTGGCCGAGGTCGAAGCCCGGTTGGCGGGCGCGTCGGCCGACCGCGACGCCGACGACGACCGCGCCGCCTGAGACGGCGGTGGACGCGACCCTCGCCGTCGACGCCGACGACGTCCACGACGCCCGGGAGCGGATCGCGGGGCGGGTCCACCGCACCCCCGTCTTCACCTCGCGTCTCCTCGACCGGCTCGCCGGCCGCTCGCTCTTCTTCAAGTGCGAGAACCTCCAGCGGGCCGGGGCGTTCAAGATCCGCGGCGCCACCAACCGGATCCGGTCCCTCTCCGACAAGGAGCGCCGGGGCGGGGTGGTCGCCTACTCGTCGGGTAACCACGCTCAGGCGGTCGCGCTCGCCGCGCGCGAGGCCGGGGTCGACGCGCGGATCCTGATGCCCAGCGACGCCCCGCGCGCCAAGGTCGCGGCCACCCGGGGCTACGGGGCCACGATCGTGGAATACGACCGCCAGGTCGAGGACCGGGCGGAGCTCGCCCTGGAGGTCGCCGAGCGGGAGGGGCGGGTGCTCGTCCCGCCCTACGACGACCCCTTCGTCATCGCCGGGCAGGGGACCGCCGCCGCGGAGCTCCTCGAGGAGGTCGACGGCCTCGATGCCGTCCTTGCGCCGGTAGGAGGCGGCGGGCTGCTGGCCGGCACCGCCACGGCCTGCGAAGGCCACGGCCGTGGGGTGGTGGCGTGGGGCGCCGAGCCGGCGGCGGCCGATGACACGGCGCGCTCCCTCGAGGCGGGCGAGCGCCTGCGGATCGCGCCGCCGGAGACGATCGCCGACGGCGCCCGGTCGACCTCGCCGGGCGAGCTGACGTTCCCGATCCTGCGCGAGCGGGCGGCGGGGGTGGTGCGGGTGCCGGACGGCGCGCTGGTTCGCGCGATGGTCTCGATCCTCACCCGCATGAAGCTCCTGGTGGAGCCGACCGGCGCGCTGGCCGCCGCCGCGGCCTTCGAAGGGATCCTGCCCGAGGGACCGGAGAGGATCGGAATCATCCTCTCGGGCGGGAACGTCGACCTGGGACGCATGGCCGAACTCGTGGGAGAGCACGGGGAACCATGATCGAGCTCGAGCGCTGGGACGAGACGCGCGACGGGCCCCTCACCGAGGAAGCCCTCCGCGAGAAGCTCGAATCGAGCGGCTACTCGGTCACCCGGTACGTCTATCCGCCGGGGACGACGTTCGGCGATCACACCCATCCGATGGACAAGGTCGACGCGGTGGTCTCCGGTCGATTCCGGATGGGGACGCCCGACGGCGAGGTCGTGCTCGAAGCGGGGGACCGTCTCGTCGTGCCCGCGGGGACGGTCCACTCCGCCGAGGTGGTGGGCGACGAGCCGGTCGTCTCGCTGGATGCTGTCCGGGCCGGCTGAGCCCGCCGCGCCCATGAGTGGACGGCGGCGCCCGGGCCGCGAGATCGACCTCCTGATCGCCGGGGCCGGACCGACCGGGCTCGCCGCGGCGATCGAGGCGGCGCGCCACGGCCTCTCCTATCGGGTGGTCGACCGGGCGGACGGGCCCGCGAGGCACTCCAGGGCGCTCGGGATCCAGGCGCGCACGCTCGAGATCTTCGAGGCCTGGGGGATCGCCGGGGAGGCGGTGTCCCGGGGTCTACCCGTGGGACGGGCACGGGTCCACGTCGCGGGCCGGCCGGTGGCGAGCCTCGGCTTCTCGACCCTCGACAGCCCCTTTCCCTTCATCCTGATCCTCGCCCAGAGCGAGACCGAGCGGATCATGACCGGCGCCCTCGCCGATCTCGGGGGAGGGGTCGAACGCGGGGTCGAGCTGGTCGATTTCGAGGGAATCGCCGACGGGACGCGGGCCCGGCTGCGGACGGCGGACGGCGAGGAGGAGATCGTCGAAGCGCGCTGGCTGGCCGGCTGCGACGGCGCCCACAGCACGGTCCGGCATCGGGTGGGCCTCCCGTTCTCGGGAGCCGCCTATCCGGAAGAATTCCTGCTCGGCGACTTCGCCCTGCAGTGGGACCTTTCGCACGATACGTTCCACGGGTTCTTCTCGGGCCCCGACCTCCTGGCGGTCGTCCCGATGCCGGGCCCGGACCGCTATCGACTCATCGTGACCCGCGGTCCCGGCGAGGCGACCGGCGAGGCGCCGGAGGCCGCGGAGTTCGAGGCGCTGCTGGACTCCGTCGCGGGGGTCGACGCGCGGATCACCGACCCCGTCTGGATGGCCCGGTTCCGGATCCACCGCCGGATGGTCCCCCGACTCCGGTCCGGGGTCGTGTTCCTGGCTGGCGATGCGGCCCACATCCACAGCCCGGTGGGCGGGCAGGGGATGAACGTGGGCATCCAGGACGCGCGCAACCTCGTTTGGAAGCTGGCTCTGGTGGCCGCGGGCGCCGCCGGCCCGGGCCTTCTCGACAGCTACGACGCCGAGCGGCGTCCGGTGGCGGAGAAGATCCTGCGGGGGACGGACCTCGCCTCGCGGGTGCTGCTCGGCCGGAGCGCTCCGGTGCGCTGGGCCCGCCGGCTGCTCCCGTCGATCGCGCTGGGGCTCGAGCCGTTCGCGGAGCGGCTCCGTCGCGGGGTCGCGCAGATCGACCACGCCTACCGCGACAGCCCGATCGTGGGCGAAGGGAAGGGCGGCGGCTTCCACGGTGGACCGCGGCCCGGCGAGCGCGCGCCCGACGTCGGGCTGATCGACGCGTCGAGCGGACTGGAGCGGCGTCTGTTCGACCTGCTCCGGGAGCCGCGCCACCTGCTGCTGTGGTTCGTGGCCCGCGAGGCGCGCGCGGCGGTTCCGATGGAGGATCGGGAGGCGGCGCTCGCCGCGCTGGCCGCGCTCGCCCGGTCGGGTCCGGCGGGACCGTCGAAGGTGCGTGGCGTGATGGAGGTCGGCGCCGGCGGGACCGATGTCGAGCGGGGCGCGGCGGCGCCGCTGCTGGATCCCACCGGGGAGGCGCTTCGACGCTACGGGGTCCGCGGGGCCGCCGTGTATCTGATCCGGCCCGACGGCCACGTCGCCTACCGCGGGTCGCTCGACCCCGACCCCTTCATGCGATTCCTGGATCGCTATCGGTAGACCGGCCGCAGCGCCACCTCCGCGGGTCGGCCCGGCACGTCACGGAACTGCACCGGCAGGCCGGGGGCGACCCGGCTCGCGAGGAACACGGCGTCCCAGTTCGTGAGCCGTACGCAGCCGTGGGAGGTGACATAGCCGATCGTCGCCGGCGCGCTGGTCCCGTGGATGCCGTAATGGGGCTTGGAGAGCTGCATCCACACCAGGCCCACCGGGGAGTTCGGTCCCGGCGGCAGCCGGGCATCCGGCTTCGACGGGTCCTCCCCGGTCAGGAGGTCGGGCTGGTAGTGGAACCACGGCGCGAATCCGATCGACGACACCTGGAAGTCTCCCGCCGGGGACGGGGCGTATTCGGCGCCCAGGGTCGCGGGGAAGTGGTACACGATCCGGCCGTCCGAGTCCACCGCGTGGAGGTAGAACCCCTCTCCCGAGATCACGATCCTGGCGATCTCGCCGGGCGCCGCGGGATCGGCTCTCCCGGTCGGTCCGGAGTCGGGCATCGTGTCGCGAGCCCCCCGGCGCCGCGCCTCGGGACTCCCTTCGACGGAACGGTTCGCGGCCGCCAGCGCGCTCCTCTCGTGCGAGAGCTCGGACTTCTCCACGTTCGGAACCTTCAGCGAGTCGCCGGCGCGAAGCGCCGAGAGGTCGATCCGCGGGTTGAGTCGCTGCAGCAGATCGGGCGCCGAGTGGTAGCGCTCGGCCACCTTCTCCAGCGCGGACTC
The DNA here is from genome assembly GCA_019347645.1 of Gemmatimonadota bacterium. GTDB lineage: Bacteria > Gemmatimonadota > Gemmatimonadetes > JACCXV01 > JAHWKZ01 > JAHWKZ01. The sequence goes on along the minus strand of JAHWKZ010000005.1, from coordinate 10,622 downwards.
GTAGCACAGGCAGTCGAGCTTCGCTCTGGCGTAGACGTCTCCCGGCAGGGCCTGGAACGGCCCGGACACGTCGTCCTCGGTGAGCGTCACCGTCCGCACGTACCGGTCGGGGCGCTCGGCCAGGGCGTAGAGGCGCTGGAAGGTGGTGGAGTCGACGGTCCCGGTCGGATCGATACCCTCGCGTCGCTGGAGCCAGTACACCGCCTTCTCCGTGTTCTTGCCCCATTTGCCGTCCAGGATGCCGGGCGAGAACGGCGAGCGGTCGAGGAGGACCTGGACGTACAGCACGGAAGGTCCCTGGACGTCGCCGCCGAGCGGCAGCTGGACGGCAGGGAGCGTGGTGTCGGCCGTCGCGCCGGCGAGGCTTTCGAGGTCCTGGTAGGTCTCGGGGAGCTCGATGGTATCCGCCCGGACCCGGACCGGCGCGGCGGGGCCGGCCATCGCGGATCGCTCGGCCGGAGGCCGGGGGGCGAGCTCGGCGCTGTCGGGCGGGGTGATGCCGCGTTCGAGCGGGAGACCCGAGGGCGCAGTGTCGGCGGGCCCCTCTCGCGCTACGGCCCGGCGCCATGACATGTCGAGCCGGCCGCGCTCGATTTCCTCGGCGGTCAGCTCCGCCTCTTCGGGCCAGTAAACCACCGCCCCGGTGGTGTCCGGGGCCTCGCCCAGCGGGATCGTACGGTCTTCCTCGGACTGGTCGGCGCAGCCGAGGGCCAGGGCAGCCGCGATCAGAGCGCCTCCGGCGATTCGAATCGACATCTCCATCCTCCGTGCTAGGGTGGCGGACCCGGACCCGGTGCATGGTAGTGGAGGGCACGGTGCGGGAACGTAAGGAGCCTGACGCACGGGTGCGCCGGCGAGACGGCTGGAAGAGGCCCCCGCGCTCGCGTATCCTTCCGCGCCCATGACGCGCCGAGCCCTGTCCCTCTTCGCGCTGCTCGCGCTCGCTGCCCCGCTGCCCGCCCAGGAGCCTGGGCGCCCGGACGACGGTCTCCTCGAGCGAGCGGACCTGCAGGCGATCGTCGACCTGCAGGTCGAGCGGGACGGCGCCGCGCTCGTCGCGCGTCTGGACGATCCGGATCCCGTCGTCCGGGCTCGAGCGGCGTTCGGTCTGGCCTCCGTCCAGGATCCGGCGGCGGTGCCGGCGCTGCTCGAGGCGCTGGACGACGGCGATCCCCGGGTTCGATCGGACGCGGCGTTCGCGATCGGGCGATCGGCCGGTCCGGCGGTCTCGGCTCCCCTCCTGGAGACGCTGGCGAGGGAGCCCGATCCGGTCGTGCGGGCGCGGCTCCTCGAGGCGCTCGGCGAGGTCGGGGACGACGCCTCGCTGGCGCGGCTGGCGGCGATCGACCTGGCCGACCAGCTCCTCGACGACCTGGCGCTCGCGATCGCGCGGTACGGGACGCGCGACGTCCACCACCCCGCCGCCGTGGCCCGGCTGGCGACCCTCCTCGACCACCAGGATCCCCGGGTCCGTGAGAGCGCGGCGTACTACTTCGGACGGACCCGCGACCCGTCCGCCCGGGCCGCGGCGGAGGAGATCCGGACCGCGCTGGACCGGGCCTACGCCTTCCAGTTCGGCGGGCCGGACACGATCGCGCCCCCGGGCCCCGCGCCCGATCTCCACCTCGTGAGCGGTCTCGGGGGGCTGGGGGACCCGGAGGACACCGACCGGCTGGTCCGCTGGCTCGAGGACGCGGTCGACTGGCGCGTGCGGGTGAACGCCGCCCGGGAGCTGGGCGAGCGGACGGAGCTGGAGGCCGCGCGCGAGGCGCTGGTGCGGGCCTTTGCCGACCCGTCGCCCCACGTGGTCGTGGCGGCCGCGGCCGCGCTCGCCGCCGCGGACTCGCTGCCCGACGAGACCGTGCACGAAGTGGCGACGTGGACCGTGCCGGGGCGGCGCGAGTGGCGGGTCACCGCCGAGGCCCTTCCGGTCCTCGCCCGCGCCGGCGCCGACGGGTTCGTGATCTTCTATCTGATGTGGCTGGACGTGAACGACCCGGAGAACGGGTGGGCCCGCGCGAAAGCCCTTCGCGCGCTGGGGTGGGGCGACACCCGCGGCGGCTTTCTCGTTCTCGAGGACCAGGCCGGGTGGGAGGACCCGCGGGTGGCCTCCGCCGCGGTGGAAGGGCTCGTCCGGCGGTGGCGCCGGGGTGGCGAGGCGGTCACCGGCATCGCGACGCCGCCCCGCTACTACGGCGCGTTCGTTCGTGCGATGCTGGGCGGCGATGTGGCCGCGGTCGCCGCGGCCGCCCCGGCGCTGGCCGACTCCGCCTTTGGACCGCTGGGCGGGATCGGGCTGCTGATCGACACCTACCGGACGATGGCCGCGCCCGAGGACCTGGAGGGGATGGAGGCGATCCTCCGCGCCCTCGGTGAATCGGGAGATCCCACCGCCCGGCCGCTCCTGGAAGAGGCCCTGTCCGGACCCCACCCTCTCTTGCCACGGGTCGCCGCCGGCGCGCTCGAGGCGTTGACGGGCGAGGTCGTGGAGCCGCCGGAGGGCCCGAGCCTTCCTGGCCGGACCGTCGACTGGGACGCCCTCGGTCGCCTGGGCCCCTCGCCCGGGCTCGTGCTCGAGACGGAGAAGGGTCGAATCGAGATCGCGCTGGACGTCTCGGAAGCGCCGCTCACCGTGCAGACGGTGGCGGCTCTGGCGGAGGAGGAACGCTACGACGGTGTCCCGTTTCACCGGGTCGTTCCGAACTTCGTGGCCCAGGGCGGCGATGTGGCCCGCGGCGACGGGTGGGGCGGCCCGGGGTTCTCGATCCGCAGCGAGCTCGGCCGGATCCCCTTCGAGCGCGGGACGATCGGGATGGCCCACGCGGGAAAGGACACCGAGGGGTCGCAGTGGTTCCTGACCCACTCGATGCAGCCGCACCTCGACGGGCGCTATACGGCCTTCGGCGTGGTGATCGAGGGGATGGAGACGCTGGACCGTCTCCTGCAAGGCGACCGCCTCCTCGAGGCCCGGGTCGTGGCCTCCGAGGACCGCCGGGCGAGCGGCGAGCGCCGCTAGGCGCCGCCCTTCTCCTTCCGGAACGGCGTCTCGGCCACGACCTTCACGCCCTGGACCGTCGTCTCCAGGATCCCTGTGACGGCCTCGACGGCCGATTCTCCGACCTCCTGAGCGCCGCGCATCGCTCCGGTCGCCGCCGCGGAAGCGGCGTCCTCGGCTTTCAGGCCGATCGAGCCCGCCGCGTCGATCGCGCCCTCGACGGCGCCGCGGGTGACCGCGCCGACGTCACCCCCGACCTCGGCGGTCCCCTGGACCAGCCCGCGTGCGGTGTTGCGGACCGTGCGCAGCGTGTCCTCTCCGATCTCGTCGGCGCCACGGATCGTCCCCTGAATCGCCGCCTTGGCGGTCGAGCCGAGGTCCCGGCCGACGTCGTTCGCGCCCAGGATCGCGCCGCGAGCCACGCTGAAGGCGGTGTCCTGGATCCCCAGCCCGATATCCCGGGTCGTGGTGAGCACGCCCGCGGCCGCGTTGCGGGTGACCGATCCGATGTCGCCCCCGACCTCCGATCCGCCCTTGATCGCGGCCCGGATCGTGTCCGAGAGCGTGCCGGCGGTGACGGTCGTGACCTCTCCCACGCCGCGAACCACTCCGATCACCGCCCCTTTCACGACCTGGCCGACCCCGGTTCCGACCTCGTTCGCGGCCTGGACCGCTCCCAGGATCGCGTCGCCGGTCAGGCCCGATGCCTCCTTGACCGCGTCGCTGGCCTCTCGTAGCGCGCCCACCGTGACGTCCTTGGTCGTCTCGATCGTGGTTCCCACGACGTCGCCGGTCCCGCGGATCGTCCCCGTCAGCGAGTCCTTGAGCTTCCTTCCGGCCTGGCCGAGCGGCATGGTTCCTCCTCGTTCGAAGTCACGTCTTCTTCGTCGATTCGTCCACGAGGACTATAGGAGATTCGGGCGGGCCTTTCCGTTCGTTGACCAACAACGGGCTCAGGAGGATTCCGAGCCGCCGAAGAAGAAGGCCCGGATTCGCGAAAGGATCTGGTGCTTGTCCTCTCCGGTGGCGCGCGCGGCCTCGTCGAGCGCGGCGCGGGTCCGCTCGAGCTCGGCCTGCCGCTCGGCCAGCGTCTCCGACATCTCCTCGGCGATGGTGGGGTTGGCCTCCAGCGTCTCGCGGAGCGCGTCGCGGTCGATGACGAAGCAGTGGACGGGCTCGAGCGCCACGACCGTAGCGGTGCGGTCGGCGCCCGTCATCAGCGCCATCTCGCCGATGAATCCGGTCGGCCCCAGCTCGGCGATCCGCTCGCTGCGCCCGTCCGAGGAGACGACGACCTCCACCCGACCGACGTCGATGATGTACATCGAGTCGCCCGGGCGGCCCTGCCGCACCAGCGTCTCCCCCTCGTAGAACCGCTCGACCCGCACCCGGGCGGCCAGCGCGCGCGCCTCCTCGTCGCTGAGCGCGTCGAACAGCGGGGCGCGGCGGAGGTGCTCGAAGATCCGCTCGTCGTCGGCTTCGGCCTCGGCCCGCTCGACCTCCGGCGTGACCTCCCGCATGTACACGTTCCGGATGGGGAACGGGATCTCGATGCCCCGGCGGTCGAACGAATACCACACCCGGGTCATGTAGGAATCGGCGATCTCCTCGAGCTCGGCGTAGTCGCGGATCCAGTACTTGATCTCGTAGAGGATCGCGAAGTCGCCGTATTCGGTGGTACGCACGTCGGGGCGCGGTGCCTTGAGGATGCCCGGCGTCTGGTCGGCCGCTTCCTCCAGGGCGGCGATGACATCGGCCGGCGGGTGCCGGTAGGAGGCCCCGACCCGGGCGATCTCGGCGTGGACCCGGCTCGGCGTGCTGAAGTTGACGAGGACGTCCTTGCTGATCACCGAGTTCGGGATGATGACCAGATCGTTCGACCGGGTGCGGAGTTTGGTGGCCCTCCACGAGATGTCCATGACCACGCCCTCCCGGTCTCCGAACCGGACCCAGTCCCCGACGTTGAACGACCGCTCGGTCTGCAACGCCAGGCCGCTGAACACGTTCCCCAGCGTGTCCTGGAGCGCGAGGCCGATGACGATCGAGACGACGCCGGCGGTGGTGAAGAGGCTCGTGGTGTTCAGATCCGTCCGCTCGTTGAGGACGATCAGCGAGCCGGCGAAGAACAGCACGACGATGGTCACGTCGCGCAGGATGTTGGGGATCTCGACGTCCAGCCGGTCGACCAGCAGGAAGTCGACGAAGACGAGGGTCACCGCCAGCAGCGCCGCCAGCAGCCCGACCAGGAGCAGCGTGACGCCGAGGTACTGCCGCAGCGGGTGCTCGACCAGACCCGGAACCAGCTCGCCCGTCGGCGTCCGGACGAGGCCGGACGTGATCATCGGGACCTCCGCGAGAACCGCCTGGATCACCGCGAAGAGCGCGATCAGCCCCACGACGAAGAGGGCCCGGCGCCCGACGTTCGGATCCTCGGAGAGGCTGCGCAGGACGAGGGCGAGCAGCGCGACGGCGGCCAGTGCCATGTAGATCGGGCCCGACCCCGAAAGGAGCTGATCGACGAGAGGATTATTCATAGGAGACGGTTCATTTTAACGAGGTTCGGCGGCCGATTCCACCGGAGTTCAGCCGTCGCCGGGAAAGCTCCCGTCCGGTTGAAGTCCCCAGTCACGGTTCAACGCCTCGAGGAGCTCATTGTAGCGGGGATCCTCGCGGAGCGGGTCCAGAATGTCCGGGAAGAAGTAGCGGAGCGCGAGCGTCGGCCAATGGTCCCAGCGCTCGACACGCAGGAAAGCCTCGAACGCCTCGTCCTCCTCCCCGAGGGCGGCGTGGACCAACCCGGCGGAGAACGGGTTTTCCGCCTCCGCCTCCAGCCGGGCCAGCCGCTCACGGACCCGGGCGATCTCCCCCGAGGCCACCTGGATCGAGGTCCGCAGGTCGTGCGTCCCCGAGCCGGCCCATGGGACGGATAGTCCACGCAGGGCCGATTCCGCCTCTCGAAACCGTTCCATATGGTATAGGGCCAACGCCTCGTAGAAGGGACCGGTCGTGAAGTCGGATTGAATCTCCCGGGTACGTCGCGCCTCGTCGAGCCCTTCCCGCCAGGCCCCGTTCTCCATATAGCTCAGCGACAGGTTGCTGAGGGGCTCCGGTCCCAGGGGATTCAGCTCCACCGCCCGCCTCGCGCTCTCCAGGGCCTCCACCGGTCGACCCAGGAGCTGGTACACCCAGCTCAGCCAGTTGTGGGCGTCCGCGTAGCTCGGCCGGAGCTCGACGGCCCGCATCAGCTCGCGGATCGCCGCGGGGCCGTTCCTTTCGAGGTCGACGAGGATGACCCCGAGCGAGGCGTGGGCCTCCGCCAGCTCGGGGTTCAGCTCCAGAGCCCGACGGGCCGCCCGCCGGGGTGCGGGGGCGTCGTCCGGTAGGGGATGCCCGTAGCTCTTCAGCAACCCGAGGGCGTCCGCGAAGCCGGCCCAGGCGAGGGCGTAGCTCGAGTCCCGCGCGACCGCGCGCTGGAAATACTCCAGCGCCAGCCGCATCGAGGCCTCGGTCCGCTGATCCAGGAGGCCGCGGCCGTGCACGTAGAGCCGGTAGGCCTCGAGGTCCCCCGTCGGCTCCGACGCGATCGCCGCCTCCTCCTCCCGTGTCAGCCTCGTCTCCAGGGCGCCGACGATCTGGAGGGTGATCTGGCGCTGGATCTCGAAGACATTCGCGGCCGTCAGCTCCCGCCCGTAGTTCTCGGCCCACACCTGCCGGTCCTCCCGGGCGTCGACCAGGCGGGCGTTCACCTGGACCCGGTCGCCGACCTGCTGCACTTCCCCCTGGAGGACCCATGCCACCCCAAGCTCCTCCGCGATCTCCGGCGGCGACTTCTCCCGATCCCGATAGCGCATCACCGAGGTCCGGGAGATGACGTCGAGGCCGGAGAGTCCGGAGAGCCGGGTCAGCACGTCCCCGTGGATCCCCTCGGTGAAGGTGGGATCGGCGCTCTCGCCGATCGTCTCGAACGGTAGGACGGCGATCGACCGATCGGTCGCCTCCGCCCTCTCGCCGGCGAGGAGGTACCAGCCGCCCATGCCCAGCGCCACCAGCACGATCGCGGCCACTCCGCCCACCCGCCGGCTCCCCAGCCGCCGCCGCATCCTCTCCCACCGTCCGGGGGCCAGGTCGGCGGCGCTCTCGGGTATCCCGCTGATCCGGAAGAGCCGCCACTCCCGGACGACCCCCTTCAGTGGCCGATAACCCAGGTCCTCGAACTCGAACCCCGATCCCGCCTCCGCGTCCCGGACCGCACTGGTGACCACGATCTCGCCGGGGCCGGCTTCGTTCGCGACTCGAGCCGCGATGTGGACGGCGATGCCGCCCACCGAGCCGTCGGGGTCCTGCTCGGTCTGCCCAAGATGGAGCCCGGCCCGGATCTCGAGTCCCAGGTCCCGCACCCGCTCGCGAATCGCGTGTGCGCAGACGATCCCCCGGGCCGGGTCGTCGAAAAGCGCCATGAACCCGTCGCCCGTCTCGGTGGCTTCGAACCCCGCCCACCGGGCGAGCTCCTCGCGCACGATCCCGTGATGACGGCCCTGGAGATCCCGCCAGGACCGGTCGCCCATCTCGGAGGCGCGCTTCGTGGAGCCGACGATGTCGGTGAAGAGGATGGTCCTCAGGGAACGGCGAAAGCCCAACCTGATCGTCCCGCGGAGATGCGCACAAGCCGTGTCTTCACATCAAGATGGCGTCTCGAGAACCGGTTGTCACCGATGGTGGGACCGCGCTGGACCTCCTTTTCGTGTCGATTCGAATCGGACTCGCTCAGTCCGCGAGCGTGGCGGAGCGTACCCGATCCCCCCAACTTTCGCCCCGTTGGAACGTGGGCGGGTCCTCCCGGGGATCCCGTCCGGCCCCGGACCCGCTCACGATCGGATCGCCCGTGGACGTCGAGCCCGCCGACACCGCCGAGGGACCGCTCTCCGATTCCGATCTCGCACGATCGGCCTCGACCGATCCAGCGCGGATCCGCCGCTATGAGGAACTGGGGCTGATCCGTCGCGTCGACGGCGCGTTCGAGCGGGGCGACGTGAACCGGGTCCGGCTCCTCGTCGCCCTCGAGGAATCGGGGATCGACCTCGAGACGCTGGCCGCCGAGGTCCGGGACGGACGCCTCTCGCTGGGGTTCGCCGGAGAGGTCGTGGCCGACTCCGTCGGTCTCACGACGACCACTCATGGTAGAGCCCTCTCCGAACTGGGTCTCGACGGCGATTTCGCGCGACGGTTTCAGCTGGCCCTCGGCCTGCCGACGACGGCGGCCACCGATCCGATCCGCCAGGACGATCTCGAGCTGTTCGCCATCGTCGCGGGAGCTCTCGAGGCGGGGCTGGAGGAAGACTTCTTGCTCGGCGCCATGCGGGTCTTCGGCATGAGCGTGCGTCAGATCGTGGAGGTCCAGCGTGAGCTCTTCCGCCGGAACGTCGAAGAGCGGCTGCTCGGAGAGGGGATGGGGTATCCGGAGATGCTGGAGGTGTCGGCCGAGACCCGGCTGAAGCTGCAGCGTCTGGGATACCGGACCGTCTTCCTTCTCCTCCGGAGGTTCCTCGAGCAGGCCGTGTTCGAGAACCTGATCGAGCGGCTCGAGGAGACGCTGGAAGAGCACGACATCACCCGCTCGCGGGAGGAGCCCGCGCGGACGATCGCCTTCCTCGACCTCTCCGGGTACACGCGACTGACCGAGGAGGCCGGGGACGCGTGCGCCGCCGAGCATGGCGGGCTTCTGGTCGAGATCGCGCTGAGCCGCTGCGCCATCACGGATGGGCGGGTGGTCAAGACTCTCGGCGACGGCGTGATGCTGCGCTTCCACGAGCCCGAGGAGGCGGTCGTGGCGTGCCTCGACATCGTCGCCCGAGCGGAGGAGGCCGGCCTGCCGCCGGCGCGGGCGGGGATCGCCACGGGACCGGTCGTGCAGCGGGAAGCGGACTACTTCGGACGGACGGTGAATCTGGCCGCGCGACTGGTGGACGCGGCGGGGCCCGGCCAGGTCGTGGTCTCCGAGTCCGTGGTGGAGTCGGCGGTCGGTCGAGTCGCCTTCAGATCCGTCGGGGCTCCGCTCCTGGAGGGCTTCCGCACCCCGGTGTCCGCGTTCGCCGCCAGCCGCGCGGAGGGATGAGAGGCGCCGGCCGTCCGCCTTCACGCGGGTGGCGTCACCTTGAGCGCAGCCGCGCCGTCAGCCCGCCCGTCGGTCGAAGCGTGATGCTCGGGAAGGGCCGGGGATCGGCCGGTCCCCACTCGATGCGCCAGCGGGCGGCGATCGTGGCCACGATCAGGACCGCCTCGATCATGGCGAAATGGCGCCCGACGCAGATCCGGGGGCCGGCGCCGAAGGGGAGGTACGCCGCCCGCGGGAGGCTCTCCTCGAGCTCGCCCTCCCAACGGTCCGGATCGAACGTCAGCGGTTTCTCGAACCAGCGGACGTCGCGGTGGAGGAGCCACGGGAAGACGAACACCGTCGTGCCCGCCGGGATCTCCCGGCCGCCGACCTCGCACGGCTCGACCGCCTCGCGGCCGAACGAGTAGGCGGGCGGGCGGAGCCGCATCGACTCCTTGACGACGTGCTCGACGTAGCCCAGCCGAGGAACGTCGGCCACGCCGGGCGCTCCGGACCCGACGGCGGCCTCGACCGCGTCGGCCAACCGGCGGTCGACCCCGGGGTGGCGCGCCAGCAGCCACCACGTCCAGGTCAGCGCCAGGGCGGTCGTCTCGTGGCCGGCCAGCAGCAGGGTGATGACCTCGTCGCGGAGCTGCTCCTCCGGCATCGGACGACCCTCCTCGTCGCGCGCGGCCATCAGGTCGGAGAGGAGGTCGTCCGGTCCGGCGCACCCCTCGCGGTGCTCGGCGACGATCCGCTCGATCAGCGCGTCCATGCGCGCCACCGACCGACGGTAGCGGAGATTGCCCGGTGTGGGGACCCGGTCGGGGATCCGGATCGGACGGCGGAAGCGCCGCCCGATCTCCTCGATCCCGGTATCGAACGCCGCGCCGATCTCGGCGACGTCGCCGGCCACGTCGGCGTCGAAGAGCACCTTGGCGACGATCTCGAAGGTGAGCGACGTCATCTCGGCGCGAACGTCGATCTCCGCGCCGTCCTCCCACCGCTCGATTCGGCGCAGCGTGTAGTCGACCATCGTCGCCGCGTACGCCTCGAGCCGGTCGTGGCGGAAGGCGGGCTGGACGAGCCGGCGCTGGTGGAGCCACGGCTGGCCCTCGTTCGTCAGCAATCCTTTCCCGAAGATCGCGCCCACGTGGCGCCAGAAGAAGGTGTGCTTGATCCAGTTCCAGGGGTCCCGGACGAGGACCTCCTCGACCAGATAGGGATGGTTGAGCAGCACGGCCTCCCAGCGTCCGAGCCGGAACCGCACCATGTCGCCGTGCTCGCGCGCGGCGGCCTCGACGAACCCCAGCGTGTCGCGGGCGAAATCGGGCAGGTGACCGACGAGGGGTCGACCGGGTGGGGAGGGAAGAGCGTCGAGGGCGGATCGCGCGGCCACGGGTGGAGGATACACGTGGGCCGGGTCCACCCGCGAGGCCGCCGCGATCGCCCCGGCCATGTACATTGACCCGAGCCCCTCGAGAAAGGAAGCCAGCATGAGCCGCCCTCCCAGGCGCCTCGACCTCGAGACCTGGA
>JAHWKZ010000059.1 GCA_019347645.1 Gemmatimonadota bacterium | reverse complement strand
GTCCGTAGACTCGGCCGAGATCCTCCCCGACGAGAAGCACGACGGAGGCGGAGTCGGCGAACGAGGGGGCGGCGTCCTGCCCGACGCAGGGCGAGGAAAGGGCGAGGACGAGCACCACCGAGCCCGTGACGATCCCCGCGGCACGGCCAGGCATGGTCGATATCCTCCCGGCTGGCTGGAAACGAACCCGTTTTCCCACGATATCCGCCGGCGGGATCGATGTCAACGAGGGCTCAGGTCCGTGCGGCGAGCGCGGTGGGATCGAGCGCCCGGAGGGCCTCCCAGTAGAGGAGCGTGGGGGTGAGGTTGGCCCACACCAGTCCGCTCGCGGCGAGGACGCCGCGCGCCATTCCCGCCAGGCCGTCGGGTCCGTGGCGCTCGGCGGCGCGACGGTAGGCGTCGCGACGCTCGGGATGGTGGAGCCGCGCGGCGTCGCCTTCGAGGGCCACGGCGAGAGCGTCCTCCACCATGCCGACCAGGAACTCGAAGACGTGCTCGTGGGACTCCCGGACCCGGGGGAGACGGGCGTCCAGGAGGAGCGCGTAGGGGCTCTCGGCCGCCAGCGCACCGGCCGCGAAGAGTCGGGCGGCGAGGGCCCGCAGGCCCAGGATCTCGGGGTCGGCGAGCGCCAGCGCCCGGCCCGGCCGCCCCCCCGCCAGCGCCACCAGGGCGGCCGCGTCTTCGGGCTCCAGGTCGAGCCGCGCGTCCACGAAGGCGCGGACGTCGGGGTCGGGGACGGGGCCGAGGGCGAGCGACTGGACCCGGGAGTGGATCGTGTCCGGCAGGGCGTCCGGCCGGGTGGCGGTCAGTACGAAGCGGGTCCGCGGCGGGACTTCCTCGAGGATCTTCATCAGCATCCCCGTCGGCTCGTCGCCCGGCGGGTGCTGATCGACGTCGCCCAGCAGGAACAGCTGCTCTTCGGCCTCGTAGGGAGGCCGGGACGCCGCCCGCGCGATCTCGCGGAAGTCCTCCATCCGAAACGACGCCGGGTGATCGTAGCGTGGCGGCTCCGCCGGCCGGCCGGCGCGCCGGGCCAGGTCCTCCGCGCGCGCGTCGCCGCGGTAGTACGACTCGGCCGGACGCGGAAAGTACCAGTGGACGTCCGGGTGGTTGGCGTGGAAGACGCGCCGGCACGGCCCGCACCTTCCGCAGGGCTCGTCGAACGGGCCGGCCTGGGCGCCTTCCCGGGCCTCCCCGACCGCCTCCGTCGGCTCGAACAGCCCCATCGGCTCGCGCTCCGGCGGACCCTCGCACAGGAGCCGCTGCGCCAGCCACCGCGCCATCGTCTGCTTCCCCACGCCGCTCGGACCGTGGAACAGCAGCGCCGCCCCCAGCCGGCCGCGGGCGAGAGCCGCGTTCAGCGCAGCCCTGACCCCTTCGTGCCCGTGTACCTCCACCCGCTCGCTCCCGCGACCCTCTCTCATCGTCGACGCAGCCATCCGATCGGATCCACCGCCCGGCCCTCCTTCCGGATCTCGAAGTGGAGCTTGGCGCCCACCAGCGACCCGGTCTCGCCCACGGTCCCGATGACCGACCCCTTGGAGACCGACTGCCCGATCGCCACGTCCATCCGGTCGAGGTGCGCGTACAGGGAATAATCCCCCCCCTCGTGATCGACGATCACCATCTGGCCGTACCCGCCGTTCCAGTCGGCGTAGACCACCTCGCCGCTCTCCACCGCCCGCACCGGCGTCCCCAGGGGCGCCCGGATGTCGATCCCGTTGTTGACGACCTCGGTGTTGTACACGGGGTGCCGCGAGCGGCCGAACGTTTCGACGATCTCGCCCTGTACGGGCCAGTCGAGCGCGCCGAAGTCGCCGGTCAGGGTGGAGGACCTCGGAGAGGGGGCCGCGCGTCCCGCGGCTTCCGCCTCGCGGCGAGCCAGCGCCTCGCGCTCGGCCCGCCGGCGTTCGAGGGTGGCGATCACGCTCTGGATCTTCTTCGTCTCCTCCTCGAGCCGGCGGGCCACGGTCAGCTGTTCGCTCCGGCGCGTTTTCACCTGCTGGAGCATCCGCTCGCGGTCGCGCTCGCTCTCCGAGAGCGTCCGCGCCTGCTCCACCCGGGCCTCGCGCGCCTCGGCGAGGCTGCTTCGCGCCACCTCGAGCTGGGTCCGGCTCCGGCGGATCTCCGCCTCCAGCCGCGCGATCCGCTCCACCAGCCGGCGGTCCTGCTCGGCCACGAGCCTCAGGTACTTGTAGCGCGCCAGCACGTCGGCGAAGGAGTCGGATCGAAGCAGCACCTCGAACCAGCCGAACCGGCCGAGCTTGTAGATCGAACGGAGGCGGCGGGCCAGGACCTGGCGCTTGATCGCGAGCTCGTCCTGCGCCCGAGCGAGCTCCCCGGTCACGTCCTCGATCCGGAAGGACGACTGGTCGATCTGCTCCTCGAGGGTCGAGATCAGGTCCTCGGTGACCTCCAGCTCGCGCTCCACCTGCCGGAGCTCGTTCACCACGCTCGACTCCTGCCGCCCCAGCCGGGCGGCTTCGGCGCGCTTCCTCTTGATCTCCTCCTGGAGCTGCTCGAGTCGGTCGCGCTGGCTCTCGAGCTCCGATTCGGCGTCCTGGGCGCGGCCGGTGCCCGCCCCGACCAGCATCGCGACCGCGAGAGCGAGGCCGCCGACGGCGCGCCGCGTCACCACGATCGCAGGTGCCGCCGGAGCGAGAGCAGCGAGGCGATCGCGCCCAGGCACCCACCGAGCACCACCCCGAGGACGAGCTGGATCGGGGCGTAGAACTCGAGGGTGAGCACGCGTTGCTGGAGGGTCTCGAACGTCGCCGTCAGGAGCGCGAGCGCGAGCACCGCCCCGAGCACCCCCTTGGTGAACCCCTCGATGACGAACGGCCGGGCGATGAAGCCGGTCGCCGCGCCGACCATCTTCATGATCTCGATCTCCTCGGACCGAGAGATCATCACCATGTTTATGGTCGCCCCGATCGATACGAAGGCGATCCCGGCGAAGATCCCACCCACCACCACGCCCAGGAACAGCGACAGGTTCTGGAGGAAGTCCAGCTTCTCGACCCACTCCTCACCGTACTTGATCTCCTCGACGAACGGGAAGCGGGCGACCCGGCGGGCGACGTCCTCGACGTCCGCGCTGCGCCGGTAGCCGGGCTTCAGGGCGATCTCGATCGAGGCCGGCAGCGGGTTCTCCTCGAGGTCCGAGTAGAGCTCGCTGTACTCCGACAGGTCGGTCCGGGCCCGCTCGAGGGCCGCGTCCTTGGAGACGTACGCGATGGAGTCCACCTCCGGGTAGGCGGCGACCTCGCGCACGAGGACGGAGGTGTCCCCCGGCTCCGCGCCGTCCTCGAGATAGGCGACCACCTCGACCCGCTCCTCCACGTCGGCCAGCACGCGCTCGATGTTCAGCCAGACGAGGCCGAAGACCGAGAGGGTATAGAGGGCGAAGGCGATGGTGAGGATCGACAGCGCGGTCAGCAGGGGAGATCTCCGGAACGCGAAGAACGCCTCGCGCGAGGTGTAGCTCATGCGCGGCGGCCTCCCGCTCCGCTCACGCCGCGGGATCCTCCTCGGCGGCCGAGTCGCCCACGATCCGCCCCTCGTCGAGCTCGATGATCCGCGCCCCCGGGTGATGCTCGAGCAGCGATCGGTCGTGGGTCACGAACACCACGGCCATCCCGCGCAGGTTGATGTCCTTGAAGACCCGCAGGACGTCGAGCGCGATCCGGTGGTCGAGGTTCCCGGTCGGCTCGTCGGCGAGAAGGACGAAGGGATCGTTGACGAGGGCGCGGGCGATCGCCACGCGCTGCTGCTCTCCGCCGGAGAGCTCGGACGGCAGCCGGTCGGCCTTGTCCGAGAGGCCGACGGCGGCCAGGGTGCGGAGGACCCGGGGCTTGATCTGCTCGGTGTCCGCCCCCGTCACCTCCAGGACGAAGGCGACGTTCTCGCGCGCGGTGCGGTTCCTCAGCAGCCGGAAGTCCTGGAACACCACCCCCAGCCGGCGGCGCAGGAGCGGGATCTCGCGGCGCTTGATCGACTCCGAAGAGTAGCCGGAGACGCGGACCACGCCGGAGGTCGGCCTCTCCTCCATCGTGACCATCTTCACGAGCGTGGTCTTGCCCGCCCCCGAGGGACCGGTGACGAACATGAACTCGCCCTTCCGTAGATGGAACGAGGCGTTCTTCAACGCGAACCCGGTCCGGGAGTACTCCTTGGAGACGTGCTCGAACCGGATCACGCGACCACCCGGCCCGGAGCCCCGCCCGCCGACGGGGCGCTCGAAACGGGTGAGATCGTGGCGATCGCGAGGAGGGTCTCCGAGGCGTGGTGAAAACCACGCCGCAGGAGCCTCGACGAGGGATCGCCGCGAGATCGCCCGTTTCCAGCGCCCCTCATGAAGAGAGCGCCTCTTCCGGTGGGATCCGTATGTCCACGTACACCCGCTCCCCCAGCCGATCGACCCACGCCTTCTCCGCCTTCTGCTGCTCCAGCTGACGGCGGATGGGGGCCTCCATCTCCTCGAAGGTGACCGGCTCCCCGCCGCTGCGGCCGCGGGAGACGACCACGTTGAACGACGGGACCTCGCGGCCGGGGAGCCGCAGCTCGACGACCTCCGCCTCGCCGGACTCCAGCCCCTCGAGCGCCTCCGCGTACTCCGCGGGCAGCTGGTCCCGCGAGAGCTCGATCGGCTCGGCGGCGGCCGTGTCGGCGTGCATTCCGGCGGCCTGGAGGCTGTCGACGTCCGCTCCGCGGGAGACCAGCCCGCGGATCCGCTCGGCCTCGGCCTGGGCCCGGGCCACGTCCTCCTCTTCGAGCTCGTACCCGACCAGGATATGGCGGGCGCGGGCCTCCTCGGCTCGGCGGTCGACCACCTGTAGGACATGGTAGCCGAACGGCGTCTCCACCGGACCGACCAGCTCCCCGACCTGGGCCGAGAACGCGGCCTCCTCGAACGGCTCGACCATGCGACCGCGGCCGAACCACCCGAGATCTCCCCCGCGGTCGGCGGTATCGTCGTCGGAGTACTGTCGGGCGGCGGCGGCGAAGTCCTTGCCGGAGCGCAGCTCGACGAGCACGCGCTCGGCCTCGGCCCGGGCCTCCTCCAGGTCCTCCTCGTCGGGAGTCACCTGGACCGGGATCTCCTCGAAACGGTACGTCTCGGGCCGAGCGCCGAAGGCTCCGCGGTTCTCCTCCCAGTAGCGGCGCACCTCCTCCGCCGTGACCTGCGGCGGCTCGACCTGGCCGCGGTTGCGCTCCAGGAACGCCTGCCCGAGCAGCTCGCGTCGCTTGCGCTCCTGGAGGTCGGCCCGATACGCGGCGAGGCTCCCCCACTGACTCTGGGTCAGCTGCTCGAGGAACGCCTGCTCGGAGGGGAAGCGCGCCCGGATCTCCCGGATCTCCGCGTCGACCTCCTCGGCCACCCGCTCCTCGGAGATCTGGATCGCGGTGTCGCGCCGGGCGGCGGCCACGATCACCATCTCGCTCACCATCTGGTCGAACGTCTCGCGGGCCAGCGACCGGTAGTCGGGCGTCCCGGGCTCCACGCCCAGCTGCCCGGCCAGCAGGCCCGTCTGCTCGCGCCACTCCGTCTCGAGCAGCAGATCCTCGCCGACCACGGCCATGATCCGGTCGCGGAGCGGCACCTGCGAACCGACCGGCTGCTGAGCGACGGCGGGCGCCGCGACGGCGACCGTCAGCGCGAGCGAAGCGAGGAGGCTACGGGTTCGTCGCATCGGTCTCCCCACCCGCGCCCGCTGGCGGCGGCGTGGACGTCCCGGGCGCGGCGGCGGCCGGGGGCGCGGCGGCGGCCGGAGCCTGCGGTCGCTCCGTCGGCGGCTCGGTCCCCTCCTCGGCGTACTTCCCGGCCAGGACCTCCAGCACGTCGTCGAAGGCGTCCTCGTGGATCGTCACCTCCACCTCGCCGGCCTGGGAGTCGGCGACCGCCTCCACGAGCTTCATCTGGGCATCGGGGTCCTGCATCGATTGCATCCGCTGGGTCTGGAGGACGGTGCGGATCTGCTCCCGCACCTCATCGAACGGCTGACCCCGATAGAACTCGGCGTGCTCGTCGTAGTAGCTGCGGACCAGCGAGTCGGGCACGTCGAGCTGGGCCCGGGCCGCCTCCCGCAGGTACGCCTCCACGTAGAGCTGGTCGATCCGCTCCTCGAGCTGAGACTGTCGGGTGGAGTCGAGCGCCACGTCGGCCTCCTTCGCCCGGTCGAGCAGGAGCCGCTGCTGGACGAGCGTCGACAGGGCCTGGATCATGCCCGCCTGGTCGAGCCGGGCGATCGCCCGCTTGTTCGCCTCGGGGAGCGAACGGTACACCGTCCACAGCTCCCCGAGGGTGATCTCGCCGCCCCGGTAGGTCGCCAGCGGCAGCTCGCGCTGCTCCCCGGTCGGCTCCTCCTGGGGATCGGCCCGCACGAGCGCGATGAAGCGGTCCACGTTCTCCTCGAAGAACTCGACCCCGCTGTTCTCCATGAGGGTCGTGACGTACGCCTGCTCCGCCTCGCCGCGCTCGGGCATCATGACCTGCTGCTCGATTTCGTCGCGCAGATCCTCGAAGGAGCGCCGGCGCGTGTCCTCGACCCTCAGGACGTGGTAGCCGAACTGGCTCTCCACCACCGGGGCCAGCTCGCCCGCCGGGGTGGCGTACGCGGCCTCCTCGAACGGCTCCACCCAGCTCCCACGGCCGGCCCAGCCCAGAAGGCCGCCCTGCTGCGCGCTGCCCGGGTCCTCCGAGTGCTGCCGGGCCAGCTCGGCCATGTCGGCGCCGTCCTCGATCGCCCGATGGAGGGAATCGGCGAGCGCCCGCGCCCGCGCCTTCTCCTCCTCCGGCGCGGTGGGGGGGATCCGCAGCAGGATGTGACGGACCTTCCGCTCCTCGCCGACGTTCTCCTCGTACCACGCGCGGAGCTTCGCCTCGTCCACTTGGACGTCCTCCCACACGACGTCCTCGCGGAACTGGTTGATCAGGAGGATCTCCTGCCACTCCCGCATCTGGAGGCTCTCCGACGGCGTGGGACGGTGGCGGGCGCGGGCGCGCATCTCGACGAGATGCAGGTCGACCAGGTTGTCGACCGCCGTCCTCACCGCCTCGCGGTTGGCCCCGCGACCGGTTCGCTTCATGTATTCGGCGAGTTCCTCGACGGTGATCGTCTCGTCGCCGACCTCGGCGACCGGCTCCTCGCCGGGCTCGCCTCCTCTCCCGCACGCGAGCGCGAGGAGCGCTCCGGCGACGAGGACGGGTCGCGCGGCGGACATCAGCCGCCGCGCGGAGGACAGCGCCCACCGAGCGGACGAGATCCTGGGCCTTGGGGCCACGATATCTCCTTCGTTATAGGTATCGAACGGCACGATCGGGACGGGGGCTTGTGGATCATGGGACGATAGGATCCGGCGCCCACGCCTGCAACCCTTCGACGAGCGCGTCCCGCAGGTCGGGCCACCCCCGCGCGACCAGCGCAAGCCGCAGCGGATCGACCCGCTTCACCTGGATGTCCACGCGGCGCTCGCCGGCCGCATCCTGGATCGCCTTCAACTTCGGCTCTACACCCCGGGACCAGCTCAGTTCCGCGGTCCCGGACCGCGGATCGACCCGGAGCCGCGACAGCCGGGCACGCGTCCCGAGCGCCTTGAGCCGCGCCGCCTCGAGCAGATGCGCGGCCGGCTCCGGCAGGGGGCCGTAGCGGTCCTCGAGCTCGCGGGCGAAGTCGGCGATCTGATCAGGGGTCTCGAGCCGCGCCAGGCGGCGGTAGAGGGCCAGTTTCTGCTGCCCGTCGGGGACGTAGGCGTCGGGGAGATAGGCGTCGGCCTCGTACGCCGTCTCGGGAGGCTCGGGCCGGGCCTCCTCCGCGCCCCGCATCTCCGCGATCGTCTCCTCGAGCAGCCGCAGGTAGGTCTCGAAACCGACGGCGGCGATGAACCCGGACTGGTCGGCCCCCAGCAGGTTCCCGGCCCCGCGCATCTCGAGGTCGCGCAGGGCGATCCGGTAGCCGGCCCCGAGGTCGGTGTGCTCCTCGATCGTGCGCAGCCGTTTCTCGGCCTCCGCGGTGAGCCGCCCGCGAGGCGGGACGAGCAGGTAACAGTAGGCGCGGTGGTGGGAGCGGCCCACGCGGCCGCGGAGCTGGTAGAGGTCGGCGAGCCCGAAGCGGTCGGCGCGGTGGATCAGGATGGTGTTGGCGGTGGGGACGTCGAGCCCGCTCTCGATGATGGAGGTGCACACCAGCACGTCGATCTCGCCGTGGAAGAAGCGGAACATCACCTCCTCGAGCCGACGCTCGGGCATCTGGCCGTGCGCGACGGCGACGGTCAGGTCGGGCACCAGCCGCTCGACCGTGCGCCGCACCGGGTCGATCGACTGGACCCGGTTGTGGACGAAGAAGACCTGCCCGCCGCGGTCGACCTCGCGGCGGATCGCCTCCTCGTGGTCGGTCAGCACGTGCCGGACGTGATCGGGTGAGGCCGGGGCTCCGATGACCGCCACCGATCGCACGGCCTTGAGGCGGTGGGCGGCCAGCAGCGTCGCGGGCGAGGCCTGGCGTTTCGGAGGAAGAACCACGGGCGGCTGTGCGATGGCCGGAACGGCTGTGGCAGCAGCTCGCAGGGAGGGCGCGGGGGGCGCCGCCAGCGCCGCCCGCGCAGGCGGCTCGGACGACCTGCCCCAGGTGGGCGCGTAGCGCGCCGACGCGCTCGGCTCCGGGACCGTTGCCGCAGCCGACCGAACCTCGACCCGCGGCAGCAACTCGCGCGGCGTTGGCGAGGCTTGGGCGGTCTGGGGCGGCGTCGGGCGAGCCGGTGCGTCGACCGACGCCGGCGGCTCGGGGGCG
>JAHWKZ010000058.1 GCA_019347645.1 Gemmatimonadota bacterium | reverse complement strand
CGGAACCCCTCCCACGCGGCCGCCACCGCCCGGTCGACGTCGGCCGGCCCGCTGGCGGCGAAGGTGCCTACGACGTCGTCCGTGTCGGCGGGGTTGACGTTCTCGAAGGTCCCGCCGCCCCGGGCGTCGACCCATTCTCCGGCGATGTAGTTTCGATAGCGGTCGCTCACGTGAGGCCTCCGGTGGCTTCGGCCGCTCGCGGCGACCGACTCGAGATCGTGCATTTCGTGGGAGGCGGATGATTCGGACCCCAGCGACCGACGGGAGAGATCCTATATGATGGAACTCCGAGACACGATCGAGACCGGGGCACCCGCTGCCGCGCCGACGACGGAGGGGTTGACCCTCGGCGAGAGGACCTTCCGCTCGCGGCTGATCGTGGGCACCGGCAAGCACGACTCGCCCGAGACCATGGTCCGGTGCCTGGAGGCTTCGGGCGCCGAGATCATCACCGTAGCGGTGCGGCGGGTGAACCTCGACGCGAAGGACGAGGAGAGCCTGCTGCGCCACCTGGACCCGGAGAAGGTCCTGATCCTGCCGAACACCGCCGGTTGCTACACCGCCGAGGAAGCCGTGCGGGTCGCCCGGCTCGGGCGCGCGGCGGGGCTATCCGACTTCGTCAAGCTCGAGGTGATCGGCGACGAGACGACGCTCTACCCGGACGTCCTCGAGCTCCTCGAGGCGACCGAGACGCTGGCCGAGGAGGGGTTCACCGTCCTGCCCTACACCAGCGACGACCCGGTGGTGGCCCGGCGCCTGGTGGACGCCGGCGCCGCGGCGATCATGCCGCTGGCTTCGCCGATCGGCTCGGGGCTGGGGGTCGTGGATCCGCTGGGCGTGAGGTTCGTGATGGATGCGGTCGACGTCCCCGTCATCGTCGACGCCGGCGTGGGGACGGCCTCCGACGCGGCGATCACGATGGAGCTCGGCGTCGACGGTATCCTGATGAACACGGCTATCGCGAAGGCGAAGGACCCGGTGAAGATGGCGCGCGCGATGCGCCTCGCCGTGGAGGCGGGACGGGCCGCGTTCGAGGCCGGACGCATGGAGCGGAAGAGCTACGCCACCCCTTCGAGCCCCCTCGACGGAAGGGTCGGCGCGTAGTGGTTCAGGACTAGCCGCCGCCGGTGAGCGCGGCTCCCAGTCCGGAGCGCCGCAGGGCGTACGAGCTGCTCGAGGCGGTGCGACGGGGATCGCGGGCGGACGAGGCGATCGAGCGCGTGGGCGGCGGCCTCGACGCCCGCGGTCGGGCCTTCCTGACCGAGCTCGGGTACGGGACGATCCGCTGGAAGGGCCTCCTCGACCATCGGCTCGACGGCCTGCTCGAGAAGGGCATCGGTTCGCTTCCCGGTCCGGTCGTCTCCGTCCTCGAGACCGGCGCCTATCAGCTCCTGTTCATGGACTCCGTGCCCGCGTTCGCCGCCGTGGACGAGAGCGTCGCGCTGGCGCGCGAAGCTCTTCCGGCGCGGCATCGCGGTTGGGCGCCCGGGCTGGTCAACGGGGTGCTGCGGAACCTCGAGCGGACTCGGGACCGGCCCGGACTGCCGGATCCGGAGAGCGATCTCGCCGCTCATCTCGCTATCCGCTGGTCCCATCCCCGCTGGCTGGTGGAGCGGTGGCTCGAGCGGTGGGGGCGGGAGCCGACGGAGCGGCTGCTCGCGCGCGACAACGCGCCGCCGTCCGTCCACCTGGCGGTCCAACCGGGACGTATCGACCGGGAGACGGCGCTCGATCGGCTGGTGGCCGAAGGGATCGAGGCGCGTCCCCACCCGCTCGCGCCCGGCGCGATCATCCTCGAGGGCGGCATCTCGCCCGAGCGGCTGCCCGGATGGGAGGAAGGCTGGTTCTGGGTCCAGGACGCCGGCGCCCAGCTGGTCGTCGACGTCGCGGACGTCCCGCACGAGGGGCTCGTCCTGGACGCCTGCTCGGCCCCCGGCGCCAAGCTCGCCGGGCTCGCCACGCGGGGCGCGTCGGGGGTGCTGGCGCTCGACGTCGACCACCGGCGCCTCCGTCGGGTCGCCGAGAACGTCGACCGTCTGGGGCTCGCCGGGGTCCGGCTCGTCGCCGGCGACGCCCGCGCCGTTCCCACCGGCGCCGTTTTCGCCCTGATCCTCGTCGACGCGCCCTGTTCGGGGACCGGCGTGCTGGCCCGGCGCCCGGACGCGCGGTGGCGGCGACGGCCGGGGGATCCGGATAGATTCGCTCGATACCAGCGCGAGATCCTCGACCGGCTGGCCGACCGGGTGGAGCCCGGCGGCACGCTCGTCTACGCCACCTGCACGCTCGAGCCGGAGGAGAACCAGGACGTGGTTGGCGCTTTTCTCGACGAACACGAGGGCTTCCGCCTCGATCCGGTCGGGGACCGGATCCCGGACGCGGTCCGGCAGGGAGCGTTCCTGGCGACCCGGCCGTGGGAGCACGACCTCGACGGCATGTTCGCCGTCCGCCTCCGGAGGGAGGAATGAGCGCCCAGGGGAAACTGAAGCGGATGCTCGTGCGAGCCCGCGCTGAGCTCCAGACCTGGGCGGGCAGGCGCCGCCGGAAGTTCCGGGAGCGCCGGGGGGTCGTGGAGCGACGCCGCAGCGCCACGTGGCAGGTCGCGATCGCGCTGATCTGCGCCACGCTCGGCGCGGCAGCGCTCGGCTACCTCTCGATCCAGCTCTTCTTCCTGCCGGAGACCGTCGCCCAGGCGCGGCTGAACCGCGTGCCCGACCTGACCGGGCTGGACGTCGAGGACGCCATGAAGGCGGGCGAGGCCTCCGGCTACGTGGTCGTCGAGAGCGGGCGACAGTTCTCGGAGGACGTGGACGCCGGGGACGTGCTCTACCAGATCCCGCCGCCGAGGTCGTACCTCCAGCGCGGGGACACCCTCTGGATCCTGACCAGCCTCGGTGAGACCCGGCCCGTGATCCCCGACCTGGCCGGGGTGGATCCGGAGATCGCCCGCGGTGTCCTCGCCCGGCTGGGCCTGGAGACGACCTCGTCCCGACGCGCCCCGAGCGACCTCCATCCGCAAGGGACGGTCGCCGAGACGGTTCCTCCCGCGGGCACGCCGATCGCCCAGGACACACGGGTGACGCTCGTGATCAGCCGCGGCGGATCCTTCCTCTTGATGCCGGATGTCACCGGCCTTCCGCTGGCCGGGGCCCGGGACAGCCTCGAATCGTTCGGTCTGACCGTCGGCGAGGTGGCGGGCGTGGAAGGAGAGCAGGCGAGCGGGGAGGCCAGCGTGGTCGTGGTTTCCCAGGAACCGGGGCCGTTCCGGCGCGTCCGCGCGGGATCGGCCATCCGGCTGACGCTCGGCGAGAAGCCGCGGCCTCGAGCCGAGGTCGTGGAGTCCCCCGAGGCCGCCGGAGATCGGGAGCGCGCCGGCGAGGACGCGGTCGTCGAGCAGCCGAGCGCGGCCGAGCGCCGGCGGATCGAGGAGGAGCGAGGCCGGGACGAGGCCGAGGAGGAGGAGGGCGGCCCGGTCGAGCGCGAGGTCGAGCCGTTACCGGTCCCGGAGCCGTCCGACCGGGCGCCGAGGGATACCACCCCGTGAGCCCGGGGCGCGTCCTGATCTCGCCGTCGATCCTGGCCGCCGACCTGGGGCGACTGGCCGAAGAGGTCGTGGCAGTCGAGGCCGGCGGCGCCGAGTGGATCCACGTCGACGTGATGGACGGCCACTTCGTCCCCAACCTGACGTTCGGAGCCGACGTGATCCGGGTGGTCGAGGCGGCCACCGATCTCTTCATCGACGTCCATCTCATGGTGGAAGCCCCGGAGAAGTACTTCGACGAGTACGTCGACGCGGGCGCCGACGGCCTGACCCTCCACCTCGAGGCCGCGCCCCACCTCCACCGCCAGCTCCAGGCGATCCGCGAGCTCGGCGCCGCGGCCGGCGTGGCCATCAACCCCGGCACCTCGCTCGACGCGCTCGACGCCGTCTGGGAGGACGTCGACCTCGTCCTGATCATGAGCGTGAACCCCGGCTGGGCCGGACAGGCGTTCATCCCGGCCACGCTCGACCGGCTCGCCGAGTGCCGCGACCGGATGGACGCGATCCCCGCCGAGCGTCGGCCGCTCCTCCAGGTCGACGGCGGGATCACCGCCGAAAATGCCGCCGACGTGGTGGCGGCCGGGGCCGATGTCCTGGTCTCCGGCTCCGGGGTCTACCGGTACGACGATCCCGCCGACGGCGTCCGCGCCCTGCGCTCGGCGGCGACGCGGATCATCGCCTCCTGAATCGACTCGGGTTGATCGCCTTTCCGCCACGTGGTATACACAGTACGGAGGGAGTTCGACTTTCCCGGACGAGACCGGGATCTCATATCAAAATCGCCGATGCGGGGCCCCACCCAGGGACCGGAGCGGCATCACCGAGAAGGAGACAGAGAGGACAATGGCCACGATCAAAACCCTCGCGGGCGACACGACGGAGATCGCGAACGACGACGTCGAGGCGCTGGCGGCCGGCCTGCGCGGCTCGATCGCCCGCCCCGGCGACCCCGGCTACGAGGAGGCCCGGACGATCTGGAACGCGATGATCGATCGTCGTCCCGGGCTGGTCGTCCGATGCCGGGGCGCCTCCGACGTCGTCCAGGCCGTCCGCTTCGCCCGCCAGCACGATCTCCTCGTGGCGATTCGCGGCGGGGGCCACAACATCGCCGGCAAAGCGGTCTGCGACGGCGGGCTGCTGATCGACCTCTCCCCGATGAAGGGGATCCACGTCGATCCCGACGCCCGCTGCGCCCGGGTCGAGCCGGGGAACTCCCTGGGCGACCTGGATCGCGAGACGCAGCTCTTCGGCCTGGCCACGCCGACCGGCATCAATTCCACCACCGGCATCGCCGGGCTCACCCTGGGCGGTGGATTCGGATGGTTGTCGCGGAAGCACGGCCTGACCGTGGACAACCTGCTGTCCGCCGACGTGGTCACCCCCGACGGCGAGATCGTCCGGGCGAGCGAGTTCGAAAACCCCGACCTGTTCTGGGCGATCCGCGGCGGCGGCGGGAACTTCGGCGTGGTGACCTCGTTCGAGTTCGAGCTCCATCCGGTCGGCCCCGAGGTGCTCTCCGGCCTGGTCGTCCATCGCTTCGACGACGCCCCGGAGGTCCTCGACTTCTATCGCGACTTCGTCGAAGAGATGCCCGACGAGCTGAACGTCTGGTTCGTCCTGCGGAAGGCGCCGCCACTCCCGTTCCTTCCCGAGGAGATCCACGGCGAGCCGATCGTCATCCTGGCCTGTTTCTACGCGGGGGACATGGACGAAGGCGAGCGGCTGCTGCAGCCCCTCGGCGCCTTCGGCGACCGGGTCGCCGACGTGGTCGGGCCGCACCCCTACGCGGGCTGGCAGGCCGCGTTCGACCCGCTCCTCGAGCCGGGCGCGCGCAACTATTGGAAGTCGCACAACTTCACCGAGATCGAAGACGGCGCGCTGGACGCGATGATGAAGTACACGGAGTCGCTCCCCTCGCCGCTCTCGGAGATCTTCGTGGCGCGCCTCGGCGGTGAGCAGGCTCGCCGGCCCATCGAGTCGACGCCGTATCCGCATCGTGACGCCGAGTTCTTGATGAACGTCCACACCCGGTGGGAAGATCCCGCCGACGACGAGCGGTGCGTTACCTGGGCGCGCGAGTTCTTCGACGCCACCGCGCCCTTCGCGACCGGTGGCACCTACGTGAACTTCCTGACCGAAGACGAGGCCGAGCGCGTCCCGGACGACGCCTACGGGGCGAACTACGCACGGCTGGCGGAGATCAAGGCGAAGTACGACCCGGACAACCGGTTCCGCCTGAACCAGAATGTGAAGCCCGCGGCGGGGGTCGCGGCCGCCGACTGATGCCGCTCGACTGACGCGGGATTGGAAGAGGCGGTCGAGGAGTCGTAGCCGGGGGTGATCTCCGCCTGATATGAGTGTCGTGCCGGTCGCGACGCTCCAGCGAGGGATGCGCCGGACCGGACGCGCCTCCTGGTCGGATCAGCGGATGCCTCCTGACATCCTCGCGCGCTCGGCCAAGGGGAAGTCCGCGAATGGGGGGCGACGCCCCTCCATTAATGGTGGTGGTGGCCGCGCCGTGATCGCGTCCGTACGGCGCGCTCGAATCAGTCCTCGGGGAACTCGGGCGAAGCGAAGAGCTCCGCGAGCGGGAGAGCGAAGCCCGGAAGGAGGTCCCCGCCGCCCAGCGTCTCCGGCGCCTTCAGGACCCGCACGTCCGTTCGCGAACGGTAAACGGTAACCGACCGGGTCCGCGGCTCGACGACCCAGACGAGCCGGGCCCCCGCGGCGAGGTACTCGAGGACCTTCTCGCGGATCTCCGCCCGCGTGTTCGACGGGGAGACGATCTCGACGGCGAGGTCGGGGGGGATTCGCCAGTAACCCCGGGGTAATCCGCCCTCCGGGAGGTTCTCCCGGGCGATGAAGGCGATGTCCGGGCCGCGGATCGTCGGCGGATCGTCGGCCAGGACGAAACCGGTCTCGGCGAGCGCCAGGCCCAGATGATTCGCCTCGACGTGCTGCAGGATTCTGGCCGCCAGCTTCAGGGTGGACCACCCGTGCTCGGGACCGGGGAGCTGCTCACGGACCAGCTTCCCCTCGACGAGCTCCGTCCTGTAGCCGTCCTCGTCGGGCAGCCGCTCGTATTCCTCGATCGTATACGTACGCTCCGTGGTCCCCACGTCGGGCGGGTTCATTCCAGCCTCCTTCGAGTCGATTTCGGAGGGTCGACGTCCAACTTACGCCGTCATCCCGGCACCAGCCATGCCGAACCGTGGCCCGACCGGGGCCGGCCGGCTATATTCCCTGGCCTATTCGCTTCCCCCGCTCTCTGGGCGCGACCCGGACCGCGGGGGCGCCGTCCCCGGACCGGGGCGGGCCGATCCGCACGACGGAAAGCCACAGGGACCGATGTTCGAAGATCTGAGCGCCAAGCTCGACGGCGCCTTCGCGCGCTTCAAGAGCCGGGGCATCCTCGACGAGACGATGGTCGACGAGGGGATGCGCGAGGTGCGTCGCGCGCTGCTGGAGGCCGACGTCCATTACAAAGTGGCGAAGGAGTTCTGCGCCCGTGTGGCGGAGAAGGCCAAGGGAGAGGAGGTCGCGAGGTCGATCACCCCGGCCCAGCAGATCATCAAGATCGTCCACGACGAGCTGGTCACACTGCTCGGGGATGAGCGGGCGGGGCTGGAGATCGCGCCGGTCGGGCCGACGGTGATCCTGCTGGTGGGGCTGCAGGGCTCGGGGAAGACGACGACGGCGGCGAAGCTGGCCCGTCGTCTGAGCCGGGAGGGGCGGAAGCCGATCCTGGCGGCGCTGGACGTGCAGCGGCCGGCGGCGATCGACCAGCTCGAGACCCTGGGGAAGCAGCTCGAGGTCCCGGTCTTCGCCGAGCGCGGCGAGACCGACGTGGCGGAGATCGCCCGCCGGGGAATCGAGAAGGCGCGCGCGGAGCGGCGGAACCTGGTGATCGTGGACACCGCCGGTCGGCTCCACGTCGATGAGGCGATGATGGCGGAGCTCGAGCGTGTCGTCGAAGCCGTCGACCCCGTGGAGACGCTCCTGGTCGCCGACGGGATGACCGGCCAGGACGCGGTCCGGATCGCCGAGTCGTTCCACCGGCGGCTCCCGATGACGGGAGTGGTGCTGACGAAGATGGACGGCGACGCCCGCGGTGGGGCGGCGCTGTCGATCCACTCCGTCACCGGTCTGCCGATCAAGCTCGTGGGGACCGGGGAGCGGCTCGAGGCGCTGGAAACCTTCCATCCCGACCGGATGGCCGACCGGATCCTCGATCGCGGGGACGTGGTGTCCCTGGTCGAGCGCGCTCAGGAGGCGATCGACGAGGAAGAGGCGGCCGAGCTCGAGGAGAAGGTGGGGAAGAAGGGCGGGTTCGACCTCGACGACTTCCTCGTCGCCATGAAGCAGATCAAGCGGATGGGACCGCTCGAGAGCCTGCTCGGGATGCTGCCGGGGGGGAAGAAGCTCCAGGACGTCGAGGTCGATCCCGACCGCCTCAAGCGGATCGAGGCGATCGTCCTGTCGATGACCCCCCAGGAGCGGCGCCACCCGAAGATCCTGAACGGGAGCCGTCGCAAGCGGATCGCGAAGGGGAGCGGGACGACGGTCCAGGAGGTCAACCGGCTGATGAAGCAGTTCGCCCAGATGAACCAGATGATGAAGCGGCTCCGAGGCACGTTCGGGGCCAACGCACTCTTCGGGAGGTAAAGGAATGTCCGTACGAATCCGTCTCCGGCGCATGGGCGCCAAGAAGCAACCGTCGTTCCGTATGGTGATCGCGGACCAGCGCAGCCCGCGTGACGGCCGCTTCCTCGATACGATCGGCACCTACAACCCGCGCACCGATCCGGCGGAGATCAGGATCGACCGCGAGAAGGCCCTGAAGTGGCTCCAAGAAGGCGCTCAGCCGACCGACGCCGCGCGGTCGCTGCTGTCGAAGACCGGCATTTGGCAGGAATTCCGGACCGGAGAGGCCCCGGCCCCGAAGCCGACCCCGGCCGAGCCGGCCGAGCGCGAGGCGCCGGAGCCCGAGGTCGAGGAGGCTCCCGAGGAGGTCGTCGCCGAGATCGAGGAAGAGGCCGAAGAGGAGCCCGTCGAGGCGCCCCGGCCGGAGGAGGAAGAGGAAGAAGAGGAAGAAGAGGAGGAAGAGGAAGAAGAGGAAGAGGAGAAGTAGCCGGAGATGGCCGGGGCGCCCGACTACGTCGCTGTCGGTAAGATCGTCAAGCCGCACGGCGTGAAGGGCGAGGCGCTGGTCTTCACCCTGACGGACCATCTCGAACGGTTCGCCGAGGGGCAGCGGTTGCTCCTGAGCCCCACCCCGGAGGGCGATCGCCGGCGGATCGAGG
>JAHWKZ010000057.1 GCA_019347645.1 Gemmatimonadota bacterium | reverse complement strand
GGGGAAGCGCCGGATCATCGCCGAGACCGGAGCGGGGCAGCACGGGGTGGCGACGGCGACCGCCTGCGCCCGCTTCGGCCTCGATTGCGTGGTCTACATGGGGCGGGAGGATATGCGTCGGCAGGCACTGAACGTCTACCGCATGCGGCTCCTCGGCGCCGAGGTCGTTCCCGTCGACGACGGGACCCGGACGCTGAAGGATGCCACCAACGCCGCCATCCGCGACTGGGTTACGAACGTCGAGTCGACCCACTACGTGATCGGCTCGGTGGTCGGTCCCCACCCCTACCCGACGCTCGTCCGCGACCTGCAATCGGTCATCGGCCGGGAGGCGCGGGAGCAGGCGATGGAGGGGTGGGGTTCGCTTCCGGATCACGTGGTGGCCTGCGTCGGCGGAGGATCCAACGCGATCGGCGCCTTCCACGCCTTCCTGCGGGATCCCGTCGCCCTGTGGGGGGTGGAGGCCGCCGGGGAGGGCCTGGACGCGCGGCACGCGGCGACCCTCTCCAGAGGCCGTCCCGGCGTCCTGCACGGGGCGAGGAGCTATCTCCTGCAGGACGACGCCGGCCAGATCCTCGGGGCCCACTCGATCTCCGCCGGCCTCGACTACCCGGGTGTGGGTCCCGAACACTCCGCCCTGAAGGACAGTGGCCGGGTCACCTACGAGTCGGTGACCGACGCCGAGGCCCTCGCCGCCTTCCATCGCCTCTCCGAGCTGGAGGGGATCATCCCGGCGCTGGAGAGCGCGCACGCGGTGGCCTTCCTGCTGCGCGACGAGTGTCCCGTTCCCGCGGCCGAGCGGGTGGTCGTGTGTCTCTCCGGGCGCGGGGACAAGGACGTCGAGGCGGTCGCACGGCTCGAGGAGCCCGAATGACCACCTACGCCGCGGACTATACCGACGCGGCCGAGGAGCTCGTGCAGGAGCTCGTGCGTGTCGTCAAGGTGCGCCGACTCTACGGCCCCGACCACCCGCAGCGGGCCGGCATCGAGGAGGCGGCGATCGAGCGGATCGGAGCCCTCCTCGACGCGCACGGCACGATCGAGCTGAAGGTCGAGGAGAGCCGCTTCCTGGCCGACGACCGGCCGGTCTACGCCACCGAGGCGAAGCGCGAGTCCCTGCCCTGGATCCTGCACCGGGAGGGGATCCGCCTCGTGGCCTTCTATCAGGGTCTCACCCTTCAGGAGCTGCTCGGGTTCGTCGAAGACGTCGCCCGGGTCGCCGAGGGCGGAGAGGACGAAGCGGACGACATGCTGGTGACCCGGCTATGGGAGCAGAACTTCTACCACCTGAGGTACACCTTCGTGGAGCGGGTGCAGGAGGAGGAGTGGGCGCCGGCCTTCGCGGAGGAGGAGGAGTCCCTGGCGGCCGGGCCCCCGATCCACGTCGATCCCGAAGAGGTCGCCGCGGGACCGGAGACGATCCGCCGGATCCGCGAGGACGAGGGAGCGCTGTACTTCCTGGACGAGGAGGACGTCGCCACGCTGCAGGCCGAGATCGAGGCCGAGAACAAGCGAGTTCTCGTCGACGACTTCCTGACCTGTCTCCGGGAACTGCTCGTGAATCCCGTCGCGGACCGGGTGGAGCCGATCCTCCAGGCGCTGGACGACGTCCAGTCGCGGCTCCTCGAGGACGGCCAGTACGCGCACGTCGCGAAGCTGCACCAGCTCTTCGTCCCGTTTCTCGAGAGCGATCGGCCAGACGAGCGGGCGCTTCGCGCGTTCGCGGAGCTGCGGTCCCGAGCGCTCTCGGAGCGAACCCTCGGCACCCTGGCCGCCCGGGTCGAGGCCGGGAACCTCGAAGACCGGGTCGCCGCCTCCTACTACCGCACCTTCGCCCAGGAGGACCCGGTCGCGCTGCTGTCGCGGATCGGAGACCTGAAGCGGCTCTGCCAGCGGCCGGCGATCTCCGAGGCGCTCGCGGAGATCGCGAGTGAGCGCCTCGAGGCGCTCCGACGCGCGCTGACCAGCGACGACCTCCGGGCGGCGGGCGCGGCGGCCTTCCTCGCTGGTCACCTCGGCGATCCGCGGCTGGTCGACGCCCTCGCTCACGCCCTCGAGTCCGACGATCCCGCCATCCGCCGGGAGGTCGTCCTGGCGTTGAAACAGCTCGGGGGTGGACGCGCACTGGACGCGGTGGCCCGTGCCGTCGACGACCCCGATCCCGCGGTCCGGCTCTACGCCCTGCGCCACCTGGTGGCCCATCGATACGAGCCCGGCTTCCCGTTCGTGGCCGAGGCCGTCCAGGGGGAGGCGTGGCGCGAGCGGTCACCCACCGAGCAGCGGCTGCTGTTCGAAGCCTACGGCGCGCTCGGCGGACAGCGGGCACTGGAGGATCTGAGCGGCAGGGTGAAGGGCGGCGGGCTGTTCCGCAAACCCGACCCCGAGGAGGCGGCGTGCGCCCTGGTCGGGCTCGGGGCGATCGGGAGCGGAGGGGCCCGGGCGGTCGTCGAGGCGGCCCTGGGGAGCAAGAACTCGCTCATCGCGCAGACCGCGCGGCAGGTTCTGGACCGGTGGAGCGCAGGCGCGCCGGAGCCGTCGTGACGTTCGGCGTATCCAGCCCCATCGTCGCGCTCGGACGCGAGCTCGTCCAGAACCTCCTGGTGTCGCTCCGCTCGGGCCAGCTCTACGAACCCGGCAACGAGACCCTGCGGGCCGCCGGCCACCGGCTCGCGCAGACGGTATCGGTTCTGTGGCAGGTGGAGGGCCGGGTCCGTCTCGAGGTGGCGGAGGACACCGTGCTGGTGAACGATACGCGTATCCGCACCGAACTGCGGCTCTACACGGTGCAGCGGAACCTGGTGCGCTTCCTCGAGTCGATGGAGATCGGTGGCTTCGAGTGGACGGGCGTTCCGGATCTGGCCGAGGCCGCCCGCTTCGCCCACTACGTGGGCCGAGTCGAGGGAGAGGTGAGCGGCGTCGACGAAATCTCCGACGGCCTGGATCGGATCGACGTCCGGTCCGTGGTCCCGCTGGCGCCACGGCAGGAGGTCC
The DNA here is from genome assembly GCA_019347645.1 of Gemmatimonadota bacterium. Classification (GTDB taxonomy): domain Bacteria; phylum Gemmatimonadota; class Gemmatimonadetes; order JACCXV01; family JAHWKZ01; genus JAHWKZ01. Next base: position 6,011 of record JAHWKZ010000057.1, on the reverse strand, counting down.
TGGAGGAACTGACCGAGGATCCCGACAAGCGGCTCCGGGCGGAGCGCACCTATCGGCACAGCGTCGCGGTCACCCGGGAGGTCATGGAGAGCGTCCGGACTCGAGGCGTTCTCCGGACCGGCAAGATCAGGCGCGCCGTCCAGACGATCGTCGATCAGGTGCTGGACGACGAGACCCTGCTCGTGGGGCTCACCAACCTGCGCGACTACGACGAGCCGACCTTCACCCACTCCGTGAACGTGTGCGTCTTCTCCGTCTCGCTGGGCCAGCGGATCGGCCTCTCCCGATTCGAGCTGTACGACCTCGGCATGGCGGCTCTGCTGCACGACATCGGAAAGGCCGACGTCCCGAAAGAGATCCTGCTCAAGCCCGACGCCCTCGACGACGAGGAATGGCGGCAGATGCGGAACCACGTCCGGTTCGGGGCGCTCCGGATCCTGGAGGAGCGGGGCCGGGACGACCTGCCGATTCGAGAGATGCTGGTGGCGTTCGAGCACCACCTGAACGTCGACCTTTCCGGTTACCCCGAACTGTTCGCTCCGCGGCGGCTGTCGTTCTACAGCAAGATCGTCTCCATCTGCGACTCGTTCGACGCCGGCACCACGCCCCGAATCTACAAGACGGAGCCGATCACTCCCGCGGAGATGCTGGAGGCGCTGCAACGCTGGCAGGGGACCCGCTACGACCCGATCCTGCTCAAGGCGTTCATCGGCATGCTCGGGATCTATCCCGCCGGCTCGCTGGTCCTCCTCGACACCATGGAGCTGGGGGTGGTGATCGCCGCCAACAGCGATCCCCAGCTGCTCGACCGTCCCCGCATCCGCCTCGTCACCGACCCGGAGGGAAACCGGATCGAGGGGCCGGCGGTCAACCTGGCCGAGAGGGAGGCCTCGGGCGAGTACGTCCGCACGATCGTCCAGGTCCTGGACGCCGACCGGTACGGGGTCGACGTCGGGCGCTACTTCGTGGCCTCGTGAAGCCGTCCGCGCTCGCCGAGCGACTGATGGCGGCGCGGTCGAAAGGTCGGAAGCTCCTCGTCCCGTACCTGACCGCCGGCTATCCCGACTCGGCCACGACCACCCGCGCCATGGCCCTCTTCGGCGAAGCCGGCGCCGACGCCATCGAGCTCGGCGTCCCGTTCTCCGACCCGCTGGCGGACGGACCCGTCATCGCGGCGGCGAGCCAGCGCGCCCTGGCGGGAGGGATGACCGTCCGGCGCGCGATCGCGCTGGGGGAGGCGCGGGAGGGGAGTCCGCCCCGCGTCCTGTTCACCTACCTGAACCCGCTCCTCTCGCTCGGTCCCACCGGCGCCGCCGGCGCCCTGTCGCGTGCCGGCTTCGGCGGCGCACTGGTGGCCGACCTCCCGTTCGACGAGGGAGAGGATCTGCGGGCCGACTTCGCCGCGGAGGACCTCCCGCTGATCCCGCTGGCCGCTCCCACGACCCCGCTCGACCGCCTCCGCGCGCTCGGTCGACGGGCGCAGGGATTCGTCTACCTGATCGCGCGGACGGGGGTGACCGGGGCGGGCGCGGGCGCCGACCGTCGCCTCGAGGAACGGATCGCCACCCTGCGCGAGGCGACGACGCTTCCGATCGTCGTCGGCTTCGGCATCGCCGACCCCGACTCCGCCGGCCGGGCCGCGGAGATCGCCGACGGCGTCGTGGTCGGGAGCGCGCTGGTCGAACGGCTGGGGAAGGAAGGTCCCCAGGCCGCCGCCGATTGGCTGGCCGAGCTGCGGGCCGCGCTGGATCGCGGCTGAACGCGCTCCGGACCGGAGAGCCGACTCCGTTTGACGCCGTTTCGAGCGGCCCCGTAGATTCCGGCCGTCATCGAAGCCGTCCTGACGCCCCATCCCCACGAGCCGGCTCGGAGAGCCTCCGGCAGGAGCCCGTCCACTTGGCGCATCGGTTCGCGCTCAGCACCACCTTCGCCGACGTCTCGGGCATCCTCGACCGCCTCGAGGAGGAGAGCCTCGGCCTGGAGGTCACCCTCTACGACACCGAATGGCTGCTCAACCTCGACCGCACCACCGCGGTCCGGCGCCTCGGCGACGAGCTCGGCGAACGCGGCATCGTCGTCTCCGTCCACGCCCCCATCTTCGACCTCAACCCCGGCAGCCTCGACCCGGTGATCCGCAAGCACACCCGGCGGTGTTGGGAGCGGGCGATCGGCGTGTCCGGCGCGCTCGGGGCGAAGAACATCAACTTCCACACCGGCTATCTGCCGCTGCTGCCGCCGTCGACCTTCCCGGGTTGGCTGGCGCAGTCGTTGGAGGTGTGGGAGCGGGTGGTGGAGCTGGTGAGTGACGGCGGGATGCGGTTGCTGCTCGAGAACATGTTCGAGCCCACTCCCCAGATCCTGCTCGACCTGCGGAGCCAGCTCGAGTCGCGCCACGTGGGCTTCACCCTGGACGTGGCCCACGCTCATATCTACGGGACGGTGACGCCGGAGTCGTGGTGGCCCTCGTTCGGAGACTCGATCGAGGAGGTCCACCTCCACGACACCGACGGGTTCACCGACGACCACCTGCCGGTGGGTGAAGGGGCTGTCGACTGGAAGAGCGTGTTCGAGAACATGTTCCGCTGGGCCCCCGATGCCATGCGGGTGATCGAGATGCCCGTGGAGGAGGGCCTGAAGAGCCTGAGGCGGATCGTCGCCGGCGGCTACGGCGACGTCCAGTTGGAGCTGCTGTGAAGGGAGACCGCGTGAGCCGACCCCTCGTTCGACTTCTGGTCCTGGCGGTGGCCGTGCTCGGCTGGACGGCCACGCCCACGCCGGGCGACTCCACCCGACCGGATGCCGCGGGCCTCGCCGACACCGTCGGCGGGCGCTACATCGTCCGGCTGACCGACGGCGCGGCCCGGACCCGGCTGCTGGCCGAGGTCCTCGGCCCGCCGCTCACCCTCGAGGCGCGCCACGAGCGGGTCGTCCGCGGCTTGCGATCGATCCACGATGCCGCCTACGCTGACGCCGCCGACGCCCTCGCCGACGCCCGCTCCGTCGGGGCGGTGCGCGAGATCGATCGGCTGTGGATCGTGAACGCGGTGGTCGCCGAGCTCGATCCCGCCGCCGTCGCGGCGCTGGAGGCGGACCCGGCGGTCGCCGAGGTCGTCTCCGACCGGCGGCTGACGCCGGGAGCCTCCGCCACCGACCGGGCCGGGACCGGGAAGTCGGCGGAATCGGTGGCCCCGTCCGAAGAGATCGCCCTCCTCAACATCCCCCCGGTGTGGGACGAGGGGGTCACCGGGAAGGGCGCCATCGTGGCGAACACGGACACCGGCGTGAACGGGGAGGACACGACCTTCGGCGACCGGTGGCACGGGCACGTCGCCGGGAGCGACGCGTCCTGGTACGCTCCGATCGCGCTCACGGTCTTCCCGGAGGACGACGGCTCGATCGGCGGCTTCGGCCACGGAACGGCGACGATGGCGCTCATGACCGGAGGGGAAGCGAGCTACGGCGTCGCTTTCGACGCGACGTGGATCGCCGGCGACGTATTCGAGGGAAACGAGGGATTCGTCTCGAACGCGCTGCGGATCCTGCAGTGGCTCGCCGATCCCGACGGGGACCCATCCACCCGCAGCGACGTACCCGATGTCGTCAGCAACTCGTATGGTCTCGAGGACCTGGACGAGACGATGCGCATTCGTTGCGATCCCATCTTCAACGACGCCATCGACGTGCTGGAAGCGGCCGGCGCCATCGTGATCTGGTCGGCCGGCAACGTCGGCCAGACTGGGGTCACCTCGCCGGCCAACCGCGCCGACAGCCCCGTCAACGCCTTCGCCGTGGGGGGCGTGGATCTCCAGGGGAACCCGGTCCCCAGCAGCGGCCGCGGCCCTTCCCGCTGCGGAGGCTCGCACGCGGTCAAGCCCGAGGTCGTGGCCCCGGGGCAGAGCGTCCTGACCCGGAACCGCTTCAATCAGTTCGCGCGATTGACCGGCACCTCGTTCGCCACGCCGCTCGTGGGCGGCGTCCTGGCGCTCATGCGGTCGAAGAACCCGACGATCACGCCCGAGGCGGCGAAGACGATCCTGCTCGAGACGGCCCGGGACCTCGGCCCCGGCGGGAACGACAACGAGACCGGGTTCGGTCTGGTCGACGCCGCCGCCGCGCTCGCCCGCGTCCAGCGGCCGAGCGCTCCGCTGGCCCGGCTGGTCGGCTACCGGCTGCCCGACGCGCCGGGCGGGCTCGGCGGCGCCGCGCTCTCGCAGTCGCTGATCCTGCGCCCCGGGGCTACGCATTCGCTGCGGCCACTCCTCTCCAACCACGGCCCCGCCATCGGCGTCACCCAGGCGAGGCTCTCGAGCCCGACCGCCGGCGTCACCGTCACCCGATCGACGATCCCCCTGGAGGTCGCCGGCACGGGGACGTTCTTCGGACCCGCGTCGGAGGATGCCTTCGGGATCACGCTCGACCCGAGCGTTCAGCCGGGGTCCCGGATCGTCCTGGACCTCTCGATCCAGGGCGAGCCGATCGGCCCGTTCCGGATGATCCTTCCCGCCGGGGAGCCGGTGGTCGGCGACTTCGCCACCCACGACCGCGGCCAGGCCCGATTGACGGTCACGAACTTCGGGAGCCTCGGCTACTACACGGGCCTGCACCAGGGGGGCTTCTTCCTCGAGGGAGACGGCTTCCGTTTCCCGCCGTCGAGCCCCAACTGGCTGTTCCACGCCGGCTTCATGGCAGGGACGGCCGCCGATCGCCTGTCCGACGCCATCCCCTACGGCGAGGACACCCAGACGGCGAGCGACTGGATCCCGCTCTGGGGCTTCCCGATCGCGGCCGACGAGGCCGCGGGCGGCCAGCGAATCTCGACGGCCTACGACGACCGGAAGGCTCCCGACCCCGTGGGCCTGAAGGTCGTCCAGGAGTCGTTCGCCTTCGACGGCGACCCCTTCGTCCTGATCCGGTACCTCGTGACCAACTCCGGCGGGCGCTCGATCGGAGGCCTGCGGCTCGGGCTGTTCGCCGACTGGGACCTGCCGAGCGACGGCCGGCCCGGAGAGACGGCCGGTTGGGATCCCGAGCGCCGGCTCGGGTTCGTGGCCGGCACGGGTGGCGAGCAGCCGGCACTGGGGGTGGTGTTGCTCGACAACGTCTCCCTGGGCCAGGTCACCTACCGGGTCCTGGAGCGCGACGAGATCGTCGCCAGCCCGAAGGGCAACCCGATCGGCCCCGGCGCGCTGGCGCCGGCCGAGGCCCCTCCTGCGTTCGGGGGCGAGTTCTCGGACGCGGAGAAGTGGGACGCGCTGACGAGCGGACAGACGAAGACCTCCGTGACCCAACCCCAGGACCTGTGGCAGGTGATCGGCGTCGGTCCGGTCACAATCGCCGCCGGGGCGACCGATACGATGGCCGTCGCCCTGGTCGCCGGCGAGTCGCTGGGGGCGCTCCAGACGGCCGCCGATGCGGCACGGGAGGCGTACTTCCTCCGCGTCCTCGGGACCCAGCCCCCACCCCCGCCGGAGCCGCCGGCCGCGCTCGCGCTGCTCCAGAACTTCCCGAACCCGTTCCGGGCCGGCGACTCGACGACCATACGGTTCGACGTGCCCGAGGCCGCCGACACCAGCGGCCGAAGCCTCGATCTCGCGGTCTACGACGTGACCGGCCGACGGGTGGCGACCCTCCGCTCGGGCGGCGCGGCGGAAGGCGAGCAGGCCGTCTCCTGGGACGGCCGGGACGAAGCCGGGCGAACGGTCCCAGCGGGCGTCTACGTGGTCCGGCTCGTCGTCGGCGGCCAGGAGCGGTCGATCCGCGCCCTCGTGCTGCCCTAGGTCATGGACCTCATCCGCCTCTCGGGCATGACCCACGTCCGCACGAGTCCTTACTATCCGCAATCGAACGGCAAGATCGAACGTTGGCACGGCACGCTCAAACGCGATTGCCTGCGGCCCCACGTGCCACTCTCGCTCGACGACGCCCGGCAACTGGTCGCTTCGTTCGTCGCGCATTACAATCATCAGCGCTTGCACAGTGCCATCGGCTACGTCACGCCAGCCGACAAGCTC
>JAHWKZ010000056.1 GCA_019347645.1 Gemmatimonadota bacterium | reverse complement strand
GAGGCCATCGCCGAACGCGCGGTGGGGATGACCGGGGCCGACCTGGCCGGTGTGGTCAACGAGGCAGGGCTGCTGGCGGCGCGCGCCGATCAGACCGAGATCGCCCAGACTCATCTGGTCCAAGCGCTGGAGCGTGTCATGGAAGCGCCCGAGCGTCAGCGCCGCCTGTCGATGCGCGACCGCAGCGTCGGCCAGCGCACGCTGGGCGAGGACCGCACGACGTTTGCCGACGTGGCCGGCGCGGTGAGCCGAACGTCGACCGACATCAAGAGCGCCGACCTGACGGTCACCGAGACCGGCATCGAGGGCACCTTCGTCGTCGAGGTCAAGGACCTCGAGCACCTCAACAAGGTGATCGGCGCCATGAAGTCGATCGACGGGATCCTCGAGGTCGAGCGCCGCGAATACTTCGGGACCCATTCCCTGGAGCCCGAGCCGGGGCGAGTGGTGGGGGGATAGCCGCGAGCTCCTCGCTGGCAGGACAAGAATCCTTACCGCGTCCCCGTTATCAGGTGATGAGGTCGGCATTTTAGTCGGAAGTGGTCGGAGAGGTAAGGCTTCCGGGTAGATCTGCCATGCTCATTGTGTCGATGGGCCGGCTAACCTCTACTCTGGATAGGGTAGGGTGATCGCCGGCCCAACAGGAGTCGTTCTGGGGTCTTCCGTCTTTGACAACGGCGGGACCGAATACCTCCCCTGCGGGAGACGGCACCGTCCCCCTTGGACGAATCCCGGACCAAACGATTCGACCGGCCCGACACGATCCCCGCCGGAACATCGCCGGCGGCAAGGGGTTTCATCGGTCGATGACCACTCTCACCTCCATCCTGGCCCTGTTCGCCGCGCTGGCCGCGGGAACGCCCGCGACCTCGCCGGTCGAAGACGCCCGTACCGTTCAGGACGCCGAGGCGATCGCCCGCGCGGCCGACGCGGCGCTGGCGGACCTCACGTCGCTCGGCTCCGAGTTCCATCAGGAGGTCGAGAACCCGATCCTCGAGCGGACCTCGACCGGCCGCGGGACCCTCCTCTACAAGGCGCCCCGCAAGTTCCGGATCGCGTACAGCGAGCCGGCGGGCGACGTGGTGGTGAACGACGGATCGCGGGTATGGATCTACCTGCCGTCCAGCCAGCCCGGGCAGGTGATCCGCCAGCCGGCGGCGGAGTCGGGGGTCCAGAACCCGCTGACCTACCTGCGCGACCTCCGGCGTCACTTCGACGCCCGCCATGCCGGCCGGGAGACGGTCGCGGGGCGGGCGGCCGACCACCTGGCGATGACGCCCGAGACCGATCGGGCACCGTTCGCCAGGCTCGACGTCTGGGTGGACGCGTCCACGAAGCTGCCCCGCCAGGTCCGCACCACGACCTCCGACGGCGTCGTCACCACGTACACCTTCCGCACCTTCCAGCGGAACGTCCCGCTGGCCGACCGCCTGTTCACGTTCTCCCCACCCGAGGGCGTCGAAGTCTTCGACCAGTAGCGGCACGTCCGTTGCCGTCCCCTGCAGGGATTGACGATCCGAGCCGGTTGTAGCACTATAGTGCTAAAGGAGGAGTTATGTCCCAAAAGGACGAGACCGTACGGATCAACATCTACGTCCACGATCGCGAAATCCGGAAACGAGTGAAGCAGGCGGCGGCCGGCGCTGGACAATCGATGTCGGAATACTGCCTGGACGCGATCCTGGACCGCCTCCGGGGAGATGGGATCGGCTTCGCTCCGCGGAGAGAGGACGAGGATCCCGATGACGTGGTGGAGAAGATGCGGGCGTTCCGGAAGAAGGTGTTTGGCGATCGGATGATCTCGATCAGCGCGGCCGAGCTCGTCCGCGAAAGCCGGGAGCAGCACTGAGACGGCGATGGGCGAGGGGGTCATCGTCGTCGATACGAGCCTGGCGATCATGTGGGCGGTGCCAGAGCCGTACAGCGACCGGGCCCTGGAATGGATGCGCTACTGGCGGAGCCGTGATGTGACGCTTCATGCCCCGTTTCTGATGGCAGCCGAGGCGGCCAACGCGCTCTATCGAGCCGTCATCCGGGGAGATGTGAATCTCGAAGAGGCGAGATCGGCGCTCGCGGTCGTCCTGTCGGATTCGGGTGTGGGTCTGGTGGAGGTGACGGGCCTGGCCGAGAGGGCCATGGAACTGGCTCGCCGGCTGGACCGTCCCGCCGTCTACGACTGCTATTTCCTGGCTCTCGCCGAGTGGTTCGACTGCGCGATGTGGACCGGGGACGAGCGGTTCTACAACGCGGTGCGCGGGCGGACGGATCGCGTCCGATGGGTCGGGGAGCCGGTCGGAGCCTGAGCTCCCCGCGTTCGACCGGTTCCCGGGTCGACGTTAGATTTCCTCTCTCATGCGCATCCTGGTCACCGGCGCGGCGGGATTCATCGGATCCCACTTGAGCGAGGCGTTGCTCGCTGACGGCCACGACGTCGTCGGGTTCGACGGCTTCGATCCGTTCTATCCCCGACTCATCAAGGAGCGGAACCTGACGACCGCCCGCGCCAGCGTGCGGTTCCGGTTCGTGGAGGGGGACCTGCGCGACCGGGCCGCCGTCGAGGCCCCCTTCGCCGACGGGCCCTTCGACGTGGTGGCCCACGTGGCGGCGAAGGCGGGCGTGCGGCCCTCCCTGGCCGACCCGGTCGGATACATCGAGGCGAACTTGGTGGGCACCGCGCACCTGCTCGAGGCGATGCGGGAATCCGGCACCGACCGGCTCGTCTTCGCCTCGTCGTCCTCGGTCTACGGGAACAACGAGAAGGTCCCCTTCCACGAGGACGACAACGTCGACCGGCCGGTGTCCGTCTACGCGATGACGAAGAAGGCGAACGAGGAGCAGCTCCACGTCCACGCGGCGCTGTACGGGATCCGCACCCTCTGTCTGCGGCTGTTCACCGTCTACGGTCCACGCCAGCGACCCGAGATGGCGATCCACAAGTTCACCCGGCTGCTCTACCAGGGGCGCGAGATCCCGGTCTTCGGCGACGGCTCGATGGAGCGGGATTTCACCTACGTCGACGACATCGTGGCCGGGATCGTGGCGGCGGTCGAGCGGGTGGGAGAGCTCGAGTTCGAGATCGTGAACCTGGGCAACCACTCTCCGGTCCGCCTCTCCGAGCTGGTCGACCGGCTGGTGGAGACGACCGGGAAGGCGCCGAGGATCGTCCACCACCCGGTCCCGCCGGGCGACGTCCGCCGCACCTGGGCCGACGTGGAGCGCGCCGGACGGCTCCTCGGCTACGCCCCCACCACGTCGATCGACGAGGGGCTGCGGCGGTTCGTGGCCTGGTACGAGGAGAACGGCGCCGACGTCGAGGCCGCGCTGGAAGGCCGCCGGTCGGCCGCGGCCACCGAGCTCGAATAGCCGTGGCGAAGTTCGAGCTCGTCTCCGACCTGACACCCAGGGGCGATCAGCCCAGGGCGATCGAGGAGCTGACCGAGGGGCTCGGAGAAGGACGGCGCTTCCAGACGCTGCTGGGGGCGACTGGCACGGGCAAGACGTTCACCATCGGGCACGTGATCGAGCGCTACGGTCGGCCGACCCTGGTCATGAGCCACAACAAGACCCTGGCCGCGCAGCTCTACGGCGAGCTCAAGCAGCTCTTCCCGCACAACGCCGTCGAGTACTTCATCTCCTACTACGACTACTATCAGCCCGAGGCGTACGTACCCGCGACCGACACCTACATCGAGAAGGACGCCTCGATCAACGAGGACATCGATCGGCTGCGGCTGCGGACGACCTCGTCGCTGATCGAACGGGACGACGTCGTGGTCGTCGCCAGCGTCTCGGCGATCTACGGGCTGGGGTCCCCCAGGGAGTACCGCGAGCTGATGGTCGTCGTCGAGCGCGGCGACGAGATGCCCCGCGAGCAGATCCTCGAGGAGCTGGTGCGGATCCAGTACTCGCGGGGCGACTACGACTTCGAGCCGGGCAAGTTCCGGGTGCGCGGCGACGTGATCGAGGTGTTCCCGGCGTACGAGGAGCAGGCGGTCCGGATCGAGCTGTGGGGCGACGAGGTGGAGCGGATCTCGAAGATCGATCCGCTGCGCGGCGAGACGATCCAGACCCTCGACCGAGCGGCGATCTATCCGGCGAAGCACTTCGTCACCACGCGGCCGCGGCTCGAGCACGCGGCGAAGAAGATCGAGCGCGAGATGGAGGAGCGGGTGGCCGAGCTGCGCGCCGAAGAGAAGCTCCTCGAGGCGCACCGGCTCGAGACCCGGACCCGGTTCGACCTGGAGATGATGCGCGAGGTCGGGTACTGCGCGGGGATCGAGAACTACTCGCGCCACCTCTCGGGCCGCGCCGTAGGCCAGCGCCCGGCCTGCCTGCTCGACTACTTCCCGGACGACTTCCTGATGGTGATCGACGAGTCGCACGTCACGGTGCCGCAGATCGGCGGGATGTTCGCCGGCGACCGGTCGCGCAAGGAGACCCTGGTCGAGCACGGCTTCCGGCTGCCGTCCGCGCTCGACAACCGGCCGTTGCGCTTCGACGAGTTCGAGCGCGAGTTCATGCGCAAGGTGATCTTCGTGTCGGCGACGCCGAGCGACCACGAGCTCGAGAAGTCGGGCGGAGTGGTCGTCGAGCAGATCATCCGTCCGACGGGGCTGCTGGATCCCGAGGTGGACGTCCGGCCGGTCCGCGGACAGGTGGACGACCTGCTCGAGCAGATCCGCAAGCGCGAGGAGCGGGGCGAGAAGGTGCTCGTCACCACGCTGACCAAGCGCATGGCGGAGGACCTCTCGGACTACCTCAACGAGATGGGGGTCCGGGTGCGATACATGCACTCGGACATCGATTCGATCGAGCGGATCGAGATCATCCGCGGTCTCCGGACCGACGCGTTCGACGTCCTGGTCGGGATCAACCTGCTCCGCGAAGGGCTCGACCTCCCCGAGGTGTCGCTCGTGGCGGTCCTCGACGCCGACAAGGAGGGGTTCCTGCGGAGCGACACCGCGCTGATCCAGACCGCCGGCCGAGCGGCCCGGAACCTCAACGGCCGGGTGATCCTCTACGCGGACCGCGTCACCGACTCGATGCGGCGGATGATGGACGAGACCGAGCGGCGGCGGGAGATCCAGCGGGCGCACAACGAGCGGCACGGCATCGTGCCCGCGACCGTGTACAAGACCCACGAGCAGATCCTGCGCGCCACCGCGGTGGCCGATTCCCGGGCCGGAAGCGAACGGGCGGCGCGGGTGGTGCGCGAGCGGCTGGACGGCGTGGCCGGCGAGATCGAGCGCGACGAGCTGATCAAGACGATCGAGGCCGAGATGAGGGCCGCGGCCGAGCGGCTCGACTTCCAGACCGCCGCGATGCTCCGCGACCAGGTGTTCGAGCTGAAGGGCGAGAGGCCGGGGGCGCCGCGGCGCAAGGGCACGCTCCGGGAGCGGATCGGCCTGGGGGAGGAGAGCGGATGACCGACGACGGCCCGACCCGGATCCTGCCCGTCGACCGGCTCGTCGACTGGCACGACGCCGGGGTCCGTGTGTGGCATCAGGAGCCGGAGGAGGCGGAGCTCCTGCTCGGACCCGAGAAGCGATTCCTGGGAGGGACCCACCTGGACCTCCAGGCCGCGATCGGGCGCGAGCATCTGGTCAACATCCGGCTGTGGCACGAGGAGGACGAGGCGCGGCGGCCGGACGTCGAGGACGCGGTGATCGCCGACGTGAAACGGCGGATCGACGAGCTGAACCAGGAGCGGAACGATCTCATCGAGAGGATCGACGAGGCGCTGGTGGTCGTCCTCGAGGAGGAGCTCGCCGGGATGGACGCCGACGCGCCGCTCCACTCGGAGACCCCGGGCGCGATCGTCGATCGCCTGTCGATCCTCGCGCTCAAGATCTACCACATGCGCGAGGAGACCGGCCGGGAGGAGGCCTCCGCGGAGCACCGCGAGACGTCGGGGCGGCGCCTGGCGATCCTGGAGGAGCAGCGCGAGGACCTGGCGGAGTGCCTGGAGCGGCTGCTCCAGGCGGTGGTCGCCGGAGAGCGGCGCTTCCGGCTCTACCGCCAGTTCAAGATGTACAACGACCCGGAGACCAATCCCGCGGTGCGAAAGGCGCGGGCGGCGACTTCCGGGGAGTGAGCCCGGGGTCGGCAGGCGCCTCGGCGAGCCGCGCGGGCGGGGCTTCCCTGGAGGTCGAGGCCCGGGACGCCGCGGCGACGCGGGCGATCGGCGAGGCGTTCGGCCGGACGGCTCCCGAGGGGGCGGTGGTGCTCCTCGCCGGCCCGCTCGGCGCCGGCAAGACCACGTTCGCCCAGGGGGTCGGCCGCGGCTGCGGGGTGACGGGACCGATCACGAGCCCCACCTACAACCTGATCCTCCACTACCCCGGCGAGCGACACTTCACCCACGTGGACCTCTACCGTCTGGACACCCCCGCCGAGCTGGAGACCCTCGATCTGGACGAGATCCTGTCCGGCGACGGGGTGACGTGCGTGGAGTGGCCGGAGAAGCTCGGGGAGCGAGTGTGGGTGCCGCCGCCGTCGGCGGAGGTGGTGATCGAGCCGAAGCCGGACGGGGCGCGGACGCTGCGGGTGCGGCTGATCGGCGAGGGTTGGGAGGCGGCCCGCCGCCGGCTGGCCGCGGCGGAACGGTGATGGTCCTGGCCATCGACACGGCCACGGACGCCGCGGCGGTGGCGCTGGCGGTCGGCGGGGAGACGCGAGTCCGGCGTCTCGGGTGGCGCGCCTCGTTCACCGAGACCGCGCCCGCGATCGAGGCCCTGCTGGCCGAGGCCGGGACCGGCTGGGGGTCCCTCGAGGCGGTCGGCGTGCCGGCGGGGCCGGGGTCGTTCACGGGTCTGCGGGTCGGGGCGGCGATGGCGCTGGCCGTGGCCGAGGCCCGCGGCGCGGCGCTCCACGCCGTCCCGACGCTCGAGGCGGTGGCTGAGGCGTTCGCCGGTCCGGGCGACCTGGCCGTTTGCGCGAGCCTCGACGCCCGGCGCGGCCGGCGCTACGCCGCGAAGTACGAGCGGACCGAGGGCGGGTGGCGGCTGGTCGAGGGGCCCGTCGACGTCCCGCCCGAGGCGGTCGAGGCGATGGCCGGGGCGTGGCCGGTCGTCGGGGCGGATCGGCCGCCCCGGAGCGGCGAGGAGGCCGCGAGCGTGGCCGAGGCGGTGGCGCGGTTGATCCGTGCCGATCCGCGGCGGCACCGGCTCGAATCCCCCGAGCGGTTGCGGCTCGTCTACGCCCGGCCCGGGGTCGACCCTCCGGGTGGCGGCCGGCCGAGGTGAGGGCGGAGGAGGTCCGCGTCCGGGCGCTCGCGTCCGACGACCTCGACGCCTGCTGGGAGATCGAGCGCGAGGCGTATCCCAACCCCTGGCGCCGCGACCACTTCGACGAGCTGCTGGACCTGGACGCCGGTCTCGGGCTGGCGGCCGTCGACCAGGACGACGGGATCCTCGGCTACGCGCTGGGGTGGGTGGTGACCGACGAGGCCGAGCTGGCCAACATCGCCGTGGAGGCGTCGTGGCGCCGGAGGGGGATCGGCGCGCGGCTCCTGTACGCCTTCGCCCGCGAGGCGGAGCGCCGCGGGGCCGAGCGGGTGTGGCTCGAGGTCCGGGAATCGAACGCGGAGGCCCGGCGGTTCTACGACCGTCACGGGTTCCTGATGGTCGGCCGCCGCCGCGGCTACTACGACCGCCCCCGCGAGGACGCGATCGTCATGGCCGCCGACCCGGCGGACCTCGAGGAGGCCGACGAGGGGCGCGGTTTGGTCCGCGATACGTAAAAGGAGCGGGCCGCCCCATCCCCCCGACCTGAGTTCCATTTTCTGAACGCGCGCGGGAAGGGGGCTCCGCGTTCCATTTTCTGGACGCAAGCGGGAGGGGACCCCCACCCCCTCGCGTTCCATTTTCTGGACGCGCACGAGAGGGGGACCCCCGCCCCCTCGCGTTCCATTTTGTGGACGCCCGCGGGAGGGAGACCCCTACCCCCTCGTGTTCCATTTTCTGGACGCGCGTGGGCGGGGGACCCCCACCCCCTCGCGTTCCATTTCCTGGACGCGCGCGGTGGCGGGATCCGCCGTCTCCTCCGGTTGACCCCTCGGAGGCCCCCGGGTAGCCTTACCCTCCCATGAGTTGGTTCAAGCGCGAAAAGAAGAAGATCGATACCACCGAGAAGAAGGAGCTGCCCGGCGAGCTGTGGCAGAAGTGCCCCTCCTGCGGAGACATCCTATATCGGAAGGACCTGGCGGCCAAGCAGTGGATCTGCCCGAAGTGCGCGTACCACTTCCGGGTCGGTACCGAGGACTACCTCGAGATCCTGCTGGACTCGGGCACCTTCCGGGAGTACGACGCCGACCTCGAGAGCGAGGATCCGCTCGGCTTCGTCGACTCGAAGCCGTACCCCCGCCGGATCGAGGAGTACCGCGAGCGCACCGGCCGGAACGACGCGGTGGTGTGCGGGATCGGCGCGATCGACGGGGTCGAGGTCTCCTTCGCGGTCATGGACTTCGGCTTCATGGGCGGCTCGATGGGATCGGTCGTGGGGGAGAAGGTCGCCCGGGCCATCGAGCGGGCGCTCCAGCGCGAGGCGCCCCTGGTCGTCGTCTCCGCCAGCGGGGGGGCGCGGATGCAGGAGGGCGTGCTGTCGCTCATGCAGATGGCGAAGACGAGCTCCCTGCTGGCCGCGCTGGACTCGGCCCGGATCCCCTTCGTGGCCATCGACACCGATCCGACGACGGGCGGCGTGACCGCCTCCTACGCCATGCTCGGCGACGTGATCTACGCCGAGCCGAAGGCCCAGATCGGCTTCGCCGGCCCGCGGGTGATCAAGCAGACGATCGGTGAGGACCTGCCCGAGGAGTTCCAGACCGCCGAGTTCCTCCTCGAACACGGCTTCGTCGACCGGGTGGTCTCGCGCGCGGACCTGAAGCGGACGGTGAGCCGGACGCTGCGATGGATGCCCGGGCTCGAGGCGCCCACCGAGGAGTCGTGATCGACAACGCGGCGGCCCTGGCCGCCCTCGACCGCCTCGAGGCGTTCGGGATCCGTCTGGGCCTGGAGAACAGGACGGCGGCGTGCGAGGCGCTG
>JAHWKZ010000055.1 GCA_019347645.1 Gemmatimonadota bacterium | reverse complement strand
CCCTCCAGGTTCTTCCCGCGTAGCATGGGAAAGCGATCTCCAGCGTTCAGTCGCATCGGCATCACCTCCACATGCAGCATGGTCTCCCGGGACCTCGCGGCGCCGTACGCCGTCTGACGCTTGACAACCTCGGCGCCGCTTATGTACAATGCCGGCGGTAGCCAATCTCCACGCCCATTCCCCGTATACGATTCGGTTCGACGCCCGGCGCGTCGGTAAGCTCCCCGGTACGACCGCTGATCCACCGGAAAGGAACAGACCTGGCCCGCCAACGAACCCGACACCGGCCAACCCACCGGCGACGGCAGCCCGCCCCATCGGAAGGAGCCACTTCCTTGGACATTGCCGAGATCAAGTCGAAATCGATCCCCGAGCTCCACGACATGGCAGAGGAGCTGGCGATCCAGAACTACTCCGGTCTCCGGAAGCAGGACCTGATCTTCAAGATCGAGCAGGGCCTGCTCGACAACGACACCGTCCTGCGCGGCGAGGGAGTTCTCGAGATCCTCCCCGAAGGATACGGCTTCTTGCGAAGCCCGGACTGGAACTACCTCTACGGGCCGGACGACATCTACGTCTCGCCGAGCCAGATCAAGCGGTTCGACCTGAAGACCGGCGACACCGTCCTCGGACAGGTCCGCCCCCCCAAGGACGGCGAGCGGTACCTGGCGCTCCTCAAGGTCGAGCAGGTCAACTACGAGGATCCCGAGAAGGCGAAGCACAAGATCCTCTTCGACAACCTGCGGCCGCTCTATCCCGACGAGCGGCTCGAGCTCGAGCGCGCCGACGGCGACATGTCGATGCGGATCATGGACCTCTTCAGCCCGCTCGGGAAGGGCCAGCGAGGCCTCATCGTCTCCCCGCCCAAGGCCGGAAAGACCGTGCTGCTCCAGAAGATCGCCAACTCCATCACCGAGAATCACGCCGAGGTGAAGCTCATCGTGCTGCTGATCGACGAGCGGCCCGAGGAGGTCACGGACATGGAGCGGAACGTCGACGGCGAGGTGATCTCCTCGACCTTCGACGAACCCGCCGACCGCCACGTCCAGGTGGCCGACATGGTGATCGAGAAGGCGAAGCGGCTGGTCGAGCACGGCCACGACGTGGTGATCCTGCTCGACTCGATCACCCGCCTGGCGCGGGCGCAGAACGTGGTCGTTCCCCACTCCGGGAAGATCCTCTCCGGGGGAGTGGACGCCCACGCGCTCCACAAGCCGAAGCGGTTCTTCGGCGCGGCGCGGAACATCGAGGAAGGGGGCTCTCTCACGATCGTGGCCACCGCGCTGATCGACACCGGGAGCCGGATGGACGAGGTGATCTTCGAGGAGTTCAAGGGGACCGGCAACATGGAGCTCGTGCTCGACCGCTCCCTCTCCGACCGGCGGATCTATCCGGCGATCGACATCAACCGCTCGGGCACGCGCCACGAGGAATTGCTGATCCCCGAGGACAAGATCCAGCGGATCTGGCTGCTGCGGAAGTTCCTCAGCGACATGAACCCGGCGGAGGCGATGGAGTTCCTGCTGGACAAGATGGCCCGGACGGAGGACAACGAGCACTTCCTCGCCTCGATGTCCGGCGACTGAGCCGCGCTCGAGAACGCTTACCTTCCCTTCTCTTCTCCCGCGATATGAGCGATAGCGGCTACCGGCGCGAGCGGGTCCTGGCGATCGACTACGGGGAGCGCCGCGTGGGGCTGGCCGTCAGCAACCCCGACTACGACTTCGTCTCCGGGCTTCCCACCCTCGACCGCAAGACGCTGAAGGGGTCGCTCGTCGCCGCGATCGGGGAGATCGTGGTCGAGCGGGGCGTGGAGCGGGTGGTGCTCGGGATCCCGTACACGATGGAGGGCGAAGAGGGGCCGCAGGCGCGGGAGGTGCGGGCCTTCCAGGCGGAGCTGGAGTCGACGCTGGAGGTCCCGGTGGCGGAGTGGGACGAGCGGTTGACGACCGAGGCAGCGCGCCGGGCGCTGCGCGAAGCCGGCCACACCGACAGGACGATGCGCGAGCGGCTCGACCAGCTCGCGGCGGTCCTGATGCTCGAATCGTGGCTGCGCCGCCGCGCCGTCGACCGCGGCGGTTCCTAGCCCTTCCCGGCCCCACGACCCAGATTCCCACCCCGTGAGACTCCTCCTCGCCGTCCTCGTCGCGCTCGCCCTGGTGGCCCTCGGCTGGCTGTGGTGGGCATCCTCGGCGCCGTCGGAGGCGGCCGAGCCCGTCCGGGTGGTGGTCGAGCGCGGCGTTTCCACCCGGGAGCTCGGTCGCCGGCTCGAGGAGCGGGGGGTGGTGCGGAGCGCGCTGCTCTTCGAGGCGTGGCTCCGGGCGCGGGGCGACGCGGGGCGAATCCACGCCGGGACCTACGCGCTGCCTCGCGACCGTGCCCTCCCGACGGTCGTCGAGATGCTGGTGGAAGGCGAGACGGTCCTCCTCGCCGTCACCGTGCCGGAGGGCTATCGGCTGGAGCAGACGGCGAGCGCCGTGGCCAGGCGTCTGGGGGCCGACTCGGCGGCCTTCGTCGCCGCCGCGACGGATCCCTTCCTGGTCGATTCGCTGCTCCACGACTCCCTCGGTGTCGAGGGGGCGGTGACGCTCGAGGGGTACCTCTACCCCGAGACGTACCGGGTCGACCCCTCCACCGGCCCGCGCGAGATGGCGCGGCTGATGGTGGGCCAGTTCTGGCAGGTGTTCGGGCCGTCGTGGCGGACCCGCGCGGACTCCCTCGGGCGCTCGGTCCACGAGATCGTGACCCTGGCCTCGATCGTCGAGGAGGAAGCGAAGGTGCCGGCGGAGCGACCCGTCATCGCGGGAGTCTTCTGGAATCGGCTGGAGCGGGGGATGCCGCTGGAGGCGGACCCGACGGTCCAGTACGCGCTGGGAGGCCACCGGACGCGGGTCCTCTACCGCGACCTCGAGGTCGACAGCCCCTACAACACCTACCGCAATCCCGGACTGCCGCCGGGGCCGATCGCGAGCCCCGGCCGGTTCTCCATGGAGGCGACCCTGTGGCCGGACTCGGTCCCCTACCTCTACTTCTTCGCCACCGGGGAGGACGGAGCGCACACCTTCTCCGAGACCTTCGCCGAGCACAACCGGAAGCGGCGGGAGCTGAACCGGTAGGCGTCGGCCCGGCGGTTTGCCCCTCCTACCTCACTTCCACGAGGAGATGGGTGAAGAGCCCCTCGCCGTCGGCTTCGCTGTAGAAGCCGATCCGAGGAGCGTTCTTCAAGGCGGTCAGGACCCTCCGTGCCGTGGAGGTGGTGTCGGCGGCGGCGGGGTTGCCGCTCATCTGGCCGAACGTCCCGAGCAGACCCTCGACCTCGGTCAGGATCCGTTCGAGGTTCACGTAGCCGATGGAGGTCGCCCGCTGGGGATAGAACTCGGTCATCGCCCCGAATTCGGGGTTCGATGGAAGCGCCCGGGCTCGCCCGGCCCGCCCGTCCAGCATCCGCTTCACCAGCCCGCGACTCGAGGCCACGAGGACGAACGGATCGGTCACCGTATACGCGACGGAGAGACCTTCTCCCATGGGGGTCGGGGCGTACCGGATCGTCTGCCCCTCGTATGTCTCCTCCTGCCACTGCAGCGGAATCGAGGCCCGGGTGCGGGCCATCTCGGTCAGAGCCCCCTCGAGCTCGGCGAGCGCGGCCTGCGCCCTCCCCCGGTCCGTCGCGGCGATCGTGAACGCCACCTCGGGGACCGGGAAGAATCCCGTCTTGTCGACGCCCACGATCGAGAACGCCGCCTCGTCGCCGATCCACGCGACCAGGTCGTCCTCGACGTCGATGCCCGTCTGGCTCTCGAACTCTCGCAATTGGGCCGCGACCATACTGTCCGCCCGGGCCGAATCGGGTGTCCCCGCCACGTCCATCTGGATCCGCGTCGCGTCGACCGCGTACCGATACAGCTCGTCGTAGACCACGTCGGCGTCGAGCGAGGCGATGGAGGTGTAGAGGAGCGTCCCCTCCGGCTGATAGCCGATGGACTGGATCTGTCCCGGAGAGGTCGTCAGCATCTCGATCAGCTCGGATCGTTCGCCGTCTTCGGGGAAGCGAGCGTACACGTCGCTCCGGATTCCGGATTCGGCCCAATAGATCCCGACTCCGAGTGCGCTGGCGAGGTAGTCTTCGAGCGCGGTCGTGGCCGCCCCCATCCGTTGCCGATTCTCGCCCCCGGCCGCCGCCGTGTCCGCGCCGGCCACCCGGGTGGCCTGCTGGAAGGCCTCGCGGTCGACCCAGACGACGAGGGAGGCGTCCGACAGCTTCTCCAGGATACCGATGTACTCCGCGACGCCGGTCATGGACCGGGACGCCTCGTCCTCCCCGATCGCGAGCGCGGAGCGCATCCGCTCCAGGGTGGTGCCGATCCTGAGTCGGCCGTCCCCGAGCGCGTAGAACAGGACGTCCTCGCCCTCGCGGTTCGTCGCCACCCGCACCTCGGTCCCGTTCAGTCGTTCGTCGCGGAACGTGGCGCCCTTCTCCTCCACGAGCTGAGCCTCGCATTCCTGGACGATCGACCGGGCCTCGTTCTCGTCCTCCACCTCGGAGACCAGCAGGAGGTCGGCCCGCTCCTCGGGCAGCGGTCCGTAGAACCCGAGGTCGAACTTGCCGCCGAAGAGCGATATGAGCGTCCGCTCGTCGAACCGGACGCAGATCTCCTCCTGGATCTCGCGCCGCGACTCGCCGAGAGGGGCCATGGCCTGCTGGACGTCCTGGATCGCCTTCAGCTCCTGGTAGAGACGGGTTCCCTGCAAGCGAGCCCAGAATCCCTCCAGGTCGTGTCCGGACACGACGACCGTCGCGCCGGCGGGAAGCGCCCTCGCCACGGCTCGGGTCTCGACGCCGGCGGCGACCGGGGCCGAACCGTCCTCCCTGCCGCAGCCGAGGACCAGGACGAACGCCATCAGGAGCGTCCCGAACCGAGCGGCAGACGCCTTCCGTCGCATGGATCGATCTCCTTTCGGTGAGGGGCCGAGCACGCCGAAGCGTCGGATCGATGGGATGCTCGTGAGGTTAGATCCGGTCTCGAACCTTGTCAATCAGGGACGTTCGACCGGGGAGCGGGCCAGCACCTCGAGGGTTCCGGTGGTCGTCAGACCGGGCTCCTCGCCCCCGCCGACGGCGTAGAGCCGACCGTCGAGGACCGCCGCGCCCAGGCCGTGACGCCCGGTCGGCAGCGGAGCGAGCGGCAGCCATCGGCCGCTCCGGGGATCGTACGCCTCGTGGCGGTCCAGGGCGCGTTCCGGCCCCTCCCCGCCCAGGACGTGCACGTGGCCGTCGTAGGCTACGGCCGCCGCCCCCCCGCCCGGAGTCGGCACCGGCGGCAGGCTGCGCCATTTCAGGCTCGAGGAGTCCAGCGCCTCGACCACCGCCATGTTGGTCGAGAGGCTCCCGACCCTCCCCCCGATGGCGTACACGGTGCCGTTCAGGCCCACCGCCGCGAGGTGCTCGCGGGGCGTGGGCAGCGGAGGGAGGGGCTCCCAGATCCCCTCGGCCGGCTCGTACCGCTCGACATTCCCGACCGCCGTCTCGTCCTCCGCCTGGCCTCCCATCGCGTAGATCGTGCCGTCCACCACGGCCGCCGCCAGGGCGCCGCGGGCGCGCGGCAGCGGCTCCGCGGCCCGCCAGCGCCCCTCGGCCGGATCGAGCGCGAAGACGTAGGCGACCGGATGGAAGGGAACGCCGCGATGGCCGCCGATCGACCAGATCTTCCCGTCGGCGACGACGACCGCCGGATGGTGCACGGGGACGGGGAGATCCGGCCCGGGGCTCCACTCCCCGATCCGCGGATCGTAGACGTCCACCCGGGACGACGTCCGACGGTCGGCGGTGAGCCCACCGACGACCCACAGGCGGCCATCGAGCGCGGCGACGCCGACGCCGACCCGGGCGACGGGGAGCGGGGTGGCTCGTTGCCAGCCGGCCCCGGGACCGCGGCGCACCTCCCCTCCCTGAGGGCCGCACCTCGCCGCGACGGCGCCGGAGAGGGCCAGGAGGAGCAGGACGACGCTCCGACGGAGGCGCGGACGAACGGCTCTCATCGATCACAAACGTAGGCGTGTCGCCCGAGCGGGCAACGTCGAAACCGGCCGCGGACCCAGCAGGCGGGCTACCTCACCCGCATCACCAGGCACTTCAGGTACTCGGTCTCCGGGACGTTCACGAGGATGGGATGATCGGCCGCCTGGGTGCGGATCTCGAGGAGCTCCACCGTCTTGCCGACGTCGCCGGCGGCGTCGGCGACGATCTCCAGCAGCATCGCCCGATCGAGGTGATAGGAGCACGAGCAGGTGACGAGGATGCCGCCCGGCGAGAGGATCTTCAGCGCGCGAAGGTTGATCTCCTTGTAGCCGCGCCGGGCACCGGGCACCGACTTCCGGTTCTTCGCGAACGCCGGGGGATCGAGCACCACGAGGTCGAAGCGGGCGCCCTCGACGTCCAGCTCGTTCAATCGGTCGAAGCCGTTGGCCGTCGTCCAGACGACGTTCGTCACGCCGTTCCGCGCGGCGTTCGCCACGCCCCGCGCCACCGCCTCGGCGGAGGTCTCGACCGCCTCGACGGACTCTACCGTCGCCGACAGGTGGAGGGCGAATCCGCCTTCCCCGGCGAAGACGTCCAGTGCCCGGCGGGGCTCCGGGGCGGTCGCCGCCCAGCGCGCGGCGGCGCGATAGTTCTCCTGTTGGTCGAGGTACGCTCCGGTCTTCTGGCCGCCGACGAGATCGACCACGAACTCGTGGTCCCCGATGACGACGGGAAACGGTTCGGGAGGAGGATCCCCGTGCCAGGTCTCGATTCCCCGCGGCAGCCCCTCGAGCTCCCGGACCTTGAGGTCGTTGCGAGCCACGACCGATCGCGACCCCAGCCGCTCCACCAGCACCTCGACCCATCGCGGCGCCAGCCGCTCGGCCGCCGGGGTCAGGGTCTGCACCGCCAGGCTGTCGCCGTACTGATCGACGACGAACCCCGGCCACTCGTCCCCCTCGGCGAAGACCACCCGCCGGGCGGGTCCCGTCGACCCGCAGGCGCGCCGGCGCTCCAGCGCGTCCTCGAGGCGCGCCTCCCAGAAGGCTCGGTCGACCGGCTCGTCCTCCCAGCGGAAGAACCGGAGCGAGATCTTGGAACGGGCCGACCAGCCGGCGCGACCCAGCGGCCGTCCGCGCTCGTCGACGACCCGCACCACGGCGCCGTTCTCGAGTTTTTCGGGGACTTCCCGGACGTCGGACCGGTAGATCCAGGGATGGCGGCGGAGGGCCCGGCGGGCGCCGGCCGGAGCCACGGTCACGGTGGGGACTTCTAAGGGAGGACGCTCATGGAGCGCAGGCGCTCCACCGTCTCGCTCACGCGACGCACCGCGTAGTCGATCTCCTCCTCGGTGGTCCATCGGCCGAGACCGAACCGGACGGAACTCCGGGCGAGGTCGTCGTCGCGGCCGATCGCCTTCAGCACGTGGGACGCGGTGGGCGTCGTCGAGCGGCACGCCGAGCCGCTGGAGACGGCGATGTCGTGGAGCGAGAGCAACAGCGCCTCGCCGTCGACGTGCGGGATCGACACGTTCAGGTTCGGGGCGATCCTGCGATCGGACGAACCGTTGACCACCAGGCCCTCGATCGTCCCCTTCAGGCCCTCCTCGAGCCGGTCGCGGAGAGCGGCGACCCGCTCGACCTCCGTCTCGCGCTCGGCCTCGGCGATCTCGATCGCCTTCCCGAGCCCGACGATCCCGGGCACGTTGAGGGTGCCCGAGCGCAGGCCGCGCTCCTGTCCGCCGCCCACCATCTGCGGGACCAGCTTCACCCGCCGCGGAGCCTTGCGTACGTAGAGAGCGCCCGCGCCCTTGGGGCCGTAGAACTTGTGGGCCGTCAGGGACAGCAGATCGACATCGAGCTCGTCGACATCGACGGGGATCCGTCCGATGGCCTGAACCGCGTCGGTGTGCACCCACGCCCCGCGCTCGTGAGCCACCGCCGCGATCTCGGCGAGGGGCTCGATCGTCCCGATCTCGTTGTTGGCGAGGATCACCGAGACCAGGACGGTCCGGGCGCCGAGTGCCTCCGCCAGCCGTTCGGGATCGACCCGTCCCTCACCGTCGACGCCGACCACGGTGACCTCGAACCCCTCGCCCCGCAGCGCCTCGGCCGGCTTGAGCACCGCCCGGTGCTCCACCGCCGAGATTACCACATGGTCGCCGTCCCCGGCCTCCCGCCGGGCGCGGGCGGCCCCGAAGACCGCCAGGTTGTCGGCCTCGGTGGCGCCGCTCGTGAAGACGATCTCCTCGGGCCGGGCGCCGATCGCCTCGGCGACGGTCCGGCGCGCGGTCTCGACCGCGTCCTCGGCCTCCCGACCGAACGCGTGCGAGCGGCTCGAGGGGTTGCCGAAGGTCGCGGTGAGAAAGGGGGCCATCGCGTCCACCACCCGCGGATCGCAGGGGGTCGTGGCGTGATGGTCGAGGTAGACGGGAAGCTTCATGAGGTAGGCTCCAACCTACGAATCCACCGCCAGCTCCGCCACGGCGTTCCGGCGGGTCTCGAGAACCCGCTGCAGAAGCTTCTCCTCGCTCGGATGGAGCGAGGGCCGCGCCGCGTCGAAGGCGAACTCCGCCGCCTCGAGCTCGGCACTCGTCTCGGCGGTGGTGAGCCGCTCCATCAGCTTCCGGTACACCGGCCCCATGGCGTCGGCTTCCTCCCACACGCGCGGAAACGACAGGCGGTGGATCGGGCAGAGGCCGTGTTCGCGGAGCGCGGCGACGTGCTGGGGGGTCATGTATCCCTTGTGGCTCTCGAATCCGTACTGAGGCCAGCGTCCGGCGGCGTCGGCCAGAAGCCGGTCCCGGGCGACCTTGGCGACGATGGAGGCCGCGGCGATCGAGCGGATCGTCGCCGCCGTGGAGTCCGACCTCGGCGGGCAGGTGCGCCGCTGAAGCTCCTCGGCGTGCTGCCGGCGGTGGCCGAGGCGCTCGGCGCCTCGTTCCGCGTCGACGTGGAGCGGCGGATCGACGGTGCCGCCAAGGTCGGAGCGCACCGCACCTCGATGCTGCAGGACCTCGAGGCCGGCAAGCCGATGGAGATCGACGCGCTGGTGACCGCCGTCGCCG
>JAHWKZ010000054.1 GCA_019347645.1 Gemmatimonadota bacterium | reverse complement strand
CGCGAGCGGGGGCATCGGGCGATCGCGCGCGAGAAAGTCGCCGGTCTCGCACACGGGGCCGACGACGTCCGCGGGGCCCGCGCGCGCGCCGTCGGGCGGGTCGAGCACGGCCTCGATCGCGTGGTACGCCTGGTAGAGCGCGGGGCGGATGAGCTCGGTCATCGCGGCGTCCCAGCGCTCCCTCAGGAGCAGGCCGTTCAGCACGTACTCGCCCACGTTCAGCACGACCCCGGCCACGAGCCCGCCGAGGATCACGCGACCCCTGTCGATCGTTCCCATCCGGACCTCCCGTAAGACGTTAGTGCCGGGCCGGACCGCGTCCGCCGCGACACATCCAACCGCGTCCGTAGTGACACTCCATGCTACGGATCGAACGCCCATCCTCGCAAGCCACTATCCCTCGTCCACCACCACCGCGCTGCGGACGTGGTCCAGCTCGGGATACTCCCGATCGAGGTAGGCATTTCCCTCGGCGTGGATCCGGCTCTGATCGGGCCCCTCGCCACGCGGGGCGCCCTCCCCGTAGCCCGAATGGAGACGGTCGACGACGTCCATCCCCTCCACGACCTCCCCGATCGGCGCGAAGCCCATCGTGTCGAGCCGGCGGTTGTCGACCAGGTTGATGAACAGCTGGGTCGTCCGGGTGTCCGGCCCGGCCATGGCGAAGGTGACCGTGCCGCGGTCGTTGTGGGTGACGACTGGATCGTCGGGGATGGACCTGCGGCGCCATCGCTCGTTCCGCGCCGGGTCGCCGCTGAGGCCGAACTGCGCCACGAACCCGTCCACCACCCGGAAGAAGCGGGTGCCGTCGTAGAAGCCGTCCTCGACCAGATCGTGGAACCGGTCGACTCCGTGCGGAGCCCACTCTCGACGAGCCCGGACGACGAAGTCGCCCGCGGTGGTCTCGAACCGTACGTCGAACACAGGGGGGGCGGCGTCGGTCATGCGGGCCTCCCTACCACTCCTCCGTTCCCGGGCCACCTTTGAACGGCCCGGCGAGGTCGGAGGTGATCCACCCACCGTAGAACTCGCCCTCCTGGGGGAGGGCCCGCATCGAGCCCACGTAGCACGCGTCCATCTTTCGGGCGTAGAAGGCGTAGTAGTCGGCGATCGCCTCGTACTCGGGCTCGGGATTCGGATAGCTCCACGCCGCGTCCTCGGCCACCCGTTCGTCGATCCGGACGTTCCAGTAGCGCGCCACGCCCTTCCACTCGCAGATCGTGCGGACCGGGCTCGGCTCCAGCAGCTCGGTCCGGACGTCGTCCGACGGGAAGTAGTAGACCGGTGGGCTGGCGGTCTCGATCACCCGCAGCCCGTACGCCGTCTCGGCCACGACCGTTTTCGCGAACTCCACGCGAAGGCTCTTCCGGACCCGCTCCACCGCGGGCGGGCGGGGGTAGTCCCAGACCGACTCCTGACCCGGCAACGGCTCGACCCGTCGCGGTCGTGCCGAAAAGGGGCCGTCTCCCGGCTTCACTCCTCCTCCGTCACCCGGAGGGAGACGGCGTAGTCGGCGGTATCGAGCGGCGCCTCGGCGGTCCGCGGCCAGGGCACGAGCCCCGCCAGCCGGATCCGGTGTCCGGGCGCCGGCGCTTCCCGCGGCGGGCGGTGCGTGTTCAGCGTGAGCGTGGCGGCGGCCCCGTCGGCGGTCTCGACGGCCAGCTCGGCGGCCGCGTTCCCCACCGTCGGGCACTGGACGTCCTGCGGACAGCGGCTCTCCTCGGCGAGGCGACGAAATTTGATCGTCAGCCTCTCCGGTCCGACGACGGCGCTCTCGCCGTACGACAGAGAGAACTCCTCGTCCAGGTCGGCCCGGACGGTCGCCGGGGCGGCGCCCTCGAGGGTGTCGGACTCGCCCGGGATCGCCCCCTCGTCGCTCGTCCCGGTGCACCCGGCGATCCACAGCCCGACCAGCAGGACGGGAGCCGTCCGGATCGGTCTCGCTCCGGTGCGTCGGCGATTCGCTCGCGGGCCTGTGTCCCGCATCATCCCCCCTCGATTGGAGCCGCGGCGATCGCGGCCAATTTCGGGCCCGGGGGCCGGGCGCCGCAAGACGCGGCGGCTGGCCGCGGTCGGCGAGAGCGCCCATCATGACCATGGGGAATCGTCGACCCGCTCTCCAGGAGGATCCGAGATGACCGAGAATTCGACCCGCGTCGCCGTGGTCGCCGGCGCCCGCACGCCGTTCGTGAAGGCGGGGACGCTGTTCGCCGACCACCGCCCGCTCGACCTCTCGCTCCACGCCGTCCACGGCCTGCTCGAGACCCACGACGTCGACCCGGAGATCGTCGAGCACCTGGTGTGGGGGATCGTGATCGTGGATCCCCGGATCCCCCACCTGGCGCGCGACGTCGTCCTGCGCGGGGCTCTCCCGGATTCCGTCCGCGCGCTCACGATCACGGACAACTGCATCTCCGGAGCGAGCGCGGTGGCGATCGTGCACGACGCGATCGTCGAGGGCCGCTGCGAGGTCGGGATCGCCGGCGGCGTGGAGTCGATGTCCAACCCGCCGGTCCTATTCTCGCGGGAGGCGAGCCGCGTCTTCCTGGACGTCGCGCGGGCGAAGACCGCCGCCGACCGCGCCAGAGCGCTGGCCCGGCTGCGTCCGAAGCATCTCAAACCGACCGTCGGCGATTTCGAGGAGCCCTCCACGGGCCTGACCATGGGCGAGCACTGCGAGCTCATGGTCAAGGAGTGGGGGATCCCGCGCGGAGAGCAGGACGCCATCGCCTACCGCAGCCACATGGGGGCCGCCGAGGCCACCGAGGACGGACGGCTCTCGGCCGAGATCGTCCCGCTCGACGGCGTGGAGCGGGACCTTCTGATCCGCGACGACACGTCGATCGAGAAGCTGGCGTCGCTGCCTCCGGTGTTCGACCGCAGCGCCTCGGGGACGATCACCGCCGGGAGCTCCTCGGTGCAGTACGCCACCGTGGCGCCTCGGCGGTGCTGCTCATGTCCGAGGATCGCGCGCGGCGGGAGGGACGCGAGATCTTAGCCTTCGTCCAGTCGTTCGAGTTCGTGGGGATCGACCCCGACGACGGCCTCCTCATGGGTCCCGGCGTGGCCGTCCCCCGGCTGCTGACGAAGGTGGGCCTGTCGCTCGACGAGATCGACATCGTCGAGATGCATGAGGCCTTCGCCGGTCAGGTGGCGTGCAACCTCCGGGCGTGGAAGCAGGGATGGAAGGAATCCGCGATCGGCTCGGTCCCCGAGGAGAAGCTCAACCCCCTGGGCGGCTCCATCGCGGTGGGGCACCCCTTCGCCGCCACCGGCGGCCGGATCGTCGTCCAGCTCGCCAACGAGCTGAAGCGCCGCGACGCCCGCTACGGGCTGATCTCGATCTGCGGCGCGGGGGCCACCGCGGCGGCGATGATCCTGGAGCGGAGCTGACGGACGGGAGGATCGAGCGTCCTCCCCGCCCCTACTCGTCCGACGGCTCGCCCGAACCCAACGCACACACGATAGCCGGCGCCTGGAGCGGCACGTGGTTCCTCCCCACCACCGCGAACACCCGCTCCCCGGCCTCCACCGCCTCCACCAGCAGCCGCGCCATGTGGCGGTCCCGGTACGCGCTGGAGGCGCGGTTGACGTCGTTGGTGAAGATCCCGCCCGTCTGTTCGGACGTCAGCAGCGGGTCGAACCAGGCCGCCGGGGCCTTCCACCACTCGGCGGGCTCGCTCCAGTAGCGCCGGTAGGCTCGATCGAGCGCCTCGACCGTCGTCACCTCCCCGCGCAGCAGGCCCATCTCCGTCGCGCGGGAGAGGAGCTCGGCGATGGCGGCCTCGACGGCGGGGCCGTCCATCCCCCTCCGCTCCCGGAGGCGCGAGGCCTCCCGCAGGAGGTAGAAGAGTGCCACCTGGTCCTCCGGGAAGCGCTCCCGGAGGTGCGCCGCCTCGTCGAAGGGCGAGGGCTCGAGGGTGGAGACGGGGACGGAGTCGCGGGCGGCGAGGAACCGCACGTAGCCCGACTCCCCGAACCGCTCGATCGTCTCCTCGGCGGTGGCGGCGATCCCCCGGTCCGGCCCCTCGAAGAACGCCCGCGTGGGTCGCAGGGTCTCCCACGCGCCCACGATCTCGACGAACTGCGGATCGGAGGGGTCGGTCGAGTGGCGGGCGCCCACGTAGCGGAGCGCCCCTCCGGCGTCGAGGCCGATCGTCAGCGACCACGTCGAATCGGGCTCGGCGATCCAGTCGGCGTGGGAGCGGATCTCGCTCGCGCACTCCTCGAACCGAGGGCCGGACGAGGACTGCGCGGCCACGGGGACCACGGCGATCAGGACGAGCATGGCCAGGAGGCACGCGGGGCCGATCGAACGAACGGACATGGCGATCACTGCTCTTCCGACCGCGACTCCGGACCCCCACCTCCACGGCGGCCGAGGAAGCGGGGAACGCGCTCGCGGTACCGCCGGTACGCCTCCCCATGATGCTCCTCCAGCCACTTCTCCTCGGCGAACGGGGTCAGGAGCAGGGAAACGATGCCGGGCACCGCGGCGATCGCCAGCAGGGTCGAGTCCGCCACCAGGACCAGGCCGACGACCATCGCGCTCTGCGCCAGGTACTGGGGGTTCCGGGTCCGGCCGTACGGTCCCCGCGTGACCAGCGGGCCGCCGAGCCCACGCGACGCCGGCCGCCCCACGGCCCGGACCGCCCGCTCGTTGAAGAACTCGGCCGCCGCGACGATCCCGACCCCCGCCACCTTCCAGACCCAGTGATCGAAGACGAACGTGCCCCGGTCGAACCACGCCAGGACCAGCGATCCCGCCACGGCGACGCCCAGAAATCCCCACGACCACCAGAACTGCCACGACCGCGCCCCGCGGGGGGCGGGCCACACCCGCCGCTCCGGCCTCACGATCGACACGACGAGCCCCCCGAGCACGAGCGCTTCGGACAAGAGGACGATCGCGAAGGCGATCCAGCGTGGCGTCATCCCACATGCCTGCGCTGCGGCTTCTCCAAGCTCGACGGCAGCTGGACGTCTATATAAACTACATTAGATGACGAGAGTGAAGCTGTTTTCCACAAATGGGTTAGCATCAATGATATGAGGTACTACCGCCGCTCGACTACCAGGGTCGCGACGTATTCGCCGGGGTCGATGCGCCGCGTGGAGACGGGCTCCGGCGCGAGTGCGACGAGGCGCACCACCAGGTCCCCGACCGCCGCCGCGCGCGGCTCCAGGTCCGTGTGGAGGGTCACGGTCCGGGTCGCGGAGCGACCGATGGAGACGCCGAGCGCCACCGCCCCGTCGCCGCTCCAGACGCAATCGACGTCGACGGGGCAGCGGGAGTCCTCTCGCACCCCCCGGAAGCCGATGACGAGCCCGCTTTCGCCGATCCGGGCACGCTGGCCCACGGCGAGCTCGAAGGTCTCGCCCAGGTAGACGGAGCGGGCGAGCTCCCCCCGCTCGTCGGCCCCGGCCGGGGTGTCGTTCGAACAGGCCAGGAGCAGGAGGATCGAGAGAAGAGGCGGGATCGTGCGAGCGTTACGCATGGCGAGGTCCCTCGCGAGAAGGTGGGGGTGAACGAGCATCGGAACCACCCTGATCAAACCCCGTTGGGGGTCCTTCGGTTCACCGTGGTCTTCTAGTAGTGGATCGCGTCCCCATAGGCGGCATGGGCCGCCTCGTGCACGGCCTCGGCGAGCGTCGGGTGGGCGTGGATCGTATGGATCAGCTCCTCGACCGTCCCCTCGAGGCGCAGCACCGCGCCCGCCTCGGCGATCAGCTCGGTCGCCTTGTAACCGACGATGTGGACGCCGAGGATCTCGTCGTAGGCCTGGTCCCCCACGATCTTCACGAACCCGTCGGTATGGCCGTCGATCTTCGCGCGGCCGGACGCGAGGAAGGGAAACTTGCCGGTGCGGACCTGGTAGCCCTCCTCCTTCGCCTGCCGCTCGCTCATCCCCACGCTGGCCACCTCGGGATCGCAGTAGGTGCAGTTGGGCGTCTCCCCGTAGGGGACCGGGCGGACGTCTTCGCCGGCGATCCGCTCGACGACCATGACCCCCTCCATCGACGCCACGTGGGCGAGCCACGGCGTGGGGTTGACGTCGCCGATGGCATGGACGCCCGGCTCGGCGGTCTCGCACCATTCGTCGACCTTCACGTAGCCGCGCTCGGTCTCGATCTTCGTGGTCTCGAGGCCGATCCCGTCGGTGACGGGCTCCCGACCGATCGCCACCAGGA
This sequence comes from Gemmatimonadota bacterium, assembly GCA_019347645.1. Classification (GTDB taxonomy): domain Bacteria; phylum Gemmatimonadota; class Gemmatimonadetes; order JACCXV01; family JAHWKZ01; genus JAHWKZ01. The sequence goes on along the minus strand of JAHWKZ010000054.1, from coordinate 2,910 downwards.
CCCTCTCGACGAAGAGTTGTCCTTCGCCATCGCCTTCGAGGTCCACATGAACGCCCCCCTCGACGACCTCGGCCCCGGCGAAGCTCGTGCTCGCGCGGACGTCGATCCCCTTGCTCCGGAACGCCCGGGCGAGCTCGGCCGCGACCTCCTCGTCCTCGATCGGCAGGAGCTGGGGCAGCGCCTCGACGAGCGTGACCCGGCTCCCGAAGTCGCGGTAGACGGACGCGAACTCCACGCCCACGGCGCCGGCCCCGATCACGCACAGCGACTCCGGGACGGCGTCGAGCGTCAGGACGTGATCCGAGGAGAGGATCCGCTCGCCGTCGAACGGCGCGCTGGCGATCTCTCGCGGGACCGAGCCGGTGGCGATGACGACGTTCCTCGCTTCCAGCCGGCGCGACTCGCCACCCTCCGGCCCGCCCTCGCGCACCACGACGGTCCGTGGACCGTCGAGCGCGCCCCACCCTTCGACGATCTCGACCTTCCACTTCCTCAGCAGGCCTTTCACCCCGCCCGCCAGCTGATCGACGATCTTCTGCTTGCGGCTCTGGATCTTCCGCCAGTCCACCGACACGTCGCCGACCTCCAGACCGAACTCGGACGCGTGCAGGATGTCCCGGTAGCGGTGCGCGTTCTCGAGCAGGGCCTTCGTGGGGATGCAGCCGCGATGGAGGCACGTGCCCCCCTGGAAGGCGTCCTTCTCGATCACCGCGGTCCGCAGTCCGAGCTGGCCGGCCCGGATCGCGGCGACGTAGCCGCCGGGTCCACTGCCGATGATGACCACGTCGTAGCCGTTCCCGGTCATCGGCTCTCCTCTTCGGCCTCGTCGAACTCGAGGGCGGCGGAGTTGATGCAGTACCGGAGCCCCGTCGGGGCCGGGCCGTCCTCAAAGACGTGGCCGAGATGGCTCTCGCAGCGGGCGCAGAGGACCTCGGTGCGGCGCATGCCGTGGCTCTGGTCCACCTCGGTCTCCACGTGCTCCCGGTCCAGGGGCCGGGTGAACGACGGCCAGCCGCTGCCCGATTCATATTTGGCGTCGGAGTCGAACAGCGGCAAACCGCACGCCGCGCAGCGGTAGACTCCCGGATCGTGGCGGTCGGCGTACTCCCCGGTGAACGCCCGCTCGGTTCCCTTCTCCCGGAGGATCCGGAACTGCTCGGGCGTCAGCTCCCGGCGCCACTGCTCGTCGCTCTTCTCGATCTTCTCCATCGGTTCTCCCTCCTCGCAAGACGGGGTTCGCCTCGAACGTCCGATTCCCGCATACTTTGTCTCCCGCGATCGGAGCCGGCGCGACGCTCCGGCACCGAAGATAGCGCGACACGAGGTCCACGCGAGGGATCGGCGAGACGGAGGGGCCGCTCAACACAGGAGGGTTGCGATGCGAGTCTTCATCACCGGGGCGTCCGGGTATGTCGGCCGGGCGATCGCCGGAGCGTTCGTGCACGCCGGCCACGAGGTGACCGGGCTCCACCACTCCCCCGGCAGCGTGGAGCGGGTGCGCCGGACAGGCGCGCACCCCGTGCAGGCCGACATCGCCGATCCGTCCGAGTGGCTGGAGGCGGCTCGCGACCACCACGTGCTGGTGCACGCGGCGCTCGACTACGGCTCCCCGGTGGAGACCGACCTGGTGGCGGTGGACTCCCTGCGGCAGATCGTCCAGGACTCGGTCGAGAACCGCCAGCTGATCTACACCTCGGGGTGCTGGGTGCTGGGCGACACCGGCGAGGAGCCCGTGGACGAGACCGCCTCCGTCGAGCGGCCCGCGGAGGTGGTGGCGTGGCGTCCCTCCCACGAGGAGCAGGTCCTGGGGGCGGCGGACGAGACCCTCGTCACCACGGTCGTCCGGCCGGGAATGGTGTACGGCGACCGGGGCGGGCTGGTGGTCCGGTTCTTCGATACGGCCGAAGAGGAGGGTTCGGCCCGTTACGTCGGAGACGGAGAGAACCGGTGGTCGCTCGTCCATCGCGACGACCTCGGTCGACTGTACGTGAAGATCGCCGAACATCGCGCCGGCGGCGTGTTCCACGGGGTCGACGGCAAGCCGGTGAAGGTCCGCGACGCCGCCCGCGCGGCGAGCCACGCCGCCGGCGCCAGAGGCGCGGTCGAGAGCCTGCCGATCGAGGAGGCCCGCGAGGAGCTCGGTCCGGTCGCCGACGCGATGACGCTCGACCAGGCGCTCGTCACCTCGCGCGCCTCGGACGTGGGCTGGATGCCCACCCACCGGTCGTTCGTCGAGAGCGCCGCCACCGCCTACGAGGAGTGGAAGGCGGGCGGGTCCGGCTGAAGGGATCGTTCGCAACATGATCGACCCGCTGCTGATCCTCGCCGGCACCGCCCTCCTCTACTTCGGGGGCGAGCGGCTGATCGACGACGCCTCCGAGGTGGCGCGGGGCCTCGGGATGACGCCGCTCGTCGTGGGCCTGACGGTGGTCGCCTTCGCCACCTCCTCCCCGGAGCTCGCCGCCTCGCTCGCGGCGGCGCTCGCGGGCACGCCCGAGGTGGCGTTCGGGAACGTGGTGGGCTCGAACATCGCCAACCTCGGCCTCATCCTCGGAGCCACCGCGCTCGTCTCGCCCCTGGTCGCGAAGGCGCGCTTCCTGCATCGCGAGCTTCCGTTTCTCCTCGCCGCCAGCGTGGGCGCTGTGGCGATCGTGCTGGACGGCAGGATCGGCCGGTTCGACGCGGCACTGCTGCTCGGCGCGATGGCCCTCTACCTGTGGTGGATGCTCCGCGAGCCGCCGGCCGAGATCGAGGAGATCGAGGAGGACCTGGTCCTGTGGTTCTCACGGACCGACTGGCGGCTCCGCCGGGCCGAGCGGGACGTCGGCGAGGAGCTGCTCGGGTACGAGGAGGAGCTCCTCACGAGCCTCTTCGAGGACGGTGACGAGGTGCTGCTGTCCGATCTCCGGT
>JAHWKZ010000053.1 GCA_019347645.1 Gemmatimonadota bacterium | reverse complement strand
CAGTTGGGGACGACCGGGTTCTCGGCCAGGTACTTCGACCCCAGCAGCCCCTGCTCCTCGGCGCCCACCGCGGCGACCAGGATCGACCGCCGGGGCGGCTCGGGGAGCGCCTCGAACGCGCGGGCGATCGCCAGGACCGAGGCGGTCCCGAGCGCATTGTCGCGGGCGCCGTTGTGGATCGAATCGCCGGCCACCGGCTCCCCGATCCCCAGGTGATCGTGGTGGGCGGTGTAGAGGACGTGTTCGGCGGCCAGGTCGCGGCCGGGCAGGCGGCCGATCACGTTGGCCGTCTCCGTCCTCTCGATCGAGTTGTCGAACGCCACGGAGACCCGCACCCCGAGGGGGACGGCCTCGAAGCCCGGCGACTGCGCCGCCTCCACGAGGGCGTCGAGGTCCTCGCCGGCGAGCGCGGCCAGCCGCCGCGCCGCCTCCTCGGTGACCCACCCTCGCACCTCGACCCGCGGCTCGCCGCGCTCAGGCAGCTCGAACTGGGTCCCCGACCACGACGACTGGACCACGTTCCAGCCGTAGCCCGCCGAGGGGGTGGTGTGGATGACGAGCGCCCCGGCGGCGCCCTTCTCGGCGGCGATCTCGTACTTGTAGGTCCAGCGGCCGTAGTAGAGCCGCGTCTCGCCGCCGAACCGCTCGCCGGCCGGGTCGTTGTTGAGGAACAGCAGGACCTTCCCGGAGACGTCGACGTCGCCGTAGTCGTCCCATCCCTCCTCCGGAGCGACGATCCCGTAGCCGACGAAGACGACCTCGACGTCCTCGAGCTCGGCTCGCGGCGCCTGGCGACCGGCGGTGGCCATGAAATCCTCGCGCCACGCCAGGGCCTCGGCCTCGCCGTCGGGACCGAGCAGGGTCATCGTCTCGGGCGGGTCGGCGGTCAGGCCGACCAGGGTGAAGGGCTGGAGCCATCCGTCGGTGCCGGCGGGCTCGAATCCGGCGGCCTCGAGCTGCGCGGCGATGTACGCCAGGGCCAGGCTGTCCCCGGCCGTCCCCGGTCCGCGCCCGCCGAGGAGGTCGCTGGAGAGGAAGCGGGTGTGGCCGAGCAGCAGGTCCGCGTCGATCGTGGCCGCCGCCTGTTCGACGCCGGGCATCGGCGGATCCTCCTGGGCCGCGGCGGGTGCGGCGGCGAGGAGGAGGATGGTCGGGATCGACAGGAGGCGACGCACGCCAGGATTCTATCCCAGCGGCGGGGTGTGGGCCAGCGTCTCGGCCACCCTCGCCTCGTACGCCTCGCCGATCCGCGCCGTCCGCGGCCCGGGTGCGCCCCCGGCGAGCTCGCGCCCGTCGATCGACGCCACCGGACGGACGCCCGCGGAGGTGAACGTGAGGAACACTTCGTCGGCCGCGGCGAGCACCTCCACGGGGTAGCGCCCTTCGACCGTCTTGAAGCCGCACGAAGGGGCGAGCTCGAGGACCAGGTCGCGGGTGATCCCGGGGAGCACGCCGCAGCCCGTCTCCGGGGTGTGGAGCGTGTCGGCCTCGAAGAAGAAGACGTTCGAGGCGGTGCCTTCCAGCACCCATCCGTCGGCGTGGAGCAGCAGGGCGTCGTCGGCGCCGGCCGCCTTCGCCCGACGCCGCGCCAGCGCGTGGGCCAGCCGACTGGTGTGCTTCACGTCGGGACGGTAGGGTACGAGTCGCTCCGGGTGGCGCACGAGCCGCCACGGCGCAGTGTCGCCCGCCGCGTGCGGCGGGAGCGGCTCGACCCAGACGATTCGGGTCGGCGGGTCGCCCGCGGGTCCGAGCGTGAGGTAGAGCCGCGCGAGGGCGTCGTCGAGTCCGGCGGCGTCCAGCAGCCGGGCTAGCACGGGCGAAAGCTCGTCCGCGCCCCAGCCGGCCTCGAATCCCAGGGCCCCCGCCGAGGCGGCCAGCCGCTCGAGGTGGGAGTCGAGGAACAGCGCCCGACGCTCCGCCACCTTCACGCTCTCGTAGACCGCCTCGCCGGACAGGAAGCCGCGGTCCCGCGCGGGCAGCGCGGGGTCGTCGAGAGGTCGGAATCGACCGTTGACGTACACTTCCACGAGGACCCCGGATGCGCTGGAAGTTCTGGAAGCCGATCCGGCTGGTGCCGGACGAGTCCCCCGAGGAGGCGCTCCTCGAGCATCCCGCCGAGCCGGTCGCCGCCGCGGCGCTGGAGGACCCCCACGTCCTCAGGATCGGCGACGAGACGATCCTCAGGGGACGACTAAGGTATGACGCGCCGGAAGCGCGCGCCCGCCTGGACGAGGCGCTGGGGAAGCTCGACGTCTCGTGGTTCTACGAGCGCACCGAGGCCGACACCCGGCTCACCGTCACGCACCCGAAGGCGCCCGCCATCCCGCCGGAGTGGCCGTGGAATCTGGCGGGTTTTCTGGCTACCGCGGTGTCCACCCTGTGGGCCGGGGCGTACCTGGAGGGAGCGCCCTGGGACTTCATCGTGCGGGACGCCGGCCGTCTGGCCGACGGCGTTCCGTTCGCCGCCTCGCTCCTGGCGATCCTCGCCGCCCACGAATTCGGCCATTACGTGGCCGCGCGTCGCTACGGCCTCAACGTCACTCTGCCCTTCTTCATCCCCATGCCCGTCCTCTCGCCGATCGGGACGCTGGGGGCGGTGATCAAGATGAAGACGCCGATCTACACCCGCCGGATGCTGCTCGACGTGGGCGCGGCGGGCCCGATCGCCGGCATGGTCGTGGCGCTCCCGGTCTCGATCTGGGGGGTCCTCCAGAGCCCGGTCCTCCCGCTGGAGGAGGCGGCGCTCGGGATCCGGCTCGGCGAGCCGCTGCTGTTCAAGGCGATCGTGTGGACGGTCGGGCCCGCGATCCCGACCGGCCACGAGCTGTTCCTCGACTCGGTCGCGTTCGCGGGATGGATCGGGCTGTTCGTGACCGCGCTCAACCTGCTGCCGATCGGCCAGCTCGACGGCGGCCACGTTCTCTACGCCCTGCTCGGCCGCGGGCAGCACTGGATCGCGTACCTCTCCTTCGGTTCGCTCCTGGTGATGGGATGGTGGTGGCCGGGGTGGTACGTGTGGGCGCTGCTGGTGCTGATCGTGATCAAGATCCGCCACCCCCCGGTCCTCGACCCGTACCTCGAGCTCGACCCCGGCCGGCGCGCGATCGGCTGGATCGCGGTGGCGCTGTTCGTCCTCTGCTTCGCGCCGGTGCCCTTCGAGTTGGGGTAGACAGGTGGCGGACCGGGTGCTAGGCTGGCGACGGGTCGGCCATTCGTCATTCGACGGAAGGGGAGGCATGCGAGTGAAGACGGGTTTTCGGGTCTTGGCGGTGGCCGCGGTGGCGGTCACCGGATCGGTCGGTTGCGCCGGGAGCGCCGCGGTCGAGAGGACGACCGAGGGTTCGGCCGAAGTGCGCCAGTTCGACACCTGGCGGGGACTCTTCCGCTACTACGTCCCCCGCGCGCAGCTCCGGGGCGATTGCGTGCACAACATCGGACGCGGCCAGACGCCCCCGCCGGTGATCGAGATCGACGGACAGCGCTCGCACGATGGTTGCCCTCCGCCGGGATTCGAGCCGGAGGAGATCGTCCGCGTGGAGATGCTGGATGCCAGCGAGGCGGGGATGCTGCTCGGCTCCCGGGGGGTGGGCGGGTTGATCCGGATGTACACCCGCTGATCGGGCCGGTCAGGGCTTCCGCACCACCAGCGCGGAGTTCTTCGAGCCGAACGCGATGCAGTTGACCACGGCCGCGCCGATCTCGGCCGGCCGTCCTTCGTTCGGGACGATGTCGAGGTCGCACGCCGGATCCAGGCTCTCGTAGTTGATGGTCGGCGGGAGCCAACCGGCGCGCATCGCCTCGATCGTCTCCACCAGTCCGGCCGCGCCGCAGGCGCCCTGCGGATGGCCGATCATGGACTTGAGCGCCGACGTCGGGAGACGGTCGGCATGGTCGCCGAAGGCGAGACGAACGGCCTTCGTCTCGATCCGGTCGTTCAGCTCGGTGGCCGTGCCGTGCAGATTGACGTAGCCGATCTCCTCGGGAGTGACGCCGGCGTCGTCGAGCGCCAGCCCGATGGCCCGGGCCGCCTCCTCGCCGGTCGGCTCGGGGCGGACCCGGTGATAGGCGTCGCAGGTGGTGCCGTACCCGACGACCTCCGCGAGCACCGGAGCGCCCCGGCCCCGGGCGCTCTCCAGCGTCTCGAAGACGAGCATCCAGCCCCCCTCGCCCATCACGAATCCGTCGCGGTCCCGGTTGAACGGTCGCGACGCCCGGGAGGGATCGTCTCCGTTGCGGGTCGTCATCGTCCCCATCCGGCAGAAGGCCGCCATGATGCCGGGGGCAATGCACGCCTCGGCGCCGCCGGTCACGATGCGGTCGGCCCATCCGGCCCGGAGCGCCTGCAGGGCGTAGCCCATCGCGTCGGAGGCGGAGGTACAGCCGGTGGAGACGACATGGCTCATGCCGCGCAGCTCGAAGGCCATCGAGATCTCGCTGGAGAGCATGCCGACGAACGTGGCGACGACCCCGTAGGGGCTGACCTTCCGGTATCCTTCCCGGAACCACGCCTCGTACTGCTCCTCGCCGAACGCGATCCCGCCCGCGCCGGTACCGATCACGACCCCGGTCCGGCGCCGGGATTCGGAGTCGAGCGCGGCGGGGTCGAGGCCGGCCTGCTCCAGCGCCTCCCCGGCGGCGGCCAGGCCCATGGCCACGACCCGGAGGCCGTAGCGGCGTGCCCGCGGCGGCAGGTGGGCCTCCACATCGAAGCCCCGCACCTCCGCGGCCACCTTGCACGGGATCTCGGTGGGATCGAAGCAGGAGATCGGGCCGCTGCCGCTGACCCCGTCGCGACACGCGCTCCAGAACGCGTCCCGCCCGATCCCGTTCGGGCTGACCGCCCCCATCCCTGTCACCACCACGCGTCGCTCTTGCCTCATCATGATCAATATAGGTGCCCTCCGGTTCGCGGTCCGTCGGCCGGTGGACGGCGGAATGACGCGCCGGCCCCCGGCCGGTAGCTTCGATTCCCATGAGCGATCGGTACGTCCGCCAGCGGATCCTCCCCGAGATCGGCCCCGAAGGTCAGCGCCGCCTGGCGGGATCCCGGGCGGTCGTGGTCGGATGCGGCGCGTTGGGCTCGTTCCAGGCGCAGCTCCTCGCTCGCGCGGGGGTCGGCCGGTTGACGGTGGTCGACCGCGACTTCGTCGAGCGGTCCAACCTCCAGCGGCAGGTCCTCTTCACGGACGCCGACGCCGAGGCGGCGATTCCCAAGGCCGTCGCCGCCGAGCGGGCGATCGCGTCCATCAATCCCGAGATCGAGGTCGAGGGCGTGGTCGAGGACCTCAACTCGATCACCGCCGAGGACCTGTTGGCCGGTGCCGACGTGGTGTGCGACGGGACCGACAACTTCGAGACCCGCTACCTGATCAACGACTGGACGGTCCGGGAGGGAATACCGTGGGTCTACGCCGGCGTCATCGGGACCGGCGGGCTGATCCTGCCGATCCTGCCCGGCGAGACCCCGTGCCTGCGGTGCGTGTTCGAGACCACGCCGCCGGTCGGGAGCCTGGCCACGTGCGAGACGGCGGGGGTGCTGGGGCCGGCGGTTTCCGTGGTGGCCGGGATCCAGACGGTGGAGACGGTGAAGCTCCTGGTCGACGCGCGCGATAAGGTCCTGCGCGGCCTGCTGCGCTACGACGCGTGGGAGGCGTCGTTCACCACCGTGGCCACCGGAGGCCCGCGGCCCGACTGCCCGGTCTGCGTGGAGCGGGACTTCGCGTGGCTGGAGGGGCGTCGCGGCTCGACCAGCGCCCGGCTGTGCGGCCGGGACGCGATCCAGCTGCTGCCGCTCGAGGCCGGTGCTCCACCCCCGCTGCGCACGCTGGCCGCGCGGCTGGGAGGGGAGTGGGAGGTTTCGGTCAACGACCACCTGCTGCGCGCCCGGCGGGACGGGATGACCGTCCACCTCTTCCGGGACGGGCGGGTGATCGTGGACGGCACCACGGACGAAGCCGAGGCGAGGAGCCTGGCGGCCCGTGTGCTGGGGACGTAGGCCGACCGCCCTGGGAGTGTGCCTCGCGGCGGCCCTGCTGACCGCCACCTGTATGGGAGACGGCGACTCCACCTCGGAGCCGCGCGAGGCCGACGACCGGGCACGCTACGGGGGGCGGTCCATGCGGATCGACCGCGTCATCGACGGCGACACCGCCGTCCTGGAAGACGGTACGAGCGTCCGCTACATCGGGATCGACGCGCCCGAATCGCGCCCGACGCCCCAGTGCGGCGCGGAGGCGGCCACGCGGGCCAACGAGGCGTGGGTCGAGAGCGAGGTGGTGACGATCCGCCTGGATCCGGCCGAGACCCGGGACCGGTTCGGACGCCTGCTGGCCTACCTGGAGACCGACCGTGGGCTGGTCAACGTGGCGCTCGTCCGCCAGGGGTTCGCGTGCGCCTTCCCGTTCGGGAGCACCCGGCTGCATCGGGAGGAGATCGCGGCCGCCGAACGGGCCGCGAAGGAGGCCGGTTCGGGCGTCTGGGGCTCCTGCCCGCCGATCCCCGACGGGTGTCCGCCGGCGCGTTGAAGGATCCGGAAACGGGGAGCGAGCCGAGTCGTCATCGGGAGCGTGGAAGATGTTATAATACCGCCCCCGTAACCCGCGAGAGGAGGTGAAGCATGGCGTACTGCCCGGAGTGCGAGGCCGAGATCGAAGGGGAGGCGTTCGAATTCGAGGAGAGCGAAGTCATCGAATGCCCCGAGTGCGGCGTCGAGCTGGAGGTGGTGAGCACCTCGCCCCTCGAATTCGATCTCGTGGAAGGCGATTGGGACGAAGAGGAGGAAGAGGATTGGAGCTGAACTGATTCCCGGGGTCCACGTCCCGCGCTCCCGGGGCGCGGACCCCTTCCACCCGATGGCCACCGGATGATCTTCACCACGTCGCCGCATCCGATCGTCTACATGGTCGTGCTGGCGGCGGTCTTCGCCTACCTCTACTGGCAGTACCGGCAGCTCCACTTCCTGCCCTGGGTCCTCGCCTGGATCCTGCTCCTGGCGGTCCACCTCGATCTTTCCGGATCCGCCGAACGGCTGGGGCCGGTGGAGGCGGGTCTCGTCACGGCGGCGGCGGCGCTGATGGTCGCCGGCGGCGTGATGCTGGCGGGGTGGAAGCGGCTCGGGCTGCTCGGCGGGCTGGCGTTCGGCGCGTCGCTCGCGATCGTGACCGCGCTCGCCCATCTGGGGGTGGTCGCCGCGCTGCCGGCGCGGGACGGGGCGGAAGCGGCCGCGCTCGCCTTCCTGGCCGCCGGGTGGATCGGGACCGGCTGGCTGATCGTCCGCTACGGCCGCGCGACGGCCCCGATCGGCGCCCGGGTGGCCGGATTCTCGCTGGGGAGCTGGGGGGCGCTCCAGCCGGTCGGTTGGATCGTCGCCGGCCGGCAGGTCGGGGAGGCGTGGCTGATTCAGCTCGACGCCGGCCTCGGCGCGCTCCTCGCCGTGGGGATGGTGATCCTCGGCCTCGAGGAGTCGCGAGCCCGCGTGGTACGGGACCTCGCCTATGCCCGCGACGTGCTCGACGACGATCCCAACCTGATCGTGGTGCTGGCGGCGGGGCGCTTCGTGTTCGCGAACCGCGCGTTGCTGGACCGCACCGGTTGGAGCCTAGACGAGATCGGGCGCTACGAACCGCTCGACCTGGTCGTGCCCGAGGACCGGGAGCGGGTGGCCCGAGCCCTGGCCGATCGCACGGCGGGGCAGCCGGTCCCCGACTACGAGATGGAGATCCTCGGGGCCGGCGGGGAGCGGATCCCGGTGATCGTGCACGCCGACCCGATCCTGTGGGAGGGAGCCCACGCGTTCAAGTACGAGCTGACGGACGTCTCGACCCGCGTTCGAGCCGAGGAGGAGACGCGGGAGGTGAATGCCGAGCTGCAACGGGTGAACGCGGAGCTCCAGAAGTCGAACGAGCTCAAGAACGAGTTCCTCTCCAACACGAGCCACGAGCTGAAGACGCCGCTCACCTCGATCATCGCGAACACCGAGATCCTCGAGTACGAGATGTGCGGCCCGCTCAACGAAGAGCAGCGTCAGATCCTGGGGACCATCGGCCGGAACAGCCAGCACCTCCTGGAGATGATCTCGCGGCTTCTCGACTTCGCGCGCCGGGAGGAGGGGCACGACCTGCTGCAGTACGAGCAGGTGGAGATCCGGACGCTGATCGAAGGCGTCGTTCGGACTCTCGACCCGTTGCTCGAGGAGGGGTCGCTCGAAATCTCGATCGATCTCCAGGAGGATCTCGGTCCGTGCTGGCTCGACGGGGAGAAGATCTACCGGATCTTCCTCAATCTGGTGGAGAACGCGATCAAGTTCTCGAACGAGGGCACGATCACGATCGCCGCCCGGCGGACGGACGACGAGCTCGAGGGGAGGGTGACGGACGAGGGGATCGGGGTCCCGGCGGAGCGGGTGGTGGACATCTTCCACGCCTTCCGTCAGGTCGATGCCTCGGCGACACGGCCCTACCAGGGGGTCGGTCTCGGGTTGGCGATCTGCAAACAGCTCGTCGAGCTCCACGGCGGCCGGATCTGGGTCGAGTCGCGGCCCGGGGAGGGAAGCTCGTTCCGATTCCGGATCCCGTGGCGCGACGCGCCGCCGGTGGGGGTCGTGGCCCGGCGGGAGGGGATCATCGGATGGGGCAACGAGCCGCCGGGGGGAATCCCGCCGGTGACCGGGTGAGTCGGACCGGAGAGCCCGCGATCGCCGTCATCGTCCCCACCTGGAACGAGGCCTCGAGGCTGCCGCGGCTCCTCGACGCCCTGGAGCGGTGCCGCCCGCGACCCGCGGAGGTGGTGGTGGCCGACGGCGGCTCGGGCGACCGGACCCGAGAGCTCGCCCGGGCCCGGGCGCGGCTGGTCCACGCTTCGCGCGGCCGGGCGTCCCAGCAGAACGCCGGGGCGGCGGCGGCCTCGACCGAGATCCTCTGGTTCCTCCACGCCGACTCGATACCCCCGCCCGACGCCCCCGCCCAGATCGCCGCCGCGGCCGCCGACGGCGCCCCGGGCGGCGCCTTCCGGATCGCGTTCCATCCCGAGGAGCGGACGCGGAGCCCGCTGCTACCCGTCATCGAACGCGGAATCGACATCCGCACCCGCGTCACCCGCACGGCGACCGGAGACCAGGGGATCTTCGTCCGGCGCCGGGTCTTCGACGCGATCGGAGG
>JAHWKZ010000052.1 GCA_019347645.1 Gemmatimonadota bacterium | reverse complement strand
TCTCTCGAACTGGGTGATGGGCGAGGTGCTGAGAGTCGCGAACGAGCGCGGCCTCGACGTCCGTCTGGAGCCCGAGCCGCAACCGGTGCCGCCCGAGTCGCTCGCCGAGATCCTGCGACTCAAGGCGGGCGGGACGATCTCGGGAAGCGCCGCCAAGGAGGTCCTCGTCGCGGTCGTCGAGACCGGGGACCCGCCCGCAGAGGTGGTCGACGAGAAGGGCCTGCGGCAGGTCAGCGACGAGGCCGCCCTCGCCGCCGAGGTGGACGCCGTGCTCGAGGCGAATCCCGACGAGGTGGAGGCGTATCGCGGCGGGAAGACGGGCCTGCTCGGCTTCTTCGTGGGCCAGGTCATGCGGGCCACCGGCGGCAGGGCCGACCCACAGCTCGTCAACCGCCTCCTCCGCGAGCGGCTGGAGGGGTAGGTGGGAGAGCGTCTGTTCGATCCCGTGAAGTCGGACAAGCTCGAGGACCCCCAGCGGGTCCACTGGCTCCCGTCCTCGGCGGTGCTCGGTCGGATGGGCGTGGAGCGAGGGTGGACCATCGCCGACGTCGGCGCCGGCACGGGCTACTTCGCGCGCCCCCTGGCCGAGGCGGTCGGCCCCGAGGGGCGCGTCCTGGCGATCGACGTCCAGCGCGAGATGCTCGCCCGGCTTCTCGTGAAGCTGGCCGAGACCGAGGCGCCATCGAACATCCTGCCCCTGCCGGGCGACGCCGACGCGCTGCCGATCGCCGACGACGCCTGCGACGCCCTCCTGCTCGCCAACTTGTGGCACGAGCTCGAGAACGGCCCGAAGGTCGCTCGGGAGGCGCGACGCGTGGTACGCCCCGGGGGTCGGATGGCCGTCCTCGACTGGGAGCCGGTGGAGCCCCCGCCCGGCCCGCCGCTCGATCATCGCGTGAGCGCCGACGCCGCGCGCGACGTGCTGGCTGCCGCCGGCTGGGTCCCGAGCGCCCCCAGTCGTGTCGGTCCATACAGCTGGCTTCTCCTGGCCGACTAGCGCCCCCTTCCGATCCACGAGGGCGTGAGTCATTCATGGGATCGTCGACGCGCCCCCCGCCGGTAGCGCCCGGCCCGCCGAATACGCCTCCCAGAACGCGCGCTCGTCGCGCTCGTCGAACCACGCCGGCCTCTCGGCGGGACGGCCGTTTTCTCCACGGGAGGGGTCGTATCCCGGCGGCCACGCCGGCTCGGGGAACCACACCTCCGCCAGCATCTCCATCTCCTCGTGCGACACCGGGGTGGTCGCCAGGAGCCGGCTCGCGTCCTCGAGCCGCATCGAGCTGATCGGACCCGTGGTGATGTCGCGGCCGGCTTCGCGGCGGGCGGCGCGGAACACCTGGCGGCGGATCTTCTTCGCCACCGCGAGCCGCTCGTGGCCGGTGGGATCGAGGCGCTGAGAGAGGCTCCCGGCCCCCCGCTGGAGCAGATCCTCCACGTACCCCCGCGTGAGAGTCCCGTAGCGCTCCACCTCCTCGTCGGCCAGCTCCCACCGCGACTTGTCCGCCATCTTGATCCACAGGTTGTGCCACCGCTCGGCGTTGGAGAGGTGGATCAGCCGCTCGAACAGCTTCTTGTTCGTCTGGAACGAGAAGAACGCCTGGGTGAGCACGCTCTCGAGCAGCGCGTCGGGCTCCTCGTGGTCCATCGTCACGACCTCGCGGGCGAGCCGGAGGTAGCGGTCGTCCAGGGCGGCGTCGTAGCGGTACTCCCAGTACGTGTGGCCGAGGTTCGAGGTGAGGGGCGTGGACGCCAGCATCCGCGGGACGAACACGTTGTGGGCGATCGTGTCGGCGGCGAGGTGGGAGAGATAGCCGAGCGCGAACGACTGGAGCGAGGGCGTCTCGGCGCGATCGAGGATCTCGTACGCCACGTTCCAGTTGTGGCAGTGACGGCTGTAGTGGACGTAGCGCTTGGCCAGGGTGATGTCGGCCGAGATCGATCCGTACAGGTAAGCGTACGGGTGGGCCTGGAGCAGCTGGCGGACGAGCGCGGGCAGCGCCCCCAGATCGCTGAGGACACCGCTCGAGAGCCAGACGTGGGTCGTCGGTCCCCACGCCCAGGCGGGGTCGGGAAAGAGGAGGAGCCCGGCCGCCGCCAGGATCGGGGCGGCCAGGAGCTTCGCGACTGTCCGAAGGCCGATTAGCGGAACAGTCCCTTCTTCTTGCCGAGCTTCTTCTCGAGCGATTCGATCTCGTCCTGGACCGTCTCCCGAATCGTCTTCACGCCGTCGTCGACCGCGTCGCCGATCTCCTTCGTCCACCGGTCGACCGCGTGCTCGGCCTCCTCGAGCCACTCCACGCCGGCCTCGCGGGCGCCGTCGAGACGCCCCTCGGCCTCCTTTCTCAACTTCTTCGACTTCTTGCTCAGCTCCTTGCGCGTCTTCTCGCCCGACTGCGGGGCGAGGAACAGCGCCAACCCGGCGCCGAACAGGGCGCCGAGCGCCAACGCGGCGGCGAAGTCGACCACTCCGGTCTCACGATCTGCCATGCCATTCCTCCCTCTCGATGAACGACCTACAGCCAGCGGGACAGGGCTCGCTTCGCGCCCGAGATCGTCGCCACCGATTTCAGCAGCGGCTTCTGGATCTCCTCCTGGACGACTTCCACGAGCGCGGAGAACTCGTCGATCCGCTGGCTGACTCGATCGACCGACTCGCCGACCCGCTCCGCCTCGCGCTTGGCCGTCGCCGTCATCTCCTGCACGTCGTCGGCGATCTTCTGGGCGCTGAAGAGGATCGGGTCGATCTTCACGCGGACCTCGTCCATCGTCCCGCGCAGCTTCCTGACCGTCTTCCTGACGTCGAGCGCGACGGGGATCCCCACGAACAGCAGCACGAGGGTGAGGATCAGGAAGAACGAGGCGATGATCCAGAGCGCGATCGAGTTCCAGAGACCGAGATCCATGGAGCCCTTCCGGCTGAAGTCCATCCCCGCACGAGCGGACGGCTACGCGGGGCCCCGCCACACGCGGGGATGCAGGAAATCGTGCCCGATGGTGCGCTCCGAGAGCTTGGGCACCGGCGGCATCCGGCGCTTGAAGGCCTGGGAGCGCACCCGCGCCAGCACCGCCTCGACCGTCTCCCGAGAGTGGCCCAGGGCGACGATCTGGTCGGGCCGGCGCCGTTCGTCCAGATAATAATACAGGATCGCGTCCGCGGCTCCGTAAGAAAACCCCATCTCGCCCTCGTCCGTCTGGCCCGCCCACAGCTCGGCGGAGGGCTCGCGCTCGACGACCGTGGCGGGCAGCTCCATCGCGCGGGCCACGTCCAGGACCTGGGTCTTGTAGAGATCCCCCAGGACCCACAGGTCGGCGGCCATGTCGCCCCAGCGCGTGGTGTACCCCAGCGCCAGCTCGCTCTTGTTGCTGGTGCCGAGCACCAGGGCGTCCGCCTCGGCGGCGCGATCGTAGAGGACCGCGGTCCGCGATCGGGTGGCGAAGTTGCCGCGGCGTCTCTCGGCGCCGGCGGGGAGCGGGGCGGCCTGGAGGAGCGGCTCGATCGACACCGTCTCCAGTCCGAT
Source organism: Gemmatimonadota bacterium (assembly GCA_019347645.1). Classification (GTDB taxonomy): domain Bacteria; phylum Gemmatimonadota; class Gemmatimonadetes; order JACCXV01; family JAHWKZ01; genus JAHWKZ01. Next base: position 5,747 of record JAHWKZ010000052.1, on the reverse strand, counting down.
CCCCAGCCGGTCGGCGACTTCCTCCGCCGCGGCGGCGCTCTCCGGGGTCGTTACCCGCCCCGGCATGAAGAAGGCCCGGACGGACTCGGGGCCGCAGGCTTCGACGGCCAGCGCGGCGGCCAGGGCGCTGTCGAGCCCGCCCGAGACACCGATCACCCACCGCTCCAAGCCCGCGTCGGCGAGCGCGCCGCGGAGTGCCACGCCGAGGGCCGCGGCGACCAGGGCGGCGTCGAGCTCGGGCGGCGCCCGCTCCGTCACGGGGACCTCCCGCCGGCCCGCTCGAGCGCCTCGATCAGCAGATCGTCTCGCTCGACCCCGTGCGCCGGGTTGGCGATCCGGGCGCGCCGGAAGTCGTCCGGCTCGAGCACCGCATCCAGCGTCTCCGGCTCGATCTCCCGCGCCTGGGCGATCGTCCGGCCGGCGAAGCCCCAGACCGCGCTCGCCCCGCCGAAGAGCAGCCCTTCCTCCCAACCGACCCGGCTCGCGAAGACCACGCCGACCGCGTAGAGGCGGGCGTAGGCGGAGAGGATGGCGCGCCACGCCCGTTGGCTCTCCCAACCGCCGTCGATCGGGCGGCGCCCCGGCGCGTTCGCGGTGACGATCAGGAGGTGGGCCCCGGCCCCGACTGCTGCATGGACGACCGACGGGTGCCACGCCTCCTCGCATATGACGAGCGCACCGCGTCCCCACGGCGCTTCGAACGTCTCGAGGGTGTCGCCGGGGACGAAGAAGCGACCTTCGTCGAACATGCCGTACGTCGGCAGGTACGTCTTGCGGTGGAGATGGAGGAGGCGACCCCCGGAGAGGTATGCCGCGGCGTTGTGGAGCCAGCCGTCCCCGCCGCGCTCGACGAAGCCGACGACGACGTCGATCTTCGCGGAGAGGGCCAGCAGGTCCGGCCAGCGAGGGTGGGAAGGGTCGAGCGCCACCGCGTCGACCAGGTCGCCGAGGGCGTAGCCGGTGAGCGAGAGCTCGGGGAAGACGACGAGCTGGCGTCCGTCGTCGGCCGCCTCGGCGATCGTCTCGGCGTGAGCGGCCAGGTTGGCGTCGACGTCCCCCAGCAGGGGAGCGCTCTGGACGACGCGAAGACGGACGGGGCGGCGCATCGCGGGCAGTCTATGGACCGCTCGACGTGTCGGCAACGCGCGGCGCTTCGACCTCGAACCGGATCTCGTCGCCGTCCCGGGCGGGCGCGAGGCGGTCGTCCCGGCTCTTCGCGGGGCCGGCGATTGCCCCTCGCGAAGCGGACCGGTACCGTATTCGGGATCTCGAATCGGAGGGACCGATGGAGTTCGATCGTCTCACCCGGCGCCTCCAGGAGGCGCTCGTCGCCGCGCAGCGGACCGCGAAGGAGAACGGCAACCCGGAGATCGTCTCCGAGCACCTCGCCCTCGCGCTCCTCGAGCAGGAGGGGGGGCTGTTCTCGACGCTCCTCGACCGGCTGGGCGTCGCGCCCGGCCCCGCCGCCGAGCGGCTCGAGGATGGGGTCTCCCGGCTGGCCCGGACCCACGGCGGGGCCGAGCCCCGAATGGGGCGCGAGCTCGCCGGGCTCTTCGACCACGCCGAGAGCGAGCGCGACTCGCTCGGCGACGAGTACACCTCCATCGAGCACGTCCTGCTCGCGTGGGTGGAGACGAAGGCCGGCGCGATGGGACGCCTGCTGGAAAACGCGGGGGTGGACCGCGACGACGTGCTCGCGGTCCTCCGGCAGATCCGCGGCTCGCAGCGCGTCACCGACCCCGACCCCGAAGAGAAGTACCAGGCCCTCGAGCGCTACGGCCGCGACCTGGTCACGCTGGCGAAGCGGGGCAAGCTCGATCCGGTGATCGGCCGCGACGAGGAGATCCGCCGGGTGGTCCAGGTCCTCTCGCGGCGGACCAAGAACAACCCTGTGCTGATCGGCGACCCCGGCGTGGGGAAGACCGCCATCGTCGAGGGGCTCGCGCAGCGGATCGTCGCCGGCGACGTCCCCGAGAGCCTGAAGGAGAAGAAGCTGGTCCAGCTCGACGTGGGCGCGATGGTCGCCGGCGCCAAGTTCCGCGGCGAGTTCGAGGAGCGGTTCAAGGCGGTGCTGAAGGAGATCACCGAGAGCGAGGGCGAGATCGTCACCTTCATCGACGAGCTCCACACCCTGGTCGGCGCCGGCGCCGCCGAAGGCGCCGTCGACGCCTCCAACATGATCAAGCCCCCGCTCGCCCGGGGCGAGCTCCGGATGATCGGCGCCACCACGCTCGACGAGTACAAGAAGCACATCGAGAAGGATGCCGCCCTCGAGCGGCGATTCCAGCCGGTCTTCGTCGGCGAGCCGTCCGTCGAGGACACCATCGCCATCCTCCGGGGCCTCAAGGAGCGCTACGAGGTCCACCACGGGGTGCGGATCACCGACGCCGCGATCGTCGCCGCGGCGCGGCTCTCGGACCGCTACATCTCGGACCGGTTCCTGCCCGACAAGGCGATCGACCTGATCGACGAGGCGGCCTCGAGGCTCCGGATGGAGATCGACTCGGTGCCGATCGAGATCGACGTGATCGAGCGCCGGATCACCCAGCTGGAGATCGAGAGGCAGGCGCTGGCCAAGGAGGACGACCCCGAGGTCAGGGAGCGGCTCGAGCGGATCGAGGCCGAGCTGGCCGAGCTGCGCGAGGAGTCGGACGAGCTCCGGGGCCACTGGCAGGCGGAGAAGGAGGCGATCCAGCGGATCCGCGACCTGAAGGAGGAGATGGAGAACACCAAGGTCGCCGCCGAGCAGGCCCAGCGCGTGGGCGACCTCGAGAAGGCGGCCGAGCTGCAGTACGGGCGTCTGGCCGAGCTGCAGGAGGAGCTGGGGCGCCGCGAGGCCACGCTCGCCGAGCTCCAGAAGGACCAGCGGATCCTCAAGGAAGAGGTCGACGAGGAGGACGTCGCCGAGGTGGTGAGCCGCTGGACCGGCGTTCCCGTCTCCCGTCTGGTGGAGGGCGAGCGGGAGAAGCTGGTGAAGATGGAGGAGCGGCTCCACCGGCGGGTGGTGAGCCAGAACGAGGCGGTCAAGGCCGTCGCCGACGCGGTTCGCCGGGCCCGCGCGGGCCTCCAGGACCCGGACCGGCCCATCGGGACGTTCATCTTCCTCGGGCCCACGGGCGTGGGCAAGACCGAGCTCGCCCGCGCGCTGGCCGAGTTCCTCTTCGACGACGAGGACGCGATGGTGCGGATCGACATGTCGGAGTACATGGAGCGCCACGCCGTGGCGCGCCTCATCGGGGCGCCACCCGGCTATGTCGGGTACGAGGAGGGCGGTCAGCTCACCGAGCGCGTCCGCCGTCGACCGTACTCGGTGGTCCTGCTCGACGAGATCGAGAAGGCCCATCCGGAGGTCTTCAACATCCTCCTCCAGGTCCTCGACGACGGCCGGCTGACCGACGGCCGGGGGCGCACCGTCGACTTCACGAACGCGGTGGTCATCATGACCTCGAACGTCGGCTCGCAGCACATCGGGGAGGAGACCGACCCCGTCCTGATCGAGACGAAGGTGATGGACGCCCTGCGCTCGCGGTTCCGGCCCGAGTTCCTGAACCGGATCGACGAGATCGTGATCTTCCACCGCCTGACCGAGGAGGACCTGCGCGAGATCGTGGAGATCCAGCTGCGCCGGTTGGAGCGGATCCTGGTCGGGCGCGGCCTCTCCGTCGAGTTGACCGACGCCGCGCGGGAGTTCCTCGCCGCGCGCGGCTTCGACCCAGTGTACGGGGCGCGGCCGCTGAAGCGGGTCATGCAGACCCACCTCCAGAACCCGCTCGCGATGGCGTTGCTGGAGGGGACGGTGTCCGAGGGCGATCACATCGTGGTCGACGTGGCCGCGGACGGGGAGTCGCTCGCGTTCCGCTCCGTCGGCGAGACCGAGCCGGTCGAGGCCGGGGCGTGAGGCGGGCGCTCGCCCTGGCGGCTCTGGTGGCAGGCGGCGCCGCCGGCTGCGACGAGTTCCCGGTGGATCCCCCGGCGGTGGCCGAAATCGTGATCACGGCCGAGCGGACCACGCTGCTGGTCGGCGAGACCGCCCGACTGGAGGCCACGCCGGTGGGGTTCGACGGTGAGCGGCTGGAGGGGGCGCGGGTCGGGTGGCGGAGCCTCCATCCCGAAATCGCCGCGGTCGACGCCGAAGGAGTCGTGACGGGCATCGCTCCCGGTAGGGCGACCATCGTCGCGTCCAGTCGCGGACGAGAAGCGTCGGTCACGATGGAGGTCGAGCCGCGGGCGGCGTCGCTCGAGATCGTGGGCAACACCACGGTGACGCTCGGCGACACCGTACGGCTGGCGGCCCGGACCCGGTCCGCCACCGGCGAACCGATCGACCGGCCGGTCCGGTGGGCGTCGCTCGACCTCGACGTCGCGCTGGTGGCCAAGAACGGGAGCGTGCGGGGAATCGCCCTCGGGAGCGCCCCGATCGTGGCCCGGCTGGAGGGGCTGGCGGATACCGTGGACGTGCGGGTGGTCGAGCCGGAGCCCACGCCGACGCAGGCGCTCGTCGAATAGCCGGGGAGCGCTCCGCCGGCCACGGCCCGGCGAAATCAGACTGTTTCGGGCTCGTCCCGCTTCTCGTCCCGCTCCGTCGACCCGAACCGCTCGGCCAGGGACTCGAGCTGTCCGCTCAGCCACCGCAGGGACTCCGCCAGCTGCCCCCGCGTCCGATGGCCGGCCTCCTTCGCTCCATGCCGGACCCGGGTCGCGGTCTCGCTCTCGCGCGCCCGCTCGACGGCGTCGTCCACGTCGTCGACGACGGAGCGGAGACCGGAGCGGACCCCCTCCTCGAGGCGCCGCCGCTCCTCGCCGGTCCAGGCCCTTTCGAGGACGTCCCCGAGGCGCCGGCCCAGCTCGCGGATCTCGCCCGCCAGCGCCCCGGGCTCCTCGGCCCCGTGGGTCGGCCCCGCGACCTCCACCAGCACCCCGTGCGTGAACAGCGGATGGAAGAAGGCGATCTCGCGCCCTTCGGCTCCCGTTCGAGGCGCTTCGCCAACGGTTTCGACCCCGTGCTCGATCCCCGCCATGATCGTCTCCCGGACGTCGGGGACGTCGAACGAGACGTGGTGGAGGCCTTCGCCGTGTCTCTCGAGGAAGCGCCCGATCGGGGAGTCGTCGTCGTCCAACGGCTCGAGGAGCTCGACCTTGCCGCCCGGGAACTCCCAGAGCCCCGCGAGGTGCGAGCCCTTCATGCGGCGCGTGAGGAGGACGTGCCCGTCTCGCCAGATCACCGCGGCCGACACGACGACGGCCGCCAGGGCGGCGCCGCCACCACCACCGGCTCGGCGGGGCTGCCGCATCCCCCCGCTCATGTCGTTTCCCCGTCGCCGAGGAGGAGGTCGAGGGAGGCGAGGAGCTCCTCCCGTCCCTCGCCGGTCTTCGACGAGAACGGCAGCACCTGCTCCGGATCCAGGCCGAGGCGCTCCCGGACCTCCTTGATCGTCTCCGGGTTCGCGTTGGCGATGGGCAAGGCTGGCGTTGAGGCCTCCGCGAGGTCCTCGCGAACGTAGGTGACGACGGGCTTGCCCAGCGCCAGCCCCTCGACCGCCAGCACGCCGTACCAACCGATGTGGAGCTGGTCGACGATGACGTCGGCGCGCTCATACCAGCGCCGTGCCTCGTCGTGCTGCATGCCCGATATGAGCTTGAGGTCGAACGCGACGCCCTCCTCGGCGAGCTCGTCTAGCGCCTGCTGCATAAACTTCGTGCCCTTGACGAGCGGCTGCGAGGGCGCGTGGACGACAAGGGGGCGATCC
>JAHWKZ010000051.1 GCA_019347645.1 Gemmatimonadota bacterium | reverse complement strand
CTCCGTCCCTCGGGTACTTCCCGACGACCATCCCCTCCGTCCCCAGCCTCCGCCCCGTCCGGACCTCAGCGCGACGGAGCGGGTTCTCCAGGCGTTGGGCTGGGTCGTCCGGCGGCCATTCGAGTTCCTCGGGACGGGCACCGAGGGGACCGCGGTCTGGTACGAGGAGCGGCAGGGCGGATTCGCGCAGGGCCTGAGCGCCGTGGCCGGGGGCCCGAGGGAGCCCACCTACGTCTCGTTCATGGGGGGCTCGATCGGCACCCGCTCCGGATTCGTCGGCGGCGGGGTTCGAGTCCACGACCCGTTCCCCGAGTCTCGGGGCCTCCATTACGGTGTCACGGCGGCCGCCACCCACCGAACCTACCAGGAGTACACCGTCTACGCGGGGTGGAACAACCCGGCCGAGCACCCCTACCTCCTCGTCACCGGCTTCTACGACGTCGATACGATGGACGAGTTCTTCGGGCTCGGACCCGACTCGGACGAGGACGACGAGTCCTCGTTCTCGTGGGAGCGGTGGGGCGGCCGCGCGATCGCCGGTCTCCCCGAGATGAAGACGGGCATCAAAGGGAACGTCCACGCCGGCTGGCAGAAGTCCTTCGTCTTCGAGGGAGACGCGATCGATCAGCCGGACGCCGTGGAAGTATTCCCGGACATCCGGCTGCCCCAGCACGAAATCGGCTCGGCCGGCGCGGCCGTGGGGCTCGACCTGCGGGACGCGCCGGGGCACCCGACTCGCGGCGTCTTCCTGATGGGCGCGGCCGACGTCTACCGCTCCACCGACGACTTCGACTTCGAGTGGCTCCACTGGAAGGCCGAAGCGCAGGCGCATCTGCCGCTCGGCAGCGAGTGGCACATCCTCTCCTTCCGGGCCACCGCGGAGGAGGCCGATCCGTCCGAGTCGGACGGGGTGATCCCGTTCGAGTACCTGCCGACGCTCGGGGGCTCGGAGAGCCTCCGCGGGTTCGACTCCTGGCGGTGGCGGGACCGGGCGGCGGTCTCCGGAACCGTCGAGTTCCGCTACCGGATCTGGCAGGAGCATTCTCCGGACCCCTCCACCGCCGGGCTCTTCGAGACCGCACTCTTCTACGACGTGGGGCAGGTGGCTCCCTCGCTGGACGACATCGACACCGGCGATCTGGAGCGCTCCTACGGGGTGCTCCTTCGGATGTTCGTGCTGGATCGGCACGTCGCGAGCACCGGCGTCGGCCTGGGGGGCGACGCCCCGCGGTTCATCTTCTCGACGAGCGGCCTGTGGTGAGCCGGCCGATCCTCCGAGCGGCGCTCCTGGGGGGGCTCCTCGGCCTGGCGGCGTGCGCCTCGCATCCGATCCGGCCGTGGCAGTACGACCCCCGGCCGATGGCGGACACCCTCGCGATCCGCGAGCCGATCGAGCGGGAGACCTCGCTCGTCTACGACCAGGTCGAAGGCGTGGTCTCCGGCCTGGGCCGGGCGTTCTCCCTCACCCGAAAATCCGGCCTGCCGCCGGCGCTGAACGCGGACCCCTTCGACGAGGTGGTGAACTCGGCCTGGTTCACCAACCGGAACGGCCGTGAGCGGCTCTCCGCCGAGGCGATCCGGCGGGGACCGGGAGCGGCCGAGGGACCCGATCAGTCCGCCCCGGTGACGGTGAAGTCGATCAAGGTCGAGGGGGTGAGCCCGGGGTTCGACATCGAAGACGCCGCGGGAGATCGGTACATCCTGAAGTTCGATCCGCCGGACCACTGGGAGATGGCGAGTGGCGCCGAGGTCGTGGCCACCAACCTCTTCTGGGCGGCGGGCTACCACGTCCCGGAGAACTACGTCTTCTACCTCGACCCCTCGAACCTGGTCCTGGACGAGGATCTCGAGGCCACGTTCCAGGAAGGCGATTCGCTGGTCCGCTACAGCACGACGCCGAGCCCCGGGGAGCGCGAGCTCACGATGGAGATCTTCCGGCGGAACATCCTCGAGCGGTTCCCGCGCACCGCCGACGGCCGCATCCGGGCGATGGCGAGCAAGTTCCTGGAGGGGATCCCCAAAGGCCCCTTCGCCTACGCCGGGATCCGGGGCGACGATCCGAACGACGTGATTCCCCACGAGCATCGCCGCGAGCTGCGGGGCCTGTACGTGATCGCCGCCTGGCTCAACCACGTGGACGCCAAACAGGGAAACTCGCTCGACATGTTCATCCTCGACGAGAGAAGCCCGGAGGAAGGTCCCGGGATCGGTCACCTGCGCCACAACCTGCTCGACTTCGGCTCCACGCTCGGCTCCGCGGCGGTCCGGCCGCACAACTTCCGCCACGGAACCGAGCGTGAATTCGACGCCGGTCCCGTCCTGCTGCGCTTCATCACCCTCGGGATCTACGAGCGTCCGTGGCAGGACGTGGACATGGATACCCTCCGGTTCCCGCCGTCGATCGGGTACTACTCGATCGACAACTTCTCCCCCGGCGACTGGCGGACGAACACCGTCAATCCCGCGTTCATCAACCGCACCGACCGCGACGGCTACTGGGGAGCGAAGATCGTGATGTCGTTCACCGACGAGCAGCTCGACGCCGCGGTCGCCGCCGGACAGTATTCCGATCCCCGCGCCGCCCAGTACCTGCTCGAGGAATTGAAGAAGCGCCGCGACGCCACCGGCCGCTACTGGTTCCGCGAGGTCTCCCCCCTCGACGAGCCACGGGTGGAGGGTAATTCGCTCGTCTTCGACGACCTGTGGATCCGCCACTTCGGCGGCCCCGCCGACTACCTCTGGAAGCTCGAGTGGGACGCGCCGGATCCGGACCTGGAATCGGAAGGCACGGCCTCGACCGCTTCCATCCCGCTCCCTACCCCATCGGCCGGCGTCCGCGCCTCCGGAGATGACGCCTACGCCCGGCTCGAGGTCTGGAAGGTGTGGGAAGCCGGCGAGGAGGCCGAGCGCCCGGCCACGATCTGGCTCGCGCCCGAAGGCGGCGCATGGAAGGTCGTCGGCGTCCGCTACTGAGCGTCTCCTCCACGCTCTCGTTCCCACGCCTGCTCGAGGGCGGAGTCGAGGGTGACGAACGACGTGGCGACGGGACCCCCCGCCGGTTAGCGTGAGCCGCCCCATGGACGTCCTCGTCATCGGCGGAACCCGGTTCGTCGGTCCCCGGCTGGTCCGAGCGCTCCTCGATCGTGACCACCGGGTCACGACGTTCAACCGGGGAAAGACGCCCACCGATCTTCCCGACTCCGTCGAGCGCCTCCATGGCGACCGGAGCGATCCCGCCCAACTGGCCAGGGGCATCGGCGGCCGGGAGTTCGACGCCTGCGTCGATACGATCGCGATGCGGGGGGGCGATACCCTCGGAGCCGTCGAGGTCCTGGACGGCCGCGTGGGCCACTACGTCCATTTCTCCACCGGACAGGTGTATCTGGTCCGGGCGGGCTGTCCGGTCCCCGCCCGCGAGGAGGACTACGACGGCCCGATCGTGGAAGCGCCGCCCGAGGAGTGGGCGCGCCGGGAGTGGCGCTACGGAATCGAGAAGCGGGAGTGCGAGGACGCGCTCGAGGACGCCTGGGTCAGCCGCCGCTTCCCCGCCACCCGTCTGAGGCTTCCCATGATCCATGGCGCGGGTGACCCGAAGGGCCGGATCCAGGGCTACGTGCTGCGTCTGACGGACGGCGGACCGCTCCTCGTCCCGCTCGAGTCCGGCCCGCGGATCCGGCACGTCCACGTCGACGACGTGGTGGATGCCGTGGTCCGGATCGTCGAGGACGGGCGGGGGATCGGGGCCGCGTACAATCTGGCTCCCGGCGACCTGGTCTCCTTCCACGACTTCCTCGCGCGCCTCGGCGAAATCCTCGACGCGACGCCCGACGTCGTCCGGCTGCCCCGGGACGAGCTCCTCGACGAGGGGCTCTTCCCCGCCTGCTCGCCGTTGTCGAATCCGTGGATGAGCGTCCTCGACGGGACGCGGGCCCGCGAGGAGCTGGGCGTGGCGCCGAGGGCCCTGGCGGAGTGGCTCGCCGGACTCGTCGAGCGACTGGAGAACGAGGAGCCCGAGGCGCCCGACGGCTATCGCGACCAGCGGGAACGGGAGCGCGCACTCGCCTGACGGGTCAGCGCCTCCGCCAGCCGGTTCGCCTGCGCGAGCCGGCCGGGGATGCCCGGCCGCGACTCCCAGCTCGCCGCCAGTCGAATGCCCCGGGGAACCTCGAGCCCCTTCAAGGCGGCCCACGAGCGGTCCCACGCCGGCATCGTCACCCGCGCCACGGCGAGGACCCGGGCGCCGTGGCCGGTGATCCGCTCGAACTCTTGCGTCGCGATCTCGCCGATCCGGTCGTCTAACTCCTCGACCACGCCCGGCCTCTTCGCCCCACCCAGGTAGGCGGTGTAGACCCCGTCCCGGTCGAACAGGCTGTCGTTCCACGTGACGCCCCGGGTGGCGAGATCCTCCTCGAGGGAGACCTGATAGCCGAACCCCTCCAGGTCGGTATCGGCATGGAGATGGACGACGGCGAGCGGGTTGTAGTGGAGCGACGCGATCGCCCCCGCGGCGTGGGGCGCGACATCGGCCAGGATCCGCGCGGCGGCCTCGGCCGGGCAGGTCAGGACGATCTCCTCGACCTCGACCGTCTCAGCGGGCGTCTCGACCGCCCAGCGCCGCCTCTCGCCCGGCCGGATCCGCTCCACCGGGGTCGACAGCCGGACCGCGTCCCGGTTCGCCTCGTAGAGCGCGTCGGTGACCGTCTGCATCCCGTGGGTGAACGAGCATGCCGCCGGCCCGTCGATCCGGCTCCGGCCGACGAGGAGCGGCAACAGCAGGCTCCTCTTAACTCCGAGCTCCCGCAGCACGGGCCCGAGCGAGAGCCCGACGACCATGTCCGCCGGGTCGGAGGCGTAGAGGCCGCCGTAGAGGGGGCCCGCGATCCGCTCGTACGGCTGGCGACCGAGCTTCCGGACTAAGAAGTCGGCCACCGTCTCCTCCGGTCGGGGCCCGGCGGTGAGGATCTCGAACGCCATCCGGACCTTCGCGCCCCAAGTCAACAAGTCCCCCCCCAGCCAGCCCCAGCCGCTGGAAGGGACCTCCCTCAGCTTCCCCGCCGCGTAGACGTAGAGCGGCAAATCGGGGTCGGCGAGGATGACGTCGCCTTCCAGGCCCAGCTCGCGGACGTAACGGTCGAGTGAAGCCACCAGGCGAGCCCGCTGCGGGCCCCACTCGAGGAGCCTGCCCTCGATCCTCCCGCTGCGGATGACACCGCCCGGCCGCACGTCGGCCTCGAGAACGACGTGGTCCACCCCGCGGCGGGCGAGTTCGTGCGCCAGCGACAGACCGGTGAGGCCCCCTCCCACGATCCCGATCATCGCTTCCTCCCGTCGAAGATGCGCCGCTCCCGGAGGAGTCCAATGTCGGCGCGCCCCGAAGGCCCGTCGAGACGACGCCGGAACTCTCCCGTCCCGGACGCGGTATGGAGCGCCGGAAGCGCCTTCCGTCGAATCGACCGCGGAGCTTCCATTCCCCTGGCACGGAGATGCCCATGCGCCGTCTCGCGTACGTCTCGTTCGCCGTCCTCGCCATGAGTCTCTGGGTACCCCGGGCGCACGCCCAGCACGAGGGAACCGCGGGACTCGCGATCTCGATTCCCCATGGCGAGCTCGACGAGAACACCGACACCGGCTTCGGCTTCACCGGCGAGTACGCCTACGCTCCGACCGCCAACCGCGCCTTCGGATTCGGCGGCACCGTCTCGTTCCTCACCTACGGCAGCACCGAGCGACGGGTGCCGCTCTCGACTACGATCCCCGACATCCGGGTGGACGTCGAGACCAGCAACAACATGGCCTTCCTGCAGGGAATGCTGCAGCTGAAGGCCCCGACCGGCGGGGTGAAGCCTTACGGGAATGTGACCGGCGGCCTGGCGTGGTTCTCGACCACGACGACGCTCCGCGACACCCGTTTCGACCGGGAGGTGATCACGGATACCAACCAGAGCGATGGGACGTGGGTGGTGGGCGCGGGCGGGGGGCTCCAGGTGCACGTCTGGACCGGGCAGACGAGCCCGAGTGTCGGAAACGAGCCACCGCGCCCGCCGGCCCGGGCCTACGTGGACGTGGGCGCCCGGTACCTGCGGGGCGGGGAGGTGGAGTACCTGAAGGAGGGGCCGATCTTCACCCGCGAGGGTCAGGCCCGGATCGAGCCGGTCCTCTCCGATATCGAGCTCACCCAGGTCCTCCTCGGGGTCACGGTCGAGTTCTAGGAGGAGGGGTTCCGGCTCGACCCCACCGCCTCCCGCTCAGCGTGCATGACCGCGCCGGATCCTTTACATTCCTGCACCTATGGCTGAGAAAACCGGCGTCATCGAAGTCCAGGGAACGGTCGAGGAGTGCCTCCCCAGCACCATGTTCAGGGTGCGCCTCGACAACGGCCACCTGGTGCTCGCCCACATCTCCGGAAAGATGCGGAAGAACTACATCAAGATCCTGACCGGCGATCGGGTGACCGTGGAGCTTTCCCCCTACGACCTCTCCCGCGGCCGGATCACCTACCGCTTCAAGAACTGAAGACGCGGGTAGGGCCCTTCAGCCCCCCGCCGCGCCGTTTCGCACCTCCAGAAGCTCGACATCGAAGACGAGGGTGGCGTTCGGAGGGATGACGCCGCCGGCGCCGCTGGTGCCGTACCCGAGGTCGGGCGGGATGACCAGCTTCCTCCGCTCCCCGACCCGCATGCCGGCTACGCCCTGGTCCCAGCCGGGGATCACCCGGCCGGCGCCGAGCAGGAACTGGAAGGGCTCACCGCGATCGCGGCTCGAGTCGAACTTCTCCCCGCTCGGGAGCCATCCGGTATAGTGGACGATCACCGTGTCGCCGGCCTCGGCGACCTCGCCGCTCCCCTCCTCCAGCGTCACGTAGCGCAGGCCCGTTTCCATCTCGGTCATCGTCCCCAGGTCAACGCCGAGCTCGGGGGAGAACTCGGTGGCGATCGGCGCCGGCTCGGGCGCCGCCTCCTCCACCGGCGCCTCGGTCTCGTAGATCTCATCCTCGCCCGCCTCTTCCCCCTCGCCACAAGCGAGGAAGGCGCCGAGCAACGCGAGGGCCAACCAGTCCTGCCGCAGGGTCTTCATCGACGATCCGCTCCTGTCGTGTCAACCATCCAGTAGCATTCGCGTGGGATCTTCCAACCTTTCCTTGACTCGCACCAGGAAGGTCACCGCCTGTTCTCCGTCCACGATCCGGTGGTCGTAGGAGAGCGCCACGTACATCATCGGTCGCGACACGATCCGCTCCCGGCCGTTCTCCTCGAGCACCACCGCGCGACTCTCGATCTTGTGCATCCCCAGGATACCGCTCTGCGGCGGGTTGAGGATCGGCGTCGACATCAGCGATCCGTAGACCCCTCCATTGGAGATCGTGAACGTGCCGCCCTGGAGGTCCTCGATCGACAGATCGCCGTCGCGGGCCTTGATCGCCAGATCGCGGATCGTCCTCTCCATCTCGGCGAACGACATCCGGTCGGCCTCGCGCAGCACCGGCACCACCAGACCTCGCGGGGTGCCCACGGCCACGCCCAGGTGGACCCGGTCGTGGTAGACGATCTCCTCGCCCTCGATGAAGGCGTTGATCTCGGGGAACTCGCGCAGCGAAAGGATCGACGCGCGGGCGAAGAAGGACATGAATCCCAGCCGCACGCCGTGACGCTCCTCGAATTCGGCGCGGTGCTCCTCGCGGAGCTCCATCACCGGGCCCATGTGGATCTCGTTGAAGGTGGTCAGGATGGCGGCGGTTCTCTGAGCCTCCACCAGCCGCTCGGCGATCCGGCGCCGCAGCCGCGTCATCTTCTCCCGGCGGACTCCGGGCTCCTCGGCCTCGCCCTCCGCCGGCGGCCTCTCCTCCTCCCGCGCGGGCCGCACCTTCTCGCGACGGACCCGCTCGCGCGCGGCTTCCTCCTCCTCCTCCCGGCGCTCCTGGACCTCGGCCGGAGGCGCCTTCTCTTCCTCTTCCTCTTCCTCTTCCTCTTCCTCGGCGGCGGCCTCCTCCGGGGGCGCTTCCTCCTCCTCGGGCGCCGCTTCCTCCTCCGCGGCCTCCTCCTCCTCGCCGGCCTCCTCCTCGCCGGCCTCCTCCTCGCCCTCCTCCACGATGCGGCCGATGACGTCGCCCACCGAGACGATGTCGCCCTCCTCGACGAGGATCTTCAGCGTACCGCTCGCCTCGGCGGCGATCTCGACCGTGGCCTTGTCGGTCTCGAGCTCGACGATCATCTCGTCCTTCTCGACGTGATCGCCGTCGCTTTTGAGCCAGGTGCCGATGTCACCCTCGGTGACCGACTCGGCGAGCTGCGGGACCTTGATGTCCACCGCGCCTCCTTCCCCTTCTTCCCGAAATTCAGGCCCGCTTCTCTGTGCCCCCGAACGCGGCCTCGATCAGCGCGTCCTCCTCCCGCTTGTGGACCCGGTAGGAGCCCGTGGCCGGGCTGGCCGCCGCCGCGCGCGCGACGTAACCGAGCGCGACGCCCTCGGGGAGGTTCCGCTCCAGGCGGTGCCGGGTATTGCGCCAGGCGCCCATGTTCTCGGGCTCCTCCTGAACCCACACGATCCGCTCGAGGGAGAACGGCCACCCCTGGACCATCTCGCGGAACGCCCGGTCCGGGAACGGATAGAGCTGCTCGACGCGGGCGATCGCCACGTCGTCGATCTCCCGCTCCCGGCGCGCCTCTAGGAGCGTGTAGTAGATCTTCCCGGAGCAGACCAGAAGCGTCTTCGTCTTCTCGCGATCCTCGAGATGGCACTCGTCGATCACGGGCCGGAACGAACTGTCGGTGAAGTCCTCCAGCCGACTGACCGCCAGCTTGTGGCGGAGCAGGCTCTTGGGGGTCATGACCACGAGGGGCTTGCGGAAGTCGCGATTCATCTGCCGGCGCAGGGCGTGGAACAGCTGAGCGGGCGTCGTCAGGTTGACGACCTGGAGGTTCGACTCGGCGCACAGCTCGAGGAAGCGCTCCAGCCTACCGCTCGAATGCTCGGGGCCCTGTCCCTCGTACCCGTGGGGGAGCAGCAGGACGAGCCCGCTCATCCGGTTCCACTTGAACTCGCCGCTCGCCAGGAACTGGTCGATCACGACCTGGGCGCCGTTCACGAAGTCGCCGAACTGCGCCTCCCATGCGACCAGCGTCCACGGGTCGGCGGTCGAATAGCCGTACTCGAAGCCGAGCGCGGCGAGCTCGGAGAGCGGGCTGTTGATCACGTGGAGCTCGTTCTGGTTCTCCCGGATGTGGTTGAGCGGCACGTATTCCTCGCCCGTCTCCTGGTCCACGTAGATCGCGTGACGGTGGCTGAAGGTCCCGCGGACCGTATCCTGGCCGGTC
>JAHWKZ010000050.1 GCA_019347645.1 Gemmatimonadota bacterium | reverse complement strand
GGGAGTCAACCGACGTGGATCGCGTCGGTTCGAAACGATATCGATGGGGAAATGGGCGTGGAGATTCGCTACCGGCGGCATTGTACACGGCGCCCGGGGGAGTGTCAAGGCGAACCGGTGGCCCCGCGGGAGGAGTGTCATCCCTCGTACGGCACCAGCGAGCGGGAGGAGACATCCTGGCACAGGAGGTGAGCAGGATGAGACTCGACGCCGGAGACCGCTTCCCGACGGTCCGCGGGAAGACCCACGGGGGAGAGACGATCGCCGTTCCCGACGATCTCGATCCCGATTGGAAGGTCCTGCTGTTCTACCGCGGCCACTTCTGACCGCTCTGCAATCGCCAGGTCGGCGATTTCCAATCCAGGATCGAAGAGTTCGAGGACCGGGACGTGGCGCTGGTCGCCCTCTCGGCCGACGACGCCGAGGAGGCCCGGGCCATGGCGGACGACCACGACGTTGCCTTTCCCATCCTCTACGGCCTCGATCCCGTCGAGGACGCCGAGCGGATCGGCGCCTACTACGACGAGGAGAAGGGGATCATCCAGCCCGCCGGCTTCCTGTTGGAAGGCCACCGGGTCCGTATGGCGGTCTTCGCGACGGGCCCGATCGGCAGGTTGAGAGCCGACGAGACGCTGAAGGAGATCGACCAGCTGCGCGGAGGCTGAGTCGAAGGGACTCGGGGGCGGCGGGTGAGCGGTTCGGCGTCGCCGGGTTGGTCCGCGGTCGGGGTACCGATACCTTTCGTCCCATGGAGACCGGAGACCGCCTGGTGGGGTCCGAGGCGCTGCGGACGGTCGTCGAGACGCTGCGCGCGGCCGGCCACCAGGCGTGGGCGGTGGGAGGCGCGGTCCGCGATTCCCTGCTCGACCGTACGCCGGGGGACTGGGACGTGGCCACCGACGCCCGCCCGGAGCGGGTGCGGAGCGCGTTCCCCCGGACCCACCCGGTCGGGGTCGAGCACGGCACGGTGGGCGTGCGGGTCGAGGACGAGACGGTCGAGGTCACCACCTTCCGCACCGACGTCGCCACCGACGGCCGCCACGCCGAGGTGGCGTTCGGGGCCTCTCTCGACGAGGACCTCGCGCGGCGCGATTTCACGATCAACGCGATCGCGTGGGATCCGGTGACCGGGGAGGTGGCCGACCCCTTCGGCGGAATCGACGACCTGGAAGCCGGCCGACTCCGCACGGTCGGCGACCCGGACCGCCGGTTCCGGGAGGACTACCTGCGGATCCTGCGGGCATTCCGCTTCGCCGCGCGGTTCGACCTCGAGTGGGATGCCGGGACTCGACAGGCCCTGGAGCGCCACGCCCGAGGCGTGTCCCGCCTCTCGGGAGAGCGGGTGCGGGACGAGCTCCTGAAGACCTTCGCGCAATGCCGCTCGGCGTCGAAGGCGCTCGCCGGCTGGCAGGAATCGGGCGTGATGGCCCGGCTGCTGCCGGAGGTCGCGGTCTGCTTCGGGATCGAGCAGAACCGGTGGCACACCGACGACGTGGGTACCCACTCGTTGATGGTCGTCGATCAGGTCCACCCGAGGCGGCCCTTCCTGCGCGTCGTGGCGCTGCTCCACGACGTGGGAAAGCCGCCCACGCGGGCCGTCCATCCGAAGACCGGCGACTGGACGTTTCCCGAGCACGAGAAGGTCGGGGCCGCCCTCGCCGAGCAGGCCCTCGAGCGGCTCCGGTTCTCGAAGCGCGAGATCGCCCGCGGGAGGCATCTGGTCCGCGTCCACATGGACCTGCTTCCTCCGGAGGCTTCGGACGCGGCGATCCGCCGGTGGATCCGGCGGATCGGCGAGGAGCACGTGTGGGACCTCTACCGCATCCATCTCGCGGACTGGTGGGGGAACCGGAAGCGGGCCGAGAATCCCCCCGACCCGCTCGTCGAGATGTACCGTCGCGTGCGCGCGGCGCTGAGGGAGGAGCACGCGCTCAAGGTCACCCATCTGGCGATCGACGGGCACGACCTGATCGAGATGGGCATGCAGCCCGGACCCGGGATCGGCCAGGTGCTGGACCGGCTCCTCGAGCGCGTGATCGAAGAGCCGACGCTCAACCGCCGCGATCGGCTCCTCCAGCTCGCCCGGTCCGAGAGGGCGGCGGTTTGAGCGCGCTGCCGAGGGAGTTCTACGCCCGCGATACCCTGGCGGTGTCTCGCGCCCTGCTCGGGTGCCGGCTCGTCCACGAGACGGCGGAAGGCGTCGCGGCGGGAAGGATCGTCGAGGTCGAGGCGTATCACGGGGAAGACGACCCCGCGTGCCACGCGGCGGCCGGGCTCACTCCGAGGACGCGACCGATGTACGGACCGCCCGGCGTGGCCTACGTGTACAAGATCTACGGGATGTATCATTGTCTGAACGCGGTGACCCGCGAGGCGGGAAAGCCTTCGGCGGTGCTGATCCGGGCCCTCGAGCCCGTGGAGGGGCTCGAGCTGATGCGCCGACGTCGCGCGGCCCGGCGTCGCTCCTCGGAGCCTCCACCCGATCGCGCCCTGTGCGACGGTCCCGGCAAGCTGTGCGACGCGCTGGCGATCTCGCTGGCGCAGAACGGGGCGGATCTGACCGGAGCCCACCTCCGGATCGAGCCCGGCGAGACGCCGGGGCGCGTCGTGTGGACGCCGCGGATCGGGATCACCATGGGCACCGACCGCTGGTGGCGATGCCTGGAGGCGGACTCGCCCTGCGTATCCAAGTCGAGCCTGAATCGCGAGGCGGAGGCGCGGCCGCGCCCCGTCCTCGCCTGACCGAAGCCAGGAGAGCGATCGCGATGTCGAGCTTCGTGGATCACCTGCAGATCCTTCCGGTACCCTCCGTCGGCGGAGTCCGCCAGCCCGACGGCGACCATCGGCCGGGCGGGCTGGGAATGCTGACGCTGGCCGACCGTCTCGTCGCCCGGGGTTGGACCGCGAGGGTGGAGGACATCGGATTCGACAAGCGGCTCCCCGAGCGGCGGATCGCCGAGTCGTACGCCCGCGCGATCGGTGACGGGGTGCTCTCGGCATGGGAGCGAGACCGCTTCCCGATCGTCCTCTCGCGGGTGAGCCACGGAGCCCTCGGGGTCGTGGACGCGCTGGGCGATCGGACCGGGGTCCTGTGGGTCTCTCCGCGGGCGGAGTACCGCAGGCCGGGTCTGCTTCGACGGTCGGCCTTCGACCGCACCACAGTGGCGATGATCACCGGCCGGGGCGAGCGCGACTCGCTCGCCGTGTCTCCCGTGCGGCTGGAAGCGCGGCGGGTCGTCCTCTTGGGAGGCTGGAAGTCCGGAGACGATGAGCTCCGCGCTCTGGCGGAGGACGGCGGGCGCGTGCTGGCGCGGGAGGAGGTGGACGGCCTCGGCGAAGCCGTGGGGGACGTGGATACCCGGCGCTGGTACCTCCACCTCGACGTGAACGCGCTTCACGGCGCGTCCGTCCCGGCCGCCGACGAGCCGGCCCCCGAGGGTTTCGAGCCGAATGCGCTTTCCGCAGCGATCGAGGGCGCGCTGGCGGGGCGGACCATCGGGTGCGTGGGGCTCGCCCGCTACGATCTCAACCGGGACCGGTCGGGGCGAACCGCCGAGACCCTGGTCGAACTGCTCGAGCACGTCGCCAAGGTCGCCGGCGGGCAGCCGCGGCCGGAAGAGGCCGCCGGGAGCGCGGCCGGGACATGACCGAAACCGTCGACCTCTTCGAACAGCAGGCCGAGGAACGACGCGCGGCCGTCGCCCCGCTGCCCGACCGGATCCGGCCCCGGACCCTGGACGAGTTCGTCGGCCAGGAGCACCTGGTCGGCGAGGGCGGGGTGCTGCGGCGGATGATCGAGTCGGACGAGCTGCACTCGATGATCTTCTGGGGCCCGCCGGGGACCGGCAAGAAGACGCTGGCCCGGGTGATCGCCAAGCGCACCGGCGCGCGCTTCGCCTGGTTCAGCGCCGTCACGATGGGGGTGAAGGACGTGAAGCGGAACGTCGAGGAGGCGGAGCGGGCGCTCGGCCTCCATGGCCGTCGGACGGTCCTCTTCTGCGACGAGATCCACCGCTTCAACAAGGCTCAGCAGGATGCCTTCCTCCCGCACGTGGAGAGGGGCACGGTGATCCTGATCGGCGCCACCACCGAGAACCCCTCCTTCGAGGTGAACGCGGCGCTGTTGTCGCGGATGCGGGTCTATACCCTGGAGCCGCTGACGCCCGAGCAGATCGGGATCGTGATCGATCGAGCGCTGGCCGACCCCGAGCGGGGACTGGGGAAGCAGCACCTGACGCTGAGCGAGGAAGCGAGGGCGTTTTTGCGCGAGGCCGCCCAGGGGGACGCCCGGTTCGCCCTCTCCACGCTGGAGCTGGCGGCCTCGCTCCGCGCGGCCCGAGGCGACGGGGATGGAGCGACTCTCCAACGGGCCGAGCTCGAGGCGGCGATGCAGAAGAAGGCGATGCGGTACGACAAGGCGGGCGAGGAGCACTACAACGTGATCTCCGCGCTCCACAAGTCGCTCCGCGACTCCGACGTCCAGGCCGGCCTCTACTGGCTCGCCCGGATGCTCGAGGCCGGCGAGGATCCGCTCTACGTGGCGCGCCGGCTCGTCCGCTTCGCCTCCGAGGACGTCGGTCTCGCCGATCCCCGGGCGCTCCCTCAGGCGATCGCCGCCCAGCGGGCCGTCCACTTCATCGGGATGCCCGAGGGGGCGCTCGCGCTCGCCCAGGCGGTGGTCTACCTCGCCGCGGCGCCCAAGTCGAACGCGCTGTACCGGGCCTACGGAAAGGCGGCGGCGGACGCTCGAGCCACCGAGGCGGAGCCCGTGCCGCTCCACATCCGCAACGCACCGACGAAGCTCATGAAGGATCTCGGGTACGGAAAAGGCTATCAGTACGCCCACGACCACGAGGACGCCGTCGTCGCCCAGTCGCACCTGCCCGAGGCGCTGCTGGGAAGGCGCTACTTCGAGCCCGGCGGACGGGGCTTCGAGGGGCGGGTCGCCGCGCGGATGGCCGAGCTCGAGGCGCGCTGGAAGGAAGCGCGCGAGCGGAGCCACCCGGCGGAGGAGCGCTCGTGACGCGTACCGTCCCTCGTCCCTCGGCGCCCGAGCGGGTCGTGCTGGCCGCCGTGGGAGGACCGGCGACCGCCGACGAGGACGGGGTCGTATGGAGCGACGAGACGCTGCTCGAGGAGCTGCGGGCACTGGCCGTGTCGGCCGGCGCCGTGGTGGTCGGCGAGGTCGTCCAGCGCCGCGACACCATCGACAAGACATTCTTCATCGGCAGGGGAAAGGCCGAGGAGCTCGGCCGCGAGGTGAAGGCGAAGGACGCCGAGATGGTCCTCTTCGACAACGATCTCTCTCCCGCCCAGGGGAAGAACCTGGAGGACGTGGTCGGCGTTCGGGTGCTGGACCGGTCCGAGCTGATCCTCGACATCTTCGCCGAGCGGGCGCGGACGCGAGAAGCGAAGCTCCAGGTGGAGCTGGCCCAGCTCCAGTACCTGCTGCCGCGGCTCAAGCGCATGTGGACGCACCTCTCCAGGATCCGCGGCGGCATCGGCCTGAGGGGGCCCGGCGAGACCCAGCTCGAGGTCGACCGGCGAGTGATCCGCGACAAGATCATCACGCTCAAGGAGAAGCTCGCGCGGATCGAAAAGCGGCGCGAACTCCAGCGCGAGGGGCGGGGCGACGTCTGGAACGCGGCGCTGGTGGGCTACACCAACGTCGGCAAGTCCACGATCATGAACCGGCTCGCGGGCGAGCGGCTGAAAGCCGAGGACCGCCTCTTCGCCACCCTCGACGCGACCACCCGGCGCATCGATCTGTCGACCGGCGAAGCCGTGGTGCTGACCGACACCGTGGGATTCATCCGTCACCTGCCCCACCACCTCGTGGCGTCGTTCCGGGCGACGCTGGAGGAGGTCTTCCACGCCGACCTGCTGCTCCACGTCGTCGACGTTTCCGACCCCCAGCACGCGGAGCAGATGCGGGTGGTCGAAGGCGTGCTCGAAGAGCTGGACGTCGTCGAGGCCCCGCGGATCCTGGTCTTCAACAAGTTCGACCTCGTCGCGCCCGCCGAGCGGGCGGGGCTGAGAGCGCGGCTCCTGGCCGATCACCCCGACGCCGTGGTCGCCTCCGCGGTCGAGGGGCGCGGGCTCGTGGCCCTCGAGGAGGCCCTGACCGCCTTCGTCCGCTCCAACGAGGTCGAGGTCCACCTCTCGCTCCCGCTGGCGGCGTCACGGACCCTCGCCCGTCTGTACGAGGTCGGGGACGTACTGGAGCGCCGCTACACCGACGAGTCGATCGAGGTCGACTTCCGGGCGCGTCCCGAGGTGGTCGAGCGCCTCCGCGGGGAGGGCGTGAGGGTCCGCGCCGCCTCGTGAACCGCCTCCCGTCGCTCTTCGTCTACGGTGCCGGTCGCACGGGTCTGGCCGTGGCCCGGCTCGCGGAGCGCCGCGGCGTTCGGCTGGCCGGGGTCTGGAGTCCGCGCCCGCTGAGGCCGCCGCGGATGGATCTGGCCGGGGGGCTCGATCTGGAGATCGCCGTGGCGCCGTCTCCGAAGGCGGCAGACCTGTGGCTCCTGGCGGTGCCCGACGACGCGGTGGCGGATCTCGCGCGCGGCCTGGCGGAGGCTCTGGACGCCGAGCCGACGGCGCCCCGCCCACGGGCCGCCGCCCACTGCGCCGGCGCGCACCCCGCCGCTCTCCTCGAGCCGCTCCGCGAACGTTCGATCCCGGCGGCCTCGTGGCATCCCGCCATGACGTTCCGGGGCGCGGCCGACGACGCGGACGCGCTGGCCGGGGCGCGGATCGCGATCGAGGGGGACCCCGCGGCCGTCGACCTCGCTCGAGCTCTGGCGGCCGCCCTGGGAGCCACCGCCGTCCTGCTGGCGACGGGGGCGAAGCCGTGGTACCATGCCGCGCTGGTCTTTGCCGCCAATGGAAGGGTCGTCCTCGACGCGGTCGCTACCCGCCTGCTGTCGGAGGCGGGGATCGCCGGCGACGAGGCCCGTGCGCTGCTGGCTCCGCTCGTCGCTCGTGCGGAGGCCAACCTTTCCGGTGCCGCGGCCGCCGAGGCGCTGACGGGTCCGGTGGCCCGCGGCGACGCCCGCACGGTGCGGGTCCAGGTCGAGGCGCTCGCCGACCGGCCCCTCGCGCTGGACCTGTATCGGGCGCTCGGTCGGGTGGCGCTCGAGCTCGTCCCCGAGCATCACCGCGGCGACGGCCATCGCGAGGTCGCCCGGCTCCTGGGCGCCGACATCGATCCACCGGAAGGGACCCCATGCTGAGCCTCGCCGACATCAAGCGGGAGCCCGAGATCCGGCACTACCTCGATCGGGCCGACGGTGTCCTCGAATCCATCGGCTACACCGAGCACGGCCGCCGTCACGCGGGGGTGGTCGCCAAGCGGGCGCGCGCGGTTATGGAGGCGCTGGAGAAGCCGGAGCGGGAGTGCGAGCTGGCCGCCATCGCGGCGTACCTCCACGACATCGGCAACGTCGTCAACCGCGACCACCACGCCCAGACCGGGGCGACGCTGGCCCACCAGCTCCTTCGCGAGGCCGGGATGCCGATCGACGACACCATCGAGGTGGTGACCGCGATCGGCCACCACCACGAGACCGACGGAGCGCCGGTCAGCGACATGGCCGCCGCGCTGATCCTGGCCGACAAGTCCGACGTCCACCGCTCGCGGGTCCGCGACAAGGCGATGATCCAGCTCGACATCCACGACCGCGTGAACTACGCGGTGACCCATTCGTCGCTCAAAGTCGTGGGTCCCCGCGCCGCCACCGAGATGACCGGCGAGCGCGAGGACGGCGGCCCCGCCGTCGGGAACGGAGGGGGAAGGGCGGGGGAGGAGTCGTCGGTCGAGGGGGACACCGCCTCGGTCACGGTGGCCGATCTCGAGGACGACGAGGACATCGGAGAGAAGCCCCTCATCACCCTGGCCCTGAAGATCGACACCTCGATCTCGCCGGTCATGGAGTACTTCGAGATCTTCCTGCCCCGGATGATCCTTTCCAATCGCGCGGCGGACCGGTTGGGGGCGGTGTATAAGCTGGTCATCAACGAAACCACCCTTTTGTAGTCGGGCCGCTGAAGATGGCCGATCTCGGCGCGAACACTCCTCGGGGAGGCTGCGGCGTAGGTTTCCCTACGCCTCGCCTCCCCTCGTCGCGTTCACGCCGATCTCGACCATCTTGAGCGGCCTTCGACGGGATCGTGCGGGGGCGGGAGAGCGGTCGTGAACCGGTGGAAGACGTGGGTGGGGGTGGCGATCTCTCTCGCGGCCATCTGGTGGGCGGTGCAGGGGGTGGAGTGGAGAGAGGTCGGGGAGGCGCTGCGGGACGCCGATTACGGGCTGCTGGCGGCGGTCTTCGTCCTCGCCCCGATCGTCAACGTGGGGTTCCGGGCGATCCGCTGGAAGATCCTCCTCCTGCCGGCCGGGCGCGTCCCGCTCGCGGGATGTGTCAGCGCCACCGCGGTGGGGTTGATGGCGAACAACGTCCTCCCGGCGCGCATCGGCGAGTTCGTGCGCGCGTACGCGCTCGGCAAGCGCGAGGAAGTTCCCACCGGTACGGCGTTCGGGAGCCTGTTCGTGGAGCGGATGTTCGACGGGTTCGCGCTGGTGGGGCTCCTCTACCTGGTGACCCTGGTCCAGGATCTGCCGGGGTGGGCCGACACCACGGCCCGGGTGGCGTTGTGGATCTTCCTCGGGTTCCTGGCGTTCCAGGTCTGGCTGCTGTTCCGGGCTCACCGGTTCGTGGCCTTCGCCCAGTGGGTCTCACGGAAGCTCTTCGAGGGACGGTTCGAGGAGCCGATCGAGCGGGCGATCGTCACCTTCGCCGACGGGTTCCACCTGTTGAGGCGTCCCCTCCTGATCGTCGTCAGCCTGGTGCTCGCCGTCGCCCAATGGATCGCGATCGCGACCACCTACTGGATCGGCATGGCGGCATTCGATCTCGGTGCCGGTTGGGCCGGCGCGCTGTTCACGAACTCGATCGTGGCCCTCGGCGTGGCGGTCCCCTCCTCGCCGGGCTTCGTGGGGACATACCAGGCGCTCGTGGTGAAGAGCCTCGAGGCGTTCCGCATCGACCGCACCGCCGCGTTCACGTTCTCGGTCGGATTCCACGCCGTGAACTACCTCTCCGTCACCGCCGTGGGCCTCTTCTACTTCTTCCGCGAGGGGCTCTCGTGGAGCGAGCTCGAGCATTCCGAGGAGGAGCTCGAGCGCGAGCTCGACGCGCTCGGCTGGTCCGCCACCATCCGGGAGCACCAGCGCCTGTTCATCAGCGCCGAGGCGGTCCCCCGAACCACCGCGTAGCCCGGCGCGATCGGCCGCACGAGGCCGGCAACGCTGTCACACCCCCTGCGTAGCGTTGGGCCCATGCAGGTGCACGACGTTCGCCGATCTCGAGGGGCCGTCGGCGCGCGTACCGGCACCCCGATCGACTGTCACACCCCCT
>JAHWKZ010000004.1 GCA_019347645.1 Gemmatimonadota bacterium | reverse complement strand
CGCCGCTCCACGGTGGGGACCGCGACCGAGGTCCACGACCACCTGCGGCTCCTGTTCGCCCGGGCGGGCCGGCTCGTGTGCCCCGAGTGCGATCTCGAGGTCCGGCCCTGGTCGCCCGTGGCGGTCGCCGATCGCCTGGGGGCCGAGCTGGACGGCGCGGCGCTCTACCTCGCCTTCTCGCTGCCGCTGTCGGCCGCGCTGACCCACCGGACGCTGGTCGAGAACCTCCGGGCGCTCGGTTTCGTCCGGCTCCTCGCCGCGGGACGAGAGATCCACCTCGAGGATCTCGAGCCCGGGCGCGACCTGACGAAGGAGGCGCCCCTGTTCGTGGTGGTCGATCGGGTGAAGGTGGGCTCGACGCCGCGCGCCCGGCTGGTCGACGCGATCGAGCGGGCCTACGAGGAGGGCGAGGGGGAAGCCGTGGTGTTCGAGCGGGGGCGGACGCGGCCGGAGGCGGGGACCCGGTTCAGTCGCCATACCCGTTGCGACGGCTGCGGCCGGGACTTCCCGGCGCCGCGGCCGTCGATGTTCTCATTCAACAATCCCTACGGGGCGTGTCCGGCCTGCAACGGATTCGGCAACCTGCTCGAGTACGACCCCGACCGAGTGGTCCCTGACCCCCGCAGGTCGCTGAAGGAGGGGGCGCTGGATCCGTGGACGAAGCCGCGCTACGCGAAGCGCCGTGACCGGCTCCGGGAGCGGATCCGTCGCGCGGGCATCCCCTGGACGGAGCCGTGGGAGACGCTGCCCGCGGAGGCGCGGGACGCGCTGGTCCATGGCGGCGCCTACGGCGGCGTCGAGTTCGAGGGCGCGATCCCGTTCCTCGAGTCCCTCGAGCGGAAGAAGTACAAGGCGTACATCCGCTTCTTCCTGCGTGCGTATCAGACCTACCGCCGCTGCCCGGACTGCGGCGGCGGCCGGCTGCGGAGCGAGGCGTCGTACGTGAGGGTCGGCGGCCGCACCCTTCCCGAGGTGGCGGCCTGGCGCCTGCCGCGCCTTTCCGCCTGGCTCGAGGAGCTGGGCCCGGGCGACGCGCCGGAGGAGGTCCTCGGCCCCATCCTGCGCGAGACGCGGAGGCGGGTCCGGCTCCTCCTGGCCGTGGGCCTCGACTACCTGACGCTCGACCGGCTGACCCGCAGCCTGTCCGGCGGGGAGGCCCAGCGGATCTCGATCGCCAACGCGCTCGGAAGCCCGCTGACGGAGGGGCTGTACGTCCTCGACGAGCCGACGGTGGGGCTGCACTCTCGCGATACCGGGCGAATCGTCGAGCTCCTCGACGACCTCGCCGAGCGTGGTAACACGGTGGTCGTCGTCGAGCACGACCTGGACGTCGTGCGAGCGGCCGACCGGGTGATCGAGCTGGGGCCGGGGTCCGGGGATCGCGGCGGCGACGTCGTCTTCGCCGGCACGCCGGAGTCGCTCCAGGCTGTCGACACCGCGACCGGCCGCTGGCTCCGCGGCGATGCCGAGCTGCCGGAGCGGCGCGGGCGACCGATCGAGGGGACGCCGCGACTCGTGGTGCGCGGGGCGCGAGAGCACAACCTCCGGGGGATCGACGTCGAGATCCCGTTGCGCGCCCTGACCGCCGTCACGGGAGTCAGCGGAAGCGGCAAATCGACCCTCGTCCACGACGTGATGGGGAGGGCGTTGAAGCGCCGCTTCGGCGCCTCCTCCCGGGAGCCGGTGGGCGATCACGACGCGATCGAGGGGGCCGAATGGCTGACGGGAGTCTCGGTGGTCGACCAGTCGCCGATCGGCAAGTCGCCGCGCTCGAACCCCGTCACTTACGTCAAGGCGTTCGACCCGATCCGGAAGGCCTTCGCCGGCACGCCGGAGGCCCGACGCAGGGGAATGTCGATCGGCGACTTCTCGTTCAACACCGCCGATGGCCGCTGTCCGGAGTGCAAGGGCGACGGCCACCAGCGGATCGAGATGCACTTCCTGCCCGACGTCTTCGTGACCTGCGAGGCGTGCCGCGGCCGGCGGTATCGACCCGACGTGCTGTCGGTGAAGCTCCGCGGGGCGTCGATCGCCGACGTGCTGGCGATGACGGTCGACGAGGCGATCGGGTTCTTCCGTTCGGAACCCCGGGTGGGCAAGGGGCTGTGGGTGCTCCAGTCGGTCGGGCTCGGCTACCTCCGGCTCGGCCAGCCGGCCACCACGCTGTCCGGCGGCGAATCCCAGCGGCTCAAGATCGCCCGCGAGCTGGCGACCTCCGCCGCCCCCAAGGGGCGGGGGCGGAAGCGCGGGAGCGCCGCCCGCGGGGCGCTCTACCTGCTCGACGAGCCGACGACCGGCCTCCACAACGAGGACGTACGCGCGCTGATGCGAGTCCTCGAGGAGCTGGTGGATCGCGGCAACACCGTGGTGGTGATCGAGCACCACCTCGACGTGATCGCCCGCGCCGACTGGGTGGTGGACCTCGGCCCCGAGGGCGGCGTCGGGGGCGGTCGAGTGGTGACCGCCGGGCGGCCGGACGACGTCGCCGCGCACGAGACATCGTGGACGGGACGGGCGCTGGCGGCGCGGCGGCGGCTGGAAGAGGCCCTGGTTGGCTGAGCCGTCCCGCCGCCGGCGCCCGGGAACCCGGGCGCGCCCCGTATTCCTCGCCGCCCTCGCGCTCGCGGCCTGCGGCGAGGGCGAGGGTCCCGTCGGGGCCCCGGGCGGTCGCGACGGGGTCCAGCTGCGATACGTGGCCCCGCGTCTCCAGGTCGTCCCGGTCGGGGAAGCGGCCCGAGTCACGCTCTCGTTCCGGGTCCGGCGGGTGGAAGGGGACGGGGAGCCAGAGCCGTGGGCCGGAGCGACGTTCGAGGTCCGCCGCGAGAAGGGCACCGCCCGGGTGCCGGTCGACCGGGTGGCGACCGACGCGGACGGCATCGCCACCGTCGTATTGATGACATCCGGCGCGGTGGACCGCACGACGATCGAGTTCGTCCTGGAAGGCGACCGTCGCCAGCACCTGCCGTTCGACGTGGTGACCGCCCCGACGCGGGAGCTCGAGCTCGCTCCGGGGACGGTCGAGGACATCGATCCCACCAAGACCGGGGTCCTCCTCCGCCTCCGGGTCGAGCCGGGCGAGAGGGTGGCCCTCGTTCCGTACCAGCTCGACCCCCGTCGCGGAGGAGTGGCCTACCGGTTCCTCCACCAGGGAGCGGGGCTGGATCCCGGCGCGGTCGCGTTCGGGGCGGACCCGCCTGCGGTCCCGGGGACGCGACCGCAGGTCGTGACCCGCGATCGCGGGCACGTGGTCGCGGGGGCGATCGAGCCCGGGCCCCTCGAGCCCGCCGCCGCCATCCCCCGGGCGGTCAACGTGAACTCGTGCAAGGTGAACGCCTTCCGCGAGGCCCCGCTGCGCTATCTCGGCGAGAGCGTGGCTCTCTACGTGGACGCTCCGCCCGACCAGTGGCAGGCACGGATCGATTCGATCGGACGGGCCTTCGACGAGCGGATCATGCCCACCAACACCGAGCTCTTCGGCCCCACGACCGACATGGACGGCAACGGCGTCGTGCTGGTCGTCCTCACGCCCGAGCTCCAGGGATTCGGTGGCGTCTACTGCGACTCCCTCCGGACCATCGGGGTGGAGATCTTCTATGCCCTGTGGACCGAGCGGGAACCCCTCGGCACCGTGCTGTCGTCCCTCGCCCACGAGCACCAGCACCTGATCAACGCCGGGCACCACCTGCGGACCCGGGGAGGGATCGGCGACGAGCGGTGGCTCAATGAAGGGCTGTCGTTCGCCGCCGAGGGGCTGAACGGGTACTGGCGAAATTCGCTGGGGCGGGTGTGGCATTTCCTGAGCGGGCAGAACGGCGGGCGATCGATGCTCCCGTTCGAGTACGACCTCGCCTACGCGGACAAGTACCAGATGTTCGTCCTCTACCTCGGGGACCGCTTCGGTCGCGGCGTGTATCACCGGCTCGGCACGAGCGGACGGCTTGGAGCCTCGAACGTCCAGCACGTCACCGGCCTTCCATTCGACTCGCTCGTCCGCGACTGGATGGTGGCCAGCGCGGTGAGCGGACGGGTCGGTTTCGACGATCCGCGATACCGGTATTCCACCGTCGACCTCGGCGGCATGGCCGAGGAGATCGCCGCCTGCGGATGCCTCCCCAAGCCGCGGCTCCAGGGGATGAGCCTCGAGACGCTGTCCCTCGGCGCCTCGTTCGACGTGTTCCGAGCCATGGAGGGCTACGACGCCGACTACTACGCGCTCGTCCCGGCCGAGGGCGACCGGGATCGCACGTACGAGATCTACTTCGACGCCTTCGGGCGCCCCGCGGTGCGCCTGGCGGCGGCGCGGCTCCCATGACCGACGACTGGCGCGAGGGGAGCGAGCGGCTGGCGCCGTTCCTCTCCGCGCGCGGACGGAAGATCCGCATGCCCGAGGGGATCCGGGTATGGGGCGAGCGGGCCGCGCGGGCCGGCGGCATCGATGCCACGATGGGCGTGATCCGGGGGCCGGGCGCGCTGTTCGACGCCGCCGGAGACGCCGAGACGATCGCCTACCTGCCGGGGGTCCGCGAGGCGTTCGCCGCCTGGACGCCCAACGAGGTGTTCCCCTACGCGCCGGTGGCCGGGGTCGGAGTCTTCCGGGAGCGGTGGCGCGCCTGGATGGCCGGCAAACGCACGGGCGGGACCGGCGAGGAAGGCGCCGATCCGGGCAGCTTGACGCTGCCGGTGGCGACCGCGGGGGTGACCGGCGCGCTGTGCGCGGTGGGGCTCCTCGTGACCGGCCCCGACGATCCGGTCCTCGTCCCCGACCGCCGCTGGGACGGCTACGACACCACGCTGGGGGCGGTGTGCGGGGCGCGGCTCGAGCCGGTCCGGCTGCTGGAGCGCGGTGCCTGGGCGATCGAGGCGTGGGCGGGGGCGATGCGGAAGGCCGCGCGGCGGCAGGGCCGCGTCGTCTGCGTGATCAACTTCCCCCACAACCCGACCGGGTACGTGCCGACGGCCCGGGAGGTCGAGGCGTTCGCGGAGACGGCGGTCGAGGTCGCGGAGACGACGGGAGCGGCGGTCGTGATCCTCTGCGACGACGCCTACGAGGGCTACGTCTACACCGACCGGCCCAGATCCTCGCCGTTCCACCGTCTGGTGGACCGCCACCCGCGGGTGCTGCCGATCAAGTGCGACGGGATCACCAAGGAGCTGCTGTTCTGGGGCGGGCGGCTGGGGGCGGCGACCACGGCGTTCCCGGAGTCGTGGGGGAGCGGTGGGCGGGGGAGCGCGGAGACGGTGTGGGAGAACAAGATGAGCGCGGTGGTCCGGGGGACGATCTCGTCGGCGTCGACGTCGGTCCAGGTGCTGG
Source organism: Gemmatimonadota bacterium (assembly GCA_019347645.1). Taxonomy (GTDB): domain Bacteria; phylum Gemmatimonadota; class Gemmatimonadetes; order JACCXV01; family JAHWKZ01; genus JAHWKZ01. Next base: position 25,899 of record JAHWKZ010000004.1, on the reverse strand, counting down.
TGGCGCGATTGTTGAGCGAGCCGGGGGCGTTGGTGGAGGCCCGCCGGCCGGTCCTGGACCTCCTGGCCGAGCGTCGGGACGCGCTGGTGGCCGCCCTCGGCACCTCCGCCGCGCGGGCGGCCTTCGAGCCCGACCCCTTCCACGGCGGGCTGTTCGCGCTCCTGAATCTCCGGCGGGGTGACGCGGTCGCCACGGCGGAGCGGCTCCTCACCGAGCGGCGGATCGGGGTGGTCCCCTTCCGCGACGACTCCATCGGGCTGAACGCGCTGCGGGTCACCTACGCGACGGTGCCGACGGACCGGATCGCCGAGGTGGTCGCCGCGGCGGCCTCGATCGTATAGGCGCCGGTCGGGGTGGGGGTCGGGAGTCTCTCGGCGCGCCTTTAATAGCCAAAGCCGTAGTGGATCACGGCGAGCCGACGAGGCGCTCTGGTCGTCGCAGCTCGGGTGAGCTGCGACGGCCAGCCGAGGAGGCGAGTCGATGATCCACTCGGCGACGCGTCACAGGCGCGCCGAGAGACTCCCGACCCCTACCCCCCACTCGCGCCCGAGACCTACGACCCGCCGGGAGCGACCGTGTCCGCCGCCGCGCCCGCCGTGTCGGCGCCCGCGGTGTCCGCCGGAGTCGTCGCGCCACCCCTCGCCGACGCCGGCGGATGGACCGAGTTCACCGTCAGGACGAACAACGTGCCGTCGGTCTGGCGCAGCGTGTTGGTGATCCGGCCGTAGGCCGTCAGCGGAGCGTTGTTCTCCGTCGCCCACGCCACCTCGAGGGAGTCGATCGGCGAGAGCCCTTCGATCCCCTGGAGTCGAGCCCGGACCGGCTCCGACGTCAGGTAGACGGCCTCGTCGCGACTCGCCTCCCCCGTCACCTGGACGTTCGCGCCTTCCTCCTCGAGCGGCCGCCAGTCCTTGGGGCCGCCCGTGCCGTAGTCCTCCGGGCGGAGCGCGCCCAGCGCGAGCGCCTGATATTCGGTCGGGTTGACGCCCAGCAGCGGGTTCGGCGAAGGCTCGACGACATAGGGCAGACTGTCGGAGGAGGCGAGGGTCCAGTTGGAGAGGTTGGAGGGGACGGTATCGGGCTCGCCCACGGGGCTGTAGGTGATCTCCCGGACGAATCGGGTGTCGCTCGTGATCTCCGCGTCTCCGATCCCGTCGACGTAGGTGAGCCGGTCGCCGCGTGAGAAGACGGCCTGGTTGGCCACCACCCCCACCAGATCCCCCATCTCGATCGGCTCGATCTTCGGGCGGGCCTCGATCTCGGCGAGACGGGCCCGCTCCCGGGCGCCGACGACGACGATCACGAGGAGGATCGCGGCCGCCACCCCGCCGAGGATCAGGAACAGGTTCCGCTTGCCGCGCCGGTCCTCGATTTCGGCGATCTCGTCCTCCAGCCGGTCGGGGCGGTTCTCGCTGTCCATTCCCTTCCTCCGTCGGGGGTCCTCGTGGGGGCGTCGGGGCAGCGGATCAGTATGACCGTGGGAGGTGGGGGCGTCAAGGCGCGGCGGGAAGGTCGCGCCCCGGCCCGCGGCCGCTTTGACGGGGGTCGAGGCGGCCGGTACCTTCATTGGGCGCACGAGGCGTCACGGCGACCGCGATCCGATTCACGAGGGTTCGAGATGAGCAGATGGAAGACCGTCCTGTGGAGCGCGGCCGGAGCCGCGGCCGCGGTCGTGGCGGGATCGTTCGCGCGTCGCAAGTACGAGGAGTCGGTCCTCCTCCTCGGCAGCGAGTTCAGGACCGGCGAGGTGGTCTCCCGAGGGGGCGGCTACCAGTGCGAGCGATGCGGATTCGTCCTGTCGCTCGGGGCGGGGAAGAAGCTGCCTCCTTGCCCGAAGTGCAGCCACACCCGTTACCTCAAGATCTCCTGACCCCAACCCGGGGCCGGCCCGACGATCGTACCCGCATCCCTTCGCGGCCGGCCGGTCTCCTCGAGGCCACGCTGGTCGCCTCCCTGCTGGCGGGCGCGACCGGGGGCGTGCCGGGAGCGCTCGCTCAGGCGACCGCGCCGTCGGGGCCGATCGAAGTCGTGCTCGACGCCTCCGGCAGCATGCGGAGCCGGATGGGGGACGTCGATCGGATGGCCGTCGCCCGGGAGTTCGTGCACGCGCTCCAGGCCGCGCTGGCCGAGGAGAGTGAGGAGGCGCCGCGGCTCGCGCTCCGCGCCTACGGCTCCGCCAGCCACCGGCTGCGCCGCGACTGCACCGACACGCGGCTGCTGGCCGAGCTGGGTGCGGATTCCGCGGCCTTCGCCGATGCGGTCTCGCGGCTCCAGCCTCTCGGCGTGTCGCCGCTGGCGTACGCCCTCGAGCGTGCCGCGGCGGACACCGCCACCACCTACGTCCTTGTCACCGACGGGGGAGACAACTGCGGCGGCGCTCCGTGCGCGACGTGGCGCCGGGTGGTCGGCCGGGCGGGGGACAACCGACGGCTGCGACTCCACGTGGTCGCCATCGAGCCCGAGCCCGACGATATCGAGCGGCTCCGCTGCCTGAGTCGCGCCGGCTCGGGCTCGTTCACCCGGGTCGAATCCCTCGCGGGTGCGGTCCCGGCCGCCCGGCGTCTCGCTCTGGTGCTGAGGAACCAGGGCCGGATCGAGGTCCGCCTCACCATCGGCGGGGGCGAGTCCTTCTCGGCGCCGGTCCGGCTGACGCGCCCGTTGACGGGCGAGCTGGTCGCCGCCTTCCCGGGGCGACGGGCTCGCACGGTGCCGGCCGGCCTCTACACGGTGACCCTCCAGACCGCCCCGCCGATCCGGATCGAGCGGGTGATGGTGCTTCCGGGCCAGACGGTGACGATCGAGCGGTCGGAGTTCGGCCGGCTGATCGTCGACCTTCCGGAGGGCGCGGACGGTCGCGCTCCCGTATCCATCCGATCGGCGGACGACCGGGCCGAGGTCCGCTACGTCCGGACCGGCGATTCGACGATCCTGGTGGCTGGAGCCTACGACGTGGAGGTCGACCTGGGCGATTCGCTGGTCGTCCGCGAGGACCTGCGGATCGCCACCGGACGGACCACCCGGCTGGTCGCCGGCGGGAGCGAGCCCGGCTCTCTCCTGGTCTCGGCTCCCGGCTTCCCCGACCCGCCGCCCGTGCGGGTGCTGGCCTACCGAGGCGGGGTGGTGGACACCCTCGCCGTCGGCCGGTCCGCTCCCCTCCCGCCGGGAAGCTACCGGCTCGTCGTCCAGACGCTTCCGCCGTACGTGACCGAAGACGTCGTCGTGGATCCCGCCGGCGAGACGACCGTGACGCTCCCGGAGACGGGAATCCTGGGGATCGATCTGTTCGCCGCCGGAGGTCCCCTCCGCGGCGTGCGTGTCGAGGTCCAGGAGTCGACGACCGGCGAGGACTACGGGACGATCCCGAGCGGCGAACGGCGGCTGGTGATGCCCGGCACCTACCGGCTCGGCGTCGCTACGGCGCCGCCGATCACGGTCGAGGACGTGACGGTCCGGCCCGGCGAGGTCCGGGTGGTGGAGCAGCGCGGGCTGTCGCGGATCGAGGTCTCCCCGTCCGTGCCCGCCGGCACGCCGCCGCTGCGGCTCGAGATCCTTTCCGGCCCCGGCGGCCGGCGCCTCGCCGAATCGACCGGGCCGCGGCCGTGGGTCGCCGCCCGCCCCGGGGAATACCTGGCCCGCGTCTGGCGCGCCGGCTCCCTCGTCTGGGAGGGGGGCGTCGTGGTTGCATCCGAAAAGTCCGCCCGGATAGATTGGGCCGAACTGTAACGACCCCGGAGGGCCGATGACGCTCGTCGAACTCCTGCTCCTGCTGCTCGTGGCCGCCGTGGCCGGCGCTCTCGGACAGGCGATCGTGGGCTACTCGGCCGGCGGCTGCCTGGTCTCGATCGCGCTGGGCTTCGTGGGGGCCCTCCTCGGCGGTTGGCTCGCCGGCGAGCTGGGCCTCGGCGAGCCGTTCCCCATCTCCATCGACGGTCACGAGTTCCCCCTCATCTGGTCCATCGTCGGAGCGGCGCTGTTCGTCGCGATCCTGAGCCTGATCAGCGGCCGACGCGTCTAGCGCGTCGAGCCGCGGAGGCCTCGAGACGCTACGGACGAGCCGTGGCGCGATGGACCGTGTTCTACGCCCGGAACCTCTGGCGCAAGTCGGCCCAGGACCAGGTGCTGTTCCTCGCCTCGGGGATCAGCTTCAACATCCTCGTGACCATCGTGCCGCTGCTGCTGATCTCGATCTCGATTCTCGGATACGCGATCGGCTCCTCCGGGGCGGCCCGGGAGCAGATCCTCCATTTCATCCAGCGGGTGATGCCCCTCGCCAGCGCGGAGGCGGAGTCGCTCCTGTTCGCCCTGGTGGAGGATCGCGGCAAGCTCCTGGGGATCGGCCTGATCTGGCTGGTCTGGGCGTCCAGCCGGCTGTTCGGTTCGCTGCGGACGGTGCTCGAAGTCGTCTTCGAGATCCCGCCGGAGGACCGCCTGGGGATCGTGGAGGGTAAGATCCACGACCTCAAGCTCGTGGTCCTGGTGGGCACGCTCTTCGTGCTGACGATCTCGCTGACGACCGGACTGCGATGGGTGAGGAGCTACGGCGTCTCGTTCCTGGGGATCGACCCGCTCAACGTTACGTGGGTCACCGACGTGACCAGCACGCTGGTGGCCTTCCTGATCACGTTCGCCATGTTCTACTTCGTATACCGCTACGCGCCGGATCGCTGGATCCCCCGAGCCGACGCCGCCATCGCGGCGCTGTTCTCGGGCCTCCTGTTCGAGCTCGCGAAGCAGGGATTCATCGCCTATCTGTCGGAGTTCGGCCGGTTCATGAGGCTCTACGGTTCGTTCACCAATCTCGTCATCATGGCGTTCTGGGTGTATTACAGCAGCGTGGTGTTCATGCTCGGAGGCGAGCTCGCCCGGATCGCGCAGGTTCACCGCCGTCGCGGCGTGACCTCCGGATGGCCCGGGGAGACGTCGTGAGGCGGGAGCTCGTGTTCGCGGCCGCGGGGTGGCTGCTGTCGGCCGCGCCCTCGCGCGGGCAGCAGGCGGCCCCCGCGGACACGACCGCCGCGCTCGCGGAGAGGGGGTGCTGTCTGGAGCGGGTGAGGGACGGAGCCACGATCGAGAAGGTCGAGGTGCACGGGAACCGCGCGTTGACGGACGATGCGATCGAGAACGCGATCTGGACCACGGAGAGCGGCGGATGGCTGCCGTGGACCGGGACCGATCACTTCCTCGACAAGTCCGAGTTCCTGAAGGACCTGCTCCGGATCCACGTCCTCTATCAGCGTCACGGCTACTTCGATGCCCGGCTCGATTCCTACTCGGTACGCCGGGCGGACGGCGACGACGTGCGGGTGTCCTTCACCGTCTCGGAGGGGGAGCCGACCCTCGTCGACTCCCTGCGCGTGGATTGGCTCGAGGAGGCCGAGAACGTGCCCCGGGGCGACGACCTCCGTGACCACCTTCCGCTGAGGGAGGGCGAGATCTTCAACGAGGCCGACCTCAACGCGTCGCGGGACACTCTGGAGGCGATGCTGAAGAACGAGGGCTACGCGTTCGCCCAGGTGCTCCTAGAGTACCGGATCCGCAAGGACGAGCGCCGCGCCCAGGTGACCTACGGCGTGGCGCCCGGTGACGTGTACTACATCGGCGAGGTGACGATCCGAGGCTACGAGGAAGGCGACGGAGAGCTGGTTCGCCGGCAGCTCCAGTTCGATCGGGGCGACCGGTACGACCGCCAGGACATCTTCGAGAGCCAGCGCAGGATCTACGAGCTGGGGCTGTTCCGGCGGGTCGACATCGAGCCCCGGCTGGGGAGCGTCCGCGGCGACACCGTGGACGTGGGGGTGAGCCTCACGCCCGCGCCGACCCACCTGGTGCGCCTCGGCGTGGGGTACGGCACGGAGGACCTCTTCCGCGCCCGCGCCTCGTGGCTCGACCGCAACCTCCTCGGCGAGAGCCGGCAGCTCGAGGTCCGCGGGCTGTATTCGGGTCTGGAGCGCGAGGGGGCGATCACCTACCGTCAGCCGTTCGTCTTCATCCCGGACCTGAACTACACGACGAGCGTGTTCCTCCGGTTCGAGGTGGAGCCGAACTACACCGTCGAGCGGACCGGGGCGACCACGCGGTGGGGCTACCGCGTGAACCGGCAGATCCAGACCCGCTTCGCGTTCACCGCGGAGCGGGACGACTTCTCGGACTTCGACCAGGGCACGCTCATCCCCGAGCTGGGGCGCGAATTCGTGAACCCCAGCCGGCTCCTCTTCGCGGACCTGGGCGTCACCTACGACAGCACCGACTCGCTCTTCCGACCCACCCGGGGCTACACCGGGAACCTCGCCTACCAGGTCGCCTTCCCCGTCCTGACCGGCGATTACGCGTACCAGAAGATATCGCTGCTGGTGACGCGCTACGTGCAGGTCCGGCAGGGGTGGGTCGTGGCCATGAAGGTCCTGCCGGGCGCGATCTTCACCTACAGCGGCGACCCCGAGGAGGGCGGCGAGGGGCGGGTCCCGCTGTTCCAGCGCCTCTTCGCCGGCGGCGCGACCAGCGTCCGCGGCTACGGGCGCCGGGAGCTGGGGCCGAAGATCGATCCCGACGGCCCCACCGGCGACGAGGACCCCGAGCCGATCGGCGGGCGAGGGCTGTTCGAGAGCAGCGTCGAACTCCGGTTCCCCCTGAGGGGGAACTTCCGCGGCGCGGCGTTCGTCGATGCGGGGAACGTGTGGAGCGACGTGGGGGACTGGTCGCCGAGCGACCTGGAGTACACGCCTGGGGTGGGGATCCGGTACACGACACCCGTGGGGCCGATCCGTCTGGATCTTGCGAGGAAGATGAGCGGCGAGGAAGATTTCCTGCCGAGCTGGGTATTCCACATCTCGATCGGGAACGCGTTTTGAGATGACCGATGAACGGACCGAGACGACGGAAGCGACCTCCTCGCGCGGCGCCGGCTGGCAGCGGAGGGTGGCGCTGGGGGTCCTCGGGCTGGTGGCGGTCTCGCTGTTGCTCGTCGTGGGAGGGCTGGTGTGGCTCCGCTCGCCGTGGGGGAACGACTTCGTCCGCGACCAGATCGTCCAGCGGTTGGGCGAGGCCACCATCGGCGAGGTCCGACTGGAGTCGGTGAGCGGGGACCCCCTGTCGGGGATCACGCTCCACGGCTTCTCGCTGATCGGCCCCGACGGCGTGCCGCTCGTGACGGCCGAGCGGGTCCGCGTCTCCTACGCGCTGCAGCCCTTCTTCGACAAGCGGATCATCATCGACGAGGTCCATCTCCTCTCTCCCGAGATCCACCTGACCCGCGCCCTCGATGGACGGTGGAATTTCCAGACGATCTGGAAGCCGCGGCCGGAGAAGCCGCCCACGGCGGAACCGGGTTGGGGGTCGGTGGTCCGGATCGACGAGCTGGTGATCGAGAACGGCTCCGTCGACGTGCGCCTCGCCGAGGGGCGCTGGCCGGTCCTCCGCTGGGACGAGAACCGGTTCGCGGATCTCGAGGCGACGATGTCCTTGGACCTCCTGACCCGGGACACCAACCGGCGCACCTTCGCCATCGAGGAGGCGTCCTTCCGGGTCACCGCGCCCGCGCTCGACGTCCGACGCCTGTCGGGCATCGGCGTCTTCACGCCCGACAGCCTGGCGCTGCGCGAGATCGTGTTCGAGACGCCGGGGACCACCGTCGGGGCGGAGGGGCTCGTCTCGTTCGGTCCCGAGGCCGACTCGCTCGCCATCGCGGTCGACGCTCCGCGCGTCTCGATGGAGGAGACGAAGCGGTTCTTCCCCGCGGTCCGGCTCGACGGGACCGGCTCGTTCCGCGGCCGGCTGACGGGTCCGGCGGGCAACCCCACCCTCATCGTCGAGCGGGGGACGGTGGACACCGGCCGCTCGGAGCTCGCCGCGGAGGGGCGGATCGAGACGATCGCCACCCCGCGCCTCGACCTCTCGGCGCGGGTCTCCCCGCTCGCTCCCGCCGACGTCCGGCTGTTCGTGGACGCCTATCCCCTGGCCCAGCCGGTGAGCGGAGAGGTGCGGCTGGACGGGCCGCCCACGCGGCTGGACGTGGACGCCGACCTGACCGCGGCCGCGGGAAGGTTCTCGGTTAACGGCTCGATCGACTTCGCCGGCGCGGTGCCCGCCTACGACCTGTCGGCCACGAGCCGGAGCCTGGACGTGGGCGCGCTGATCGGGGAGCCGGCCATCGACCTGACGCTGACCGGCTCCTACGGGTTCCGCGGGCGCGGGTTCGGGGAGCGCGACCTCGACGCCCGGGCCACCGCCGAGCTCGGCCCCTCGTCGATCTATCGCTGGAACGTGCTCGCGGGCGTGACTCGCGGCCGTCTGGTGGGCCGCCGGTACGTGGCCGATACGGTATGGATCCGGATGCCGCAGACCACCCTCCGCGGGGAGGGGACCTTCGGCCTGGCGGCGAACGGGGTGGTCGAAGCGGACATGGACCTCGCCAGCGAGGACCTGGGCGAGGTGTGGCCGGGCCTCGGCGACTGGGCGAGCGGCGCTCGGGCCGACCTCAGGATCGACGGGACCTACCAGGGATTCGAGGCCATCGGCGACGTGGTCGCCGCCGGAGTGGACGTTCAGGGCGTGACCGCGGACTCCTTCAGCGGGACGGTCCGGATGACGGGCGTCGGCAGCGAGGCGGTCCGGATGGAGGCCGACGGGACCTTCCGCACGCTCCGGGTCGCCGGGATGGTCGCCGACACCGCCGGGGTCCGGCTCGCCTACTCCGACGGGCGGATGTCGATCGACGGCGACTTCGACCTGACCGGCGAGGCCTTCGCCACGCTCGCGGCCACGGCCGACTTCACCGGTCCCGAGACGCGGCTCGAGCTGACCCGGTTCCTGTACCGGGGGGAGCAGACGTGGCGGATGGAGAAAGGCGGATCGCTGGCCCTGGTCGGCGATCGGATCGTGGCCGATTCGCTGGAGATCGTCCAGGACGGCCAGACGCTGCGCCTCGACGGGACCTTCGCGCTCGAGGGGCGCTCCGATCTCAGGTTCGCGGCCGACAACGTCAGCCTGAAGGACGTCGCCCGGCTCCTGGGCCAGCCGCCGGGCGACTGGCAGGGCCGCGCGAACGTGGAGGGGACCCTCCACGGCACCCGCGCCGCGCCGATCCTCGAGGTTCGGGGTCGGGTGACCGAGGGGATGATCCGGGGCTTCCGCTTCCAGCGGATCGAGGGCCAGTTCGCCTATGAGGACCTGGTCGCGGAGGTCGACCTCACGGTGACGACCCCCGTGGAGGGCCACCACCTGGTCGCCACCGGGCGTCTGCCGATCGATCTGTCGCTCGTCGGCGGCGTGGACCGGCTCCCCGAGCGGCCGGTGGACCTCGTGATCCGGGGGGAGAACACCGACCTCTCGCTCCTCGCCGCGGTCGTCCCGGGCCTGCGGGACCTGTCGGGTCCGGTCAACCTGCGGGTGGAGATCACCGGCACGAGCCAGAACCCGCGCTTCGAGGGGGTGGCCACGATCGCCGACGGCGCGATGACGATCCCGGCCTCGGGAGTGAGGTACGGCGGGATCCAGGGCACCGTCCGGTTCAACAACGACCGGATCGTGGTCGAGGAGATCCGCGGCACCGACCGCGAACGAGGCACGTTCGAGATCCAGGGCGAGATCGCGATGCAGAACCTCCGCTTCGGGCAGCTCGATCTCGAGGCCTCGGTCCGGGAGCTGACGGTCATCGACCAGAACCGCCAGGACGTCCAGGTGAACGCCGACCTGACCCTCACCGGGACGACCGACCAGCCGGTGGTGCGGGGGCGGGTGGTCGTCGACGAGGCGATCTACCGCCTTCCCGAGCGGACGCGGAAGGACGTGATCGACCTGGACGAGGCGGTCGTCTACGTCGACATCCCGGGCGCGGTGGCCCGCGACACCCTCGAACGGTCGCCGTCGTTGTGGACCCGGACCCGGCTCGACCTGGAAGTCGAGGTGACCGACGACGCCATCCTCCAGTCGAGCAACGCCCGGATCGAGATCGCCGGGGACCTGTCGCTGCTGAAGCCCGCCGGCTCGTCCATGCCGACGCTCTCGGGCACCCTCGAAGTCCGGCGCGGCTTCTACGAGGAGTTCGGCCGCCGGTTCACGATCGAGGGCGGCAACGTGTTCTTCTACGGGACGCCGGAGATCAACCCCGGGCTCCACGTGGTCGCCACCCGGACGATCGAAGGGGTCGAAGGCGTCGGCGACGTGCAGGTACGGGTCACGGTCGGAGGCACGGTCCGCAACCCGACGATCGACCTCACCTCGACCCCCGCCTTCGACAAGAGCGAGATCATCTCCCTGGCCCTGTTCGGCACCCCCAACCCGTCGGCCGGGCAGGAGAGCGAGTTCCAACAGACGATCTACGATCTCGCGGGGACCGCCTTCACGTCGCAGCTGACCGCCGAACTGGCCCAGGAGCTGAACCTGGACCTCCTGGAGGTCGCCCAGCGCGAACAGCCCACCGGGGACATCGCGACGCTGTTCCGGATCGGGAAGTTCATCAGCCCGGACGTGTACGTGACGTTCGAGCAGGAGGTGGGCGGCGCCATCGATCGGAACCTGCTGGCGCTTCGGTACCAGATCACCGACGTGTTCACGGTGCAGGCGAGCGCGGGGACGGGGAGGAGTCGGGAGGAGACGGAGGGGGTGGAGGCGGGGGTGGACCTGTTCTGGGAATTCACCTATTGAAGTCGGGGGCGCTGGAAACGACGCATCTCGCGGCCTTCACTCGTCGAGTCGCCTGCGGCGTAGGTTTCCCTACGCCTCGGCGTCTCTCCTCGCGAAGCCCACGATCTGCATCGTTTCGAGCGCCCCTTGGACGGTGATGAATGCTTTCGCTCGCTTTGCTCGCGACTCGCGACTTGCGTGGAGCGGGTGGGGCGTGGGGTGAGGGTTTGCTGGCGGGCTCGATGGTCTGGGATTCGTCCAATTCCCAGGCCGAGGCGGCCCTCGCCTCGCCCCCTCGGGCCGGGGACAAACGGGAAATGGGTGGGTATATTGAGGGTATGAACACGTTGAAGACCGCTCTGCTGATGACGGTGCTGACCGGGGCGCTGGTCCTGCTCGGGGGGTATTTCGGGGGGAACGGCGGGGCGGTGGTGGCGCTCGTGCTGGCGGGGGCGATGAACTTCGGATCGTACTTCTTCAGCGACAAGATCGTCCTCAAGATGTACAAGGCCCGGGAGGTCTCGCGGGAGGAGGCCCCGGATCTCTACGGCGTCGTCGAGACGCTGGCCCGCAAGGCCGGTCTCCCGATGCCGCGCGTCGCGATCATCCCGAGCGAGCAGCCGAACGCCTTCGCCACGGGCCGCAACCCCGATCACGCCGTCGTCGCCGCCACCCAGGGAATCCTCCGGATCCTCGATCGGGACGAGCTCGAAGGCGTGATGGCGCACGAGCTCTCGCACGTCAAGCACCGCGACATCCTGATCTCGAGCGTCGCCGCCACGCTGGCCGGAGCCATCATGGTGCTGGCCCGCTTCGGGCTGTTCTTCGGGGGCGGCAACCGCAATCGCGGCGGGGGCGCGCTCGCGCTGCTGCTGATGATCCTCGCGCCCCTCGCGGCGATGATCGTCCAGGCCGCGATCAGCCGCTCGCGCGAGTTCGCGGCCGACGAGGGCGGGGCGGAGATCAGCGGCAAGCCGCGCTCGCTCGCCTCGGCGCTCCGCAAGCTCGAGCACGCCGCCCAGCGGATCCCGATGGGCGGGAATCCGGCCACGGCGCACATGTTCATCGTCCACCCGTTCGCGGGCGGAGGGGTGACCCGGCTGTTCCGCTCCCATCCGCCGACGGAGGAGAGGGTGGAGCGGCTGTCCCGGATGCGCGGCTTCGCCTAGGACTCGTAGCGGTCCGCCGCCCGACTCGAGGACCCGATCGATCCCATGGACCCCTGCGCTTCACGCTGATCTACAACCCGGTATCCGGTCGCGGCGCCGGGCGGGCCGCGGCCGACCGCGCGTCCGCCGCGCTCGCGTCCGCCGGGCACGCGGTGGAGCGGTTCGAGACCACGCCGGACGTCTCGGCCGACTCGCTCGCCCGCCGCGCCGCGCTCGAGGGGGCGGAACGGGTGGTGGCGATCGGCGGGGACGGGACGGTCGCCGAGGCCGCCGCGGGTCTCATCGACGCCGGCCGCGCCATCCCGCTGGCGATCCTCCCGCGGGGCACCGCGAACGTGCTCGCCCTCAACCTCGGTTTGCCGACGGGCCTGGACGCCGGGATCCGGACCGCACTGGCGGGCGTCCCCACCCCGATCGACATCGGTCGCCTGAACGGAGTGGCGTTCGCGCTGACGGTCAGCGCGGGGCTGCATGCCGAGGTCGTCGCCCGGGCCTCGCGGGTGCGCAAGCGCCGACTCGGGGTCGCCGCGTACGGCCTGGCGACCCTGGAGGCGACGTTCGAGACGGCTCCGTCCAGGTACAGGATCGTCCACGACGGCGGAACCCTCGAGACCGAGGCGTCGATGGTCCACGTCATGAACTGCGGAGCGGTCCTGCGGCGATCCTGGGAGTTCGCTCCCGGGATCAGCCCGGTGGACGGGGTCTTCGACATCCTCGTCCACAAGGCGCGGACGATCGCCGAGTACCTCGCCACCGCCGCGTACGTGATCCGCGGAGCCCCGACCTCGACCGAGCTGGTCGTGCACGTCCGCTCCTCGCGGGTCGAGATCGAGGCGGTCCCGGACGTGCGGCTCCAGCGGGACGGGGAGATGGCCGGGACCAGCCCGGCCCGGATCGAGATGCTGCCGAAGGCGCTGCCCGTCCTGCTCCCCCCCGGCTCCCCGTGGGCGGCGTGACCCTGCCCCTCGCCATCGTCGCGGTCCTGGCCGTGTGGCTCGTGGGGTTCCTGGTTCTCCCCCTCGGCGGCCTGATCCACTTCCTGCTGATCGTCGCCCTGATCCTGGTCCTCGTCGACCGCCTCGGTCGCGGCTGAGCGGTTCGACCGTGCCGACGGAGCGCGGTACCTTCGACGGTCCATGACCGCCGACACGCTGAGAATCCAGGGCGCCCGCGAACACAACCTGAAGGACCTCGACCTCGAGCTCCCGCGGAACCGCCTGGTCGTCATCACCGGGCTCTCCGGCAGCGGCAAGTCGTCGCTCGCCTTCGACACGATCTACGCCGAGGGGCAGCGCCGCTACGTGGAGTCGCTGTCGGCGTACGCGCGCCAGTTCCTGGGCGTGATGGAGAAGCCCGACGTCGACTACATCGACGGCCTCTCGCCGGCGATCGCCATCGAGCAGAAGGTGCCGGCCCGGAACCCGCGCTCGACGGTCGGCACGGTGACCGAGGTCTACGATTACCTCCGGCTCCTCTACGCCCGGATCGGCGAGCCTCACTGCTACAACTGCGGCCGGCCGGTGGAGCGCCAGTCGCCGAGCCAGGTCGTGGACGCGATCCTCGAGTGGCCCTCGGGCACCCGTCTCATGGTCCTGGCCCCCCTGGTCCGTGGCCGCAAGGGGGAGTACCGGGAGGTCTTCGCCGAAGCGCGACGCGAAGGGTTCGTGCGGGTCCGCGTCGACGGAGCCGTCCACGACCTGGACCGCGTCCCCCGGCTCGACAAGAAGAACACCCACGACAACGAGGTCGTGGTCGACCGGCTGGTCGTCGATCCCGGCGGCCGCAAGCGCCTGGCCGACTCGGTGGAGACCGCGCTCGAGCTCGGCGGAGGGCTGCTCTCCGTGCACCTGCCCGAGGGCGTCGACGGGGGGGAGCCCGAGGACCGACTCTTCAGCCACGACCTCGCGTGCGTCCACTGCGGTTTGTCCTTCGAGGAGCTCGAGCCGCGGATGTTCTCGTTCAACAGCCCGTACGGGGCGTGCCCGGCCTGCGACGGGCTGGGCACCCGGATGGAGGTCGATCCCGACCGGCTGCTGCTCGATCCGCGGCTGTCGATCCTGGAGGGGGTCGTCAAGCCGTGGGGGGAGCCGAAGGGGCAGATCGCCCGGACCGTGGTCCCTTCCCTGGCGCGCGCCTTCGGGTTCGATCCCAATACGCCGTGGGGCGAGCTGCCGGCCTCGATCCGGAACGTCCTCCTCCACGGGAGCGGCGAGCGGACCCTCGAGTTCCGCTACGAGACGGGCAAGCGCCAGGGCGCCTACGAAGAGGCGTGGGAGGGGATCGTCGGCCAGCTCCAGCGGCGCTACGAGGAGACCGACTCCGCCAGCGTCCGCGGGCAGGTCGAGGAATACATGGCCGAGCTGCCGTGCCACTTCTGCGAGGGGAAGCGGCTGAAGCCCCAGGCGCGGGCCGTCACCCTCGGCGGCCGGGGGATCGGCGAGGTGGTCGGGATGCCGATCTGGAAGGCGCACGAGTTCTTCGACGAGCTCGCGCTGGCCGAGCGCGACCTCGAGATCGCCGGGCAGATCCTCAAGGAGATCCGCGAGCGGCTGTGGTTCCTGACCGCCGTCGGCCTCGACTACCTGACCCTCGAGCGTTCGGCGGGCACCCTGGCCGGCGGCGAGGCCCAGCGGATCCGGCTGGCGACCCAGATCGGCAGCCAGCTCACCGGGGTGCTGTACGTCCTCGACGAGCCGTCGATCGGGCTCCACCAGCGCGACAACGACCGGCTGCTGGAGACCCTGCGGCGACTCCGCGATCTGGGGAACACGGTGCTCGTGGTGGAGCACGACGAGGAGACGATCCGGGCGGCCGACCACGTCGTGGACCTCGGCCCCGGGGCCGGACGGCACGGCGGCCACCTGGTGGCCCAGGGGACCCCGGCGGACGTCGAATCGGCGGAGGCGTCGATCACCGGGGCGTATCTCCGCGGCGAGCGGCGCATCGAGGTGCCGGAGGAGCGCCGGGAGGGGAGCGGCGAGTCGCTGGTCGTCGTCGGCGCGCGCGAGCACAACCTCAAGGGCCTCACCGTCGCGTTCCCGCTGGGGAGGTTCGTGTGCGTGACCGGGGTCTCCGGGAGCGGCAAGTCGACGCTCGTCAACGACGTCCTCTATCGGGCCCTGGCCCGTCACCTCCACCGCGCCCGGGAGAAGCCCGGCGACCACGATCGGATCGAGGGGCTCGACGAGATCGACAAGGTGATCATGATCGACCAGTCGCCGATCGGGCGCACGCCGCGCTCGAACCCGGCCACCTACACGAGCGTGTTCACGCCGATCCGCGAGCTGTTCGCCGAGCTCCCGGAGTCGAAGATGCGGGGCTACGACCAGGGACGCTTCTCGTTCAACGTCCCCGGCGGCCGCTGCGAGGCGTGCAAGGGCGACGGCCTGATCAAGATCGAGATGCACTTCCTGCCCGACGTCTACGTCCCGTGCGAGGAGTGCAAGGGGAAGCGCTACAACCGCGAGACGCTCGAGATCTACTACAAGGGGAAGACCATCTCCGACGTCCTGGAGATGACCGTCGAGGAGGCGCTCGAGTTCTTCCGCCGGGTGCCGAAGATCAAGCGCAAGCTCCAGACCCTGTTCGACGTGGGCCTCGGCTACATCACGCTCGGACAGTCGGCGACGACGCTGTCGGGCGGCGAGGCCCAGCGGGTGAAGCTGGCGACCGAGCTCGCCAAGGTCGCCACCGGCGACACCTTCTACATCCTCGACGAGCCGACGACGGGCCTCCACTTCGAGGACGTGAAGATGCTCCTCGGCGTCCTCCACCGGCTGGTCGAGCGGGGGAACACGGTGGTCGTGATCGAGCACAACCTGGACGTGGTGAAGACCGCCGACTGGCTGATCGACCTGGGCCCCGAGGGTGGCGATCGAGGCGGCGCGGTGGTCGTGGCCGGCGCCCCCGAGACGGTCGCCGCCACCGAGGGCTCCCACACCGGAGGCTACCTGAGGGACGCGCTCGAGCGGGCCACGATCACGGCGTGAGCGTCTTCGACGTCATCGGGCCGCGGATGGTCGGCCCCTCCTCGAGCCACACGGCGGGCGCGCTGCGCCTCGGGCTGCTGGCCGGGGCGGCGCTGGGGACGACGCCGAAGCGGGCGACCGTGGGGCTTCACGGCTCCTTCGCCACCACCTACCGCGGCCACGGGACCGACCGGGCGGTCGTGGCCGGGCTCCTCGGGATGGCGCCCGACGACGAGCGGATCCCGCGGAGCCTGCAGGTGGCGCGCGAGAAGGGGCTGGAGGTCGCCTTCGAGGTGATCGACCTGGGCCCCGGCGTCCACCCGAACACGCTCACGTTCGCGCTCGAGGCGGACGAGCGAACGGGCACGCTGACGGGGTCGTCGGTGGGCGGCGGTGCGGTCAAGGTGACCGAGGTCAACGGCCGCGAGGTGGAGATCACCGGCGAGTTCGACACGCTCCTCGTCGTGGCCGACGACGTCCCCGGGACGACCGCCCAGGTCACCCGGCTCCTCGCCGAGCGCGCGGTCAACATCGCGTTCCTGGAGGTCACCCGGAGGAAGCGCGGCGGCGAGGCGACGATGATCGTCCAGGCCGACCAGTCGATCCCCCGGGACGTGATCGAGGCGGTCCAGGGGTTCGAATGGGTGAAGTCGGTGCGCCGGCTCCAGAAGGTGACGGAGTGATGCCGCGTTCGGCGAGTCCACGATCGAAGAGAGGTGTGAGATGTTCGACAGCGTGAAGGGGATCGTCGCGCGCGCCGAAGCGGCCGGCTCCCCGGTCTGGCGCGTGGTCCTCGACGAGGAGATGGAGGACAGCGGGCGGAGCGAGGACGAGGTCCGGACGCGCCTGGCCGAGCGGCTCGGGACGATGCGCGAGGCGGTGGAGCGGGGGCTCGAGTCCGACGCCCCGAGCGTCAGCGGCCTCCTCGGCGGCGGCGCGCGGCGGTTCGAGGCGTGGCGGAAGGAGGGCCACGCGCTGGCCGGGGACTTCATCGCGCGCGTCATCGCCCGCGCCCAGGCGACGATGGAGGTGAACGCCCGGATGGGCACCATCGTCGCCACCCCGACGGCCGGCTCTTCGGGGATCCTCCCGGCGGTGCTCTTCAGCGCGGCCGAGGAGCTCGACCTGTCGGACGACGACCTGGCCCAGGGGCTCCTGGTGGCGGCCGGGATCGGCCAGGTGATCATCGCCCGGGCGAGCGTCAGCGGGGCGGCCGGCGGCTGTCAGGCGGAGACCGGCAGCGCGGCCGCCATGGCGGCGGGGGCGTTGACCGAGTTGCGGGGCGGCGATCCCGAGTCGGTCGCCCAGTCGGTCGCCTTCACCCTCCAGGGGATGCTGGGGCTGATTTGCGATCCCGTCGGGGGCCTCGTCGAGGTGCCGTGCCTCACCCGCAACGTCAGCGGCGCCGTGCAGGCGGTGGCGGCCAGCGAGATGGCGCTGGCGGGGCTCAAGTTCCCGATCCCGGCCGACGAAGTGATCGACGTCATGGGTCAGATCGGCGCCGAGATGGACGAGCGGTACCGGGAGACCGCGAAAGGCGGGCTCGCCACCACGCCGACGGGTCGGCGCCTGGCGCAGGAGGTCCGCTGGGAGGGCCCGGAGTTCGACAACACGAACGTGGCGCGCGCCGAGGACCTGGCCGCGTCCAAGCCCGAGGAGCCCGGACGTGGCGGAGCGTAGGGTCCTGATCCTGGCGGAGGGGCGCTTCAGCGTGTTCGACGCCAAGACGGCCACCTGCGTGATCCGCTACGCCCCCCAGGAGGTCGTGGCGGTCCTCGACTCGAAGACCGCGGGGGGGACGACCGACCGGGTGCTCGGCTTCGGGCCGCCGATCCCGATCGTGGGGACCCTCGAGGAGGGGCTCGCGCGGGGGCCCGACACGTTCCTGATCGGGGTGGCCCCGCGCGGGGGAAGGCTGCCGGAGGCCTGGCGGCGGATGGTGAAGGACGCGCTCGAGGCGGGGCTCACCGTCGTCTCGGGTCTCCACACGTTCCTCTCCGAGGACCCCGAGCTGGCGGCGGTCGCCGAGCGGACCGGCTCGCGGATCCACGACCTCCGGAAGGTCCCCACCGACCTTCCGGTCGCCTCGCGCCGGGCGGCCGAGGTCGACGCCACCGTGGTCCTGACCGTGGGGACCGACTGCAACGTGGGGAAGATGACCGCCTCGGTGGAGCTGACGAAGGCCGCGGAGCGGATGGGCCACGCCGCGGCGTTCGCCCCCACCGGACAGACCGGGCTCTTCCTCGGCGGCAGGGGACTGGTGGTCGACCGGGTGATCGCCGACTTCATCGCCGGCGCCGCCGAGACGATCGTCCTCGAGAACGCGCCGGGGACCGACTTCGTGTTCGTCGAGGGGCAGGGATCGGCGATCCATCCCGGCTACAGCGGGGTCACGCTCGGGCTGCTCCACGGCTCCATGCCCGACGCCCAGATCCTGGTCCACCCGCCGACCCGCGAGCGGACGCTGAACGACGAGGTCGAGATCATGCCGCTCGCCGACTGGATCGACCTCTACGAGCGCCTCGCGGGCTACCTCAAGCCCGCGCCCGTGGTCGGGGTCGCGATCAACGGGTGGGACCTCTCCGAGGGAGAGGCGCGCGAGTGGGCCGCCCGCATCGAGGCCGAGACCGGGGTGCCGGCCGTCGACCCGGTCAAGTTCGGCGCCGAGCCGCTGGTCGAGGCGGTGATCGAGAGGGTGGGCGTGCGGAAGGGGAAGGCCGCCGGGGCGCGCCGATGATCCGCGCCGAGACCGAGGCGCTGGTCCTCACCCCGACCCACCCGTTCCGGATCGCCCGCTCCGAGCACAGGTCGTACGAGCACGTACGGGTCCGGCTCGAGCACGACGGGGACGTGGGGTGGGGCGAGGCCGCGCCGTCGAAGCGCTACGGGGAGACGGCGGGCACGGTGGCCGCGGCGATGGACGAGCTGATCCCGCTGCTGGGCGACGACCCGTACGACCTGGCCGGGATCGAGGCCCGCTGGAACTCGACCCTGTGGGAGAACGCGAGCGCCAAGACGGCGCTGTCCGCGGCCCTCCACGACCTGCTGGGCAAGCGCCACGGGCTGCCGCTCTACCGCTGGTTCGGCCTGTCGCTGGCGACGGTCCCGCCGACCTCGTACACAATCGGGATCGGCTCGCCCGAGGCGATGCGGGCCAGGGTCGGGGAGGCGGACGCCTACCCGATCCTCAAGATCAAGATGGGGTTCGAGGGGGACGTCGAGGTCCTCGAGCGGATTCGCGCGATGACCGACAAGCCGATCCGGGTCGACGTCAACGAGGGGTGGAGCCGGAGCGAGGCCCTGGCGCGGATCCCGGCCCTCGAGGCGCTCGGGGTCGAGCTCCTGGAGCAGCCGCTTCCCGCCGCCGACCGCGAGGGGCTGGCCCGGGTGGCCTCCGCGACCGACATCCCGGTGGTGGCCGACGAGTCGTGCCGGACGAGCGCCGACCTCGCGGGCCTGATCGGCGTCGTCGACGTCGTCAACGTCAAGCTGGCCAAGACGGGCTCGGTCGGCGAGGCGTACCGGCTGATGACCGCGGCGAAGGCGCTCGGGTTCGGGGTGTTCCTCGGCTGCATGGTCGAGTCCTCGCTCGGGATCGCCGCCGCCGCCCACCTGGCGCCGCTGGCCGACTGGGTCGACCTGGACGGCCACCTCCTGCTCACCGACGATCCGTTCGTCGGGCTCCGCCTCGAGGACGGCCGGGTCCTGCCCGATCCCGAGGAGCCCGGACTGGGGGTCCGGCCGGTCGCGGCCGAGGTCGCCTGACCGACGCCCTCGATCGAGGACACCGGCGCCCTCTCCCGCGTACGGCACGTCGTTTGCGACCTTACACACCGGGTTCGAACGGGGAGATCGGGACGATTCGACCGAGATCCCTGGAAAAGAAGGAGTTAGGACCGTTTCGCCGGGGCCCGAGGCGCCGGCGACGACATCAGATATCTGAGCTCGCGCTCAGAAATCTGAGCCTGGAGCGGGGTGTCTTCGCTCCACGGGACGAACCGAAAACGGGGCCGGGAGGCCCGAACCGATGCCGATACGCAACCGAGCAACGACGGAACCCGAGGAGGTGCCAGAGGGCACAACGTCTTTTCGAGCTTTTCCGCTACCATCGCAACCGCGAAACCCGCAAGGGACGCACTCAACCAGAGGAGAACCAAGGGAATGAGCTCCTTGAGCAAGTTCTGGCGGATTCCCGCCCTCGCGATCGTGCTCGCGCTGCCGTTCGCGGCGGCGTGCGCCGACGACGAGGGCGCCGCCTTCGGCGGACCGCCCCCCACCGTGACCGGGACGATCTCCGGTAAGGTGACCGGTCCGGAAGGCGAGGCGATCGTCGGCGCCCTGGTCGGCACGTCGCCGGCCACGTCGACGTCGCTGACCGACGCCGAGGGCAACTTTCAAATCACCAACATCCCGCTCCCGTCCCAGGGATCGCAGTCGTTCGCGGTGACCGCGTCGAAGGAGGGCTTCACGTCCGCCTCGACGAGCGTCACGCTTTCGGCCGATCAGCCGACCGCGACCGCGAACCTCCAGCTGACGCAGCCGGCAGATGGCCGGCCGACGACGGGCAACCTCAACGTCCGCGTCCAGAACCGTCAGGGCGCGTCCATCAGCGGCGTGGCCGTCACGGTCGTCAGCGCCCAGGGCGACACGATCGCTTCGGCTACCACGGACCCGAACGGCTTCGCGCTGTTCAGCGACCTCGAGCCGGGCGCCGTCACCGTCACCGCGCAGACGACGATCTCCGGGATCCCGTTCCGGGCCTCCGGGGGCGCCAACATCGTGGCCGGCGAGACGGAATTCCTGGAGCTCACCCTGACGCGCGACTTCGGCCAGACCGTCTTCCCGAACGTGGAAGGCGAGCCGGTCACCCTCGGCCCGGGCTCGGACATCGAGCTCGTCCCGGTCCCGGGTGGCGACAGCAACCCCGAGATCGACTGCAACATCATCCGGACCCAGCACATGTTCATCGCCCGGGTGACGAACGAGGACGGTGACCTGGTCTAGGGCGCGCGGGTCGACTGGGACCTGAACATCTCCGAGAACGGCACGATCACCGTCGAGTGCCCCGAGCTGACCGACGACCCGGCGGGCTGCAAGATCCCGACGGTCCCCGGCAACACGGGCTCGATCGTCGACACCGACGATCCCGACCTCGACTTCACGACCGCGCGCACGGGCCTCTCCCCGGCGTTCAAGGTCGACAGCCGCTTTGCGGTGACGTTCACCAACGACGACTCCCAGACGGTGTCGTTCGGCGGCCAGAACGTGACGGTCGGCCGCGGTCAGACGTGGATCGTGATCACCTCGCCCGTCGAGGGCCTCACCGACGTAATCGTCTCGACGCCGGACATCCCGAAGGACAACCCCAACTGCGCGCTCGACGATCCGAACGCCTGCGACAAGGAGTTCGCGATCAAGCGGTGGGTGAACTGGGATGCGCGGGTCTTCGAGGTCACCTGGCCGAACAACCCGGGTCCGACGCGTGACATCCACGACGATCCGGAGGCCACGTTCAACGAGATCTCGGACGGCGGTCAGATCGTCAACATCCTCGACCGGCGCGAGCTGGCCGCCGCGGATGACGACAACCCGTCGTATCCCGGCGTCGACGGCTGCGCCCCCGGCAACGCCGCGGCGACGGCCTTCAACATCGCCAACGCCTGCGAGCTGACCGGCAACCGGGTGCTCTTCATGAGCGAGGTCCGGCGCCTGCGCAGCGACTCGCCGTTCAACATCTCCCGCGGCCGGATGGTGTGGGACATCACCGACGACACGCCCGACGTCGACTTCTGGGGCGAGGATCCCGGCAACGACGGCGACGGCTGCGAC
Source organism: Gemmatimonadota bacterium (assembly GCA_019347645.1). GTDB lineage: Bacteria > Gemmatimonadota > Gemmatimonadetes > JACCXV01 > JAHWKZ01 > JAHWKZ01. The sequence goes on along the minus strand of JAHWKZ010000004.1, from coordinate 4,313 downwards.
AACGGCGTCTGCAACGCCGAGCACAACGGCCCGTCGGACGACCAGTACTGGATCGACTCGAACAACCCCGGCGGTCTGATCACGACCCGCAACCGGGCGACGATCGAGTTCGACGCCAACAACAACGCCTTCGACGGCGGCGTCGTCACCCAGAACCCCGCCTGCACGGCGCCCTGCGACGAAGACGACTTCATCGGGTGGGGCATCGCCGAGACGCGGCCCGATCCGGGCACGTTCTTCTGCGTCGACGTGGACGGCAACGGCGACTGCAACCCGGGTGGCCCGGGCTCGCCCGACACCTTCAGCACCGCCTACCAGCGGCTGCTGGCGGCCGAGATCGACAACCAGAACACGTTCCGTGTCCGGTTCGTCGACGAGTTCGGCGAGGTGTGCGCGGACTTCACGTTCAACAAGCGGTTTGTCACCAGCCGGCTGCAGATCATCAAGACCACGCCGGGCGCGACGCGGCGGACGGTCTCCGAGGCCAACGGCGGCCCGGACGTCCTCCAGAACACGCCGATTCCGGTGAAGACGCACACGGTCCAGGTCGGCCAGACGTTCAGCTACACGATCACCGTCATCAACGAGGGTGAGGTCCGTAGCCAGAACGTCCGCATCACCGACACGCTGCCGCGCTTCGGCACGCAGTTCGACGTGGTGCCGCCGGACGACGGCGCGCCCACGATGCGGAACGGCAGCCAGGCGTTCGAGTTCCAGCGTGACCGCCCGGCGTTCGACCCGAACGCGGTCGTCTACGCGCTCGACACCGACGACGACGAGGCCGGCGACGCCATCGACGAGTGCATCCGCGGCGACGACGGCACTGCTGCCGGCAACGCCTACACGGTGCCCGCGCAGTGCACCGGCATCACGACCGATGCCGGCACGGTGGAGCAGGCTCGCGAGGCGGCCGTCTCGGCCTCCACGGAGGATGGCGACCAGGTCGTCTTCATCCAGTGGTTCGACGTGGAGGTCCTCGCCCGCACGGCCGTGGGTGGCGGGATCGAGTCCGAGGACTCGGTGGAGGTCTTCCTCGCGGCGAACCAGAACTATCCCTCGCTGCCGGGCACGTGGTGCAACATCGCCACGGTCACGGACGGGCCGGAGAACCGGACGCGTGACGACCGGGCGCAGTCCTTCGACGCCGACACGCTGTGCCACGAGGTGCGCGAGGCGCTCCTCGACGTCCGGAAGACCACCACGGACGCGGTCATCACGGCCGGTAGCAACGCGGTGTTCACGGTGGAGATCGCCAACAACGGCAGCGCCACGCTGACGAACGTGGTCATCGCCGACACGGTCGACGCGGGCCTCTTCGGTGAGGACACCCTGGGCAACCCGCGCTTGCTGCGGAGCGAGGACATCGAGCTCGCGTCCGGCTTCACCGACGCGACCGTCACGATCAATCCCGATTCCACCACCTTCTCGGTGGACATCGGGAACCTGCCTCCGGGCGGGTTCCAGAGGGTCTTCACCCTCACCGTCCCGACGGTGAGAGAGGAAGGCACGTTCTGCAACCGCGTCACCGCGCGCGGCACGAACCCGGCCGGCACTCTCATCGAGACCGACATCGCGTGCGTCACCCTGGTGGTGGCCATCGAGATGGACATCTCGAACGAGGACGGCTTCATCGACGAAGGCGGTCAATTCCAGTCGGCGAAGGAGGAATTCACGGTCGGCGAGTCCGGGGAGGACTTCGCCTACCAGGTGATCATCACGAACCAGAGCCAATTCACGGCGACTGGTGTGTTGGTCGAAGACCTGCTGGCGCCGAACACGGGGATCTTCACGTTCGATGGCCTCCGCGACGGCTTCCCGACCCGGGGATCGGTCTCCGGCGTGAGCGAGAGCGGATTCACCTGGGACATCGGCACCCTCGGTCCGGGCGAGTTTGCGGAGATCCAGTTCTTCGCGGAGGCCGAGCGGTCCGGCGAGGACGTCAACCGCGTGGTCCTCACCAGCGATCAGCTGATGACCCCCGTGACCAACGAGGAGCCGACTACGATAACCGACTAGCACGCCCGGGGAGTGGGGGGCGGCCTCGCGCCGCCCCCCCGCTTCCCCTATAGTTGGTTCTAGCGGCAACTGACGTCTTCGCGGAGGTAACGAGATGAGGAAGTTTCTGACAACCGTAGTCCTGGGGGCGCTGACGCTGTTCGGCGCCGATACGGGCTTCGGTCAGACCCTGCACCGGAGCTTCGAGCTCACGGGCATGGGTGGAATCCGGGTCTACGACGACGATGTCGTCTTCATGGACTCGGGGTGGGTGGCCGGCGGCAAGCTCGCCTGGTTCCCCCACGCGAACATCGGCGTCGAGGGCACGATCAGCTTCTCGAAGGCCAGCTTCGTCGAGGAGGGCGAAGGCGACGACGTCTTCGACGAGATCGACGACATCTTCGGGGGGGCCGACGTCGACGTCACCGAGGTGCGGATCGACGCGGTCTACCAGTTCCTCTTCGCGGCGGACCAGACCTTCGTTCCCTACTTCTCGGCCGGCGTGGGACAGCTCGTGTTCGACGCGGCTGAGGAGGACGATGCGGGCGAGGTCACCGACGAGCCGGCCACTTCGCTCAACTGGGGTGGCGGCGTGAAGGTCTTCTTCAACGAGCGGTTCGCCCTGCGGCTCGACGCGCGCGACAACGTCGCGCTGGTCGACCGCTTCTTCGAGACTCCGATCCCGGCGCCCAACACCAAGACCTTCCAGGCCAACAACCCCGAATTCCAGGTCGGCTTCACGATCGGGTTCGGCGGTTCCGAGGAAGGCTTCGGCGTCCGGGACAGCGACTTCGACGGCGTGCCCGACCGGGACGACCTGTGCCCGAACACGCCACGCGGCGTGATCGTGGACGAGACGGGTTGTCCGGTCGACAGCGATGGTGACGGTGTGCCGGACGGGCTCGACGCCTGCCCGAACACGCCCGAGGGCGCGATGGTCGACGAGCGCGGCTGCCCGCTGGACAGCGACAACGATGGCGTCTTCGACGGCATCGATCGCTGCCCGAACACCCCGGCGGGGGTCCAGGTCGACGAGACCGGCTGCCCGATCGAGCAGCCCGAGGAAGAGTTGGCCTGCCTGGCCGACCAGCCCTGGTTCACGGGCGACGCCACGATCAACGTGGACGGTAGGAACTGGGTGAAGTTCGGCGCGACCAGAACCGTCGCGATGGACCAGCTGACCCAGATCGGCGAGTACCGCGGCGTTCCGGTCTACGCCCGGTCGGACGCCACGCGTCCGTACAGGGAGATCCTGCTGCCCCTGTGCGATCCGGAGAACACCTACCAGCCCTACCGGCTGGAGAGCGAGGTCCGGGGTACCACGGGCTTCATCCGGGCGAACTAGAGCCCGGCAGGTTCCTCCGCGGACGTCAAGGTCCGGAACGGGGCCCCCGAGCTCGGGGGCCCCGTTCTATTGTGGGTACGAGACGGAGGAATGTGGCGTCGCTGGATGACGTGTATATTCAGGGAGAGCTCGTAGTGGGGCCGGTACGGCGCGGATCCTGCGACCCCACGATCCAAGGAGGTCCGACATCGGCATGCGAAACGCGGTTCGAAACAGCCTGACGATCGGCGTGGCGGTCCTCGCGCTGGGCGCGCTGGCGCGCCCGCTCGGGGGCCAGACGCTCTTCGCCCTGGGAGAGACGGCGGCCCTGGACTTCTCCGGGACGATGGCCGGCTCGCCCTACTACGCCCCCGGCTCCGACGAGGTGTACCTGCACGTGGACGTGGGGGACAAGCGCCTCCGGGTCATGAAGGACCGTCGCGTCCTGCACGATTTCCCGGTGGCGGTGGGGAAGGGATACTTCCTGCGGCCCGACGCGTCCGAGCAGGGATGGCACTTCGCCACCCCGACGGGGGTGTTCTCGGTGGGGCGCAAGGAAGAGGACCCGGTCTGGTACGCGCCCGACTGGCACTTCATCGAGAAGGGACTCCGGGTGCCCGCTGCCGACAGCCGGGCGCGGTACTTCCCCGGCGAGATGGGCGACTACGCCCTGTACCTCGGCGACGGGTTGGCGATCCACGGAACGAAGTACGAGAACACGGTGGGTCGGGCGTCCTCGCACGGGTGCCTGCGGATGCGCGGCGATCACATCTCCACGATCTACCCGATGATGAAGATCGGCACGAAGGTCATCATCACGTCCTGAGGGGTTCTCTTCGATCCGGCCGGTCGTCGGGGCGGGTCGTGGTAGGGGGACCGGGGGCGCGGGACCGGAGGGCGCCTCCACGGCGACGACGCCCGGTCGCGGAGCCTCCTCGTCGCTACGCTCCTGCGGGGTCTCCGCTCCCTCCTGCTCCACGTCGCCGTGGAGGCG
>JAHWKZ010000049.1 GCA_019347645.1 Gemmatimonadota bacterium | reverse complement strand
GAGCTCGTCCTCCGGGCCGAAGAAGAACCCCGCGGCCCCCGCCTCGCGCCCTTCGGCGCGGCCGAAGGTGATCCGCGTCACCTCGACCTCGGCTCCGGCCGCCGACACGCGGTCCAGACCCGCTTCCGGACCGGCGGATTCGTCTCCCCCGCCGCAAGCGACCGCCAGGACCGCCACGACGGCCAGAATCGTGGACCCCTTCATGGCTCGCCTCCTTGCCGTCTCCGCTCTCTCCCGGTCGAGATTAGGCGGCACGCGGAGGCACACGTATCGGATTTCTTACACCGCAAGGCGCGCGACGAGCGACAGCCGGCTCCCCGACGCCGAGAGCCACGACGGTCACGAATCCGGTTGGGCCAGCGCCCTGAACAACCTCGAGAAGCTCTTCGCCTGAGCCGTCGCCGCGGCGGGGGGGTGGGCGCGGCGCCCCGCTCAGGGGGAGACCGCGTGAAGCTCGACCCCGCCCGCGTCCTCCTCCGCCCGCCGCAGCGCGTGCTCGGTCTCGAACAGGATCAGTGGCCGGTCGCGGTGGTCGTAGACGAGCCTGCGCTGGTAGGTGTCCCCCAGCCGCCGGATCGCCTCGCCGTCGCCCACCACCCACCGGGCGAACCGGTAGGGGAGGTTCTCGAGCCGCGCGTCGGCTCCGTACTCGTGCTCCAGCCGGTGCAGCAGGACGTCGAACTGGAGCGCGCCCACCGCCCCCACGATCGGTCGGGGGCCACCGGCGGGGTCGTAGAGGACCTGGACGGCCCCCTCTTCGGAGAGCTGGCGGAGGCCCTGGTCCATCTGCTTGCGCTTGAGCGGAGTCTCCGGGTGGACCCGGGCGAACCGCTCCGGCGAGAACCGCGGGATCCCGCCGAAGGACGGACCCTGGGACCCGGCGAGCGTGTCGCCGATCCTCAGCTCGCCGCGGTCGTGGATCCCCACGACGTCGCCCGCCACCGCCTCTTCGACCTCCTCGCGGTCCCGGGCCAGGAACTTCCGGGCGGAGGTGAGGCGCACCGGTCGTCCGGTCCGGAGGTTCAGGACCTCCATGCCGGGCTCGAAGCGGCCGGAGACGATCCGGACGAAGGCGATCCGGTCGCGGTGCTTCGGGTCCATGTTCGCCTGGATCTTGAAGACGAAGCCGGTGAGCTCGTCGTCCTCGGGATGGATCCATCCCTCCCCGGCCTCCCGCGGAGCGGGCGAAGGCGCCTTCTCCAGGAAGTACCGCAGGAAGAGCTCGACCCCGAAGTTGAGCAACGCGCTCCCGAAGAAGGTCGGTGAGACGGCGCCGGATTCGATCGCCGCCTCGTCGTCGAAGCCCGCGGCCGCCATATCCAGGAGGGCGATGTCCTCGCGCACCCTCTCGAGCGAGGCCGCCGGGAAGGCCGCCGCCGCCCCGGACGAGTCGATCGGGTAGGCCTCGACGGCGCCTCGCGTCGCCCCGCGGTCGGCGGAGCGACGGAAGCGATGGACGAGCCCGCTGCGGCGGTCGAAGACCCCCAGGCACTCCACCCCGTCCAGGACGGGCCAGGTGACCGGCGCGCACCGGATGCCGAGATCGGCTTCCACGCCGTCGACGATCTGGAGCGGGTCGACCCCCGCCCGGTCGCACTTGTTCACGAACGTGAAGATCGGCAGGCGCCGCATCCGGCAGACGTCGAAGAGCTTGCGGGTCCGCTCCTCCACGCCCCTGCGGTTGTCGAGCAGCATGACGGCGCTGTCGGCCGCCACCAGCGTGCGGTAGGTGTCCTCGGAGAAATCCTGGTGGCCCGGCGTGTCGAGCAGGTTGATTCGCTTCCCGGCGTAGTCGAACTGCAGCACGCTCGAGGTCACCGAGATCCCCCGCTCGCGCTCGACCTCCATCCAGTCGGAGGTGGCGTGACGCTGGGCGCGTCGCGCCTTCACCGTGCCCGCCTGCCGGATCGCCCCGCCGAAGAGGAGGAGCTTCTCGGTCAGCGTCGTCTTCCCCGCGTCCGGGTGACTGATGATCGCGAAGGTCCGCCGTCGGGCGACCTCGTCGATCGTGGAGGTCCGGGTCGTCTCCATCGTATCCCTCTTCGGCGTCAGCGTGAGCAGGCCACGCAGGTGGCCGCCTCGGGGAACGCCTCCAGGCGGGCGTACTGGATCGACCCGCCGCATCGCGCGCACGTCCCGTAGGTTCCCTTCTCCATCCGCTCCAGTGCGCGCTCCAGGTCCGCGAGGCGTTGCCACTCTCGGTCCCGCAGGTTGCGCGCCATCGCCTGGTTCTGGAGCTCGTCCATGCGTGAGAGCCGGCCGACCGCCCCGGGATCGAGGTCGACCGGGCGCACCGTGTCCGCGGACGACTTCATCCGTCGCTCGAGACGTTCGACCTCGTCCGCGATCTCCTCTCGGAGGGCGTCGAGCTGCTCGGGCGTCGGGGATGGCTCGGGTCGGGTCATGATCCGGACTCCAAACGAAAGCCCCCACCGGTGAACCGGCGGGGGCTTCATTCAGCGGCCGTGGACGGCCGCCGCGTCTTGTCGGCTACTCTACCGAGCTGCCCGAGACGCGCTTGACGTTCGCCGCCTGGGGGCCCTTCGGACCCTGCTCGACGTCGAACTCGACTTCGTCGTTCTCGCTCAGCGACTTGAAGCCCTCACCGGCGATCGCGGAGAAGTGGACGAAGACGTCCGGCCCACTCTGCTGCTCGATGAAGCCGAAGCCCTTCGCGTCGTTGAACCACTTTACCTTGCCCTTGGCCATTTCTTTTTCCCTTTTCCTTTGTTTCGATGTGTTCGTTCCCCCGGCTACCTGCCGGGGTCTTCCAGGCCTCGGGCGTCGCATCAAAAAAGCGCCGCTCTCTTCGGTGTTCCGTCGAGAGTTCGGCGCATCGGTTTCGAGCGATCGTTCCCTTGGACGTTGCCTTCCTGAAAGCGGTGAGAGTATACGTGATCCGGGCGTCGCTGTCCAGCCCGCCACCACCTTTTCCGTCACCGGGGAGAATCCGCGGCGTCGTCAGCCGCTGGCCGGGACCTCCAGCGCCGGCAGCGCCGCCTCGATCCGCTCGCGGTGCTCCTCCAGCCACGGCGGCAGCACCAGGCTCTCGCCGAGTGCCTCCGGCCGCTCGTCGCGGTCGAAGCCCGGCCCGTCGGTGGCGAGCTCGAACAGCGTGCCGCCCGGCTCACGGAAATACACCGAGCGGAACCAGAAACGGTCGATCGGCTGCGTGGGGCGCAGCCCCGCGCGAACGATCGCCTCCCGGAGGGCATCCTGCTCCTCGTCTTGGCGGACCCGCCACGCCACGTGGTGGACCGCCCCCGACCCCCAGCGGCCGGGCGGCGTATCCGGGTCCTCCGCCAGATCCACGTACGCCCCCGAGCCGTCTCCGGCCACCCATCGGCGCCAGCCGGCGTCCTCACCCACCGAGTCGAAGCCCATGGTTTCCTCGAGCAGGCGGACGGTGGGGCCGGCGTCGGCGACCCGGATCCGCACGGCGTGGACGCCGCGGATCTGACGTTCGGCGGGAACCGGGCTACCGGCCCACGGAGCGAACCGCCGCTCCTCGTCGATCTCCACCAGGGCGAGCGGGAGGCCGTCCGGGTCGCGGAACGCCAGCGTCCGCTCGCCGAAGCGGGTCGTCTCCTCGGCGTGCCAGACCCCGCGCGCGACGAGTCGATCGCGCCACCACTCGAGGGCCCCGGCGGGGATCGCGAGGGGCACCTCGCCGACCTGACCGACGCCCGGCCGGCCCGGCGCCATCCCCCGCTGGGGGAAGAAGGTGAGGTCGGTCCCGGGGGTCCCCTCGGCGTCGGCGTAGAAGAGATGGTAGGTGGCGGGGTCGTCCTGGTTCACGCTGCGCTTCACCAGGCGCAGGCCGAGGCCGTCGACGTAGAAGTCGAGGTTCCGCTGCGGGTCTCCGGCGAGCGCGGTGACGTGGTGGATGCCGTGAACGGCGTTTTCCTGCTGCATCCGCATCCTCTCTACGGGGTATTCGCTCCGCCCTGCGTCTCCGGCCTCACCGGCACCGACGGGACGTTCCGGAGTGTGGAAACCTCCTCGGATCGACCCTTCAGGCGTCCCACGGCGCTCAGCTCGGCGTTGGTCTCCAGGATCACCGCCTCGATCTCCTCCAACGACCCGTGTCCGGCCTCCCGCACGGCGGCATGGATCTCCTCCTCGGTGATCCGCTCGGCGCGCATGCGGTCCCGCAGGAACTCGCCGCGGAAGTACAGGAGCGCGGGTTTCGCCTTGATCACGCCCCGGATCCACGGCACACGCAACGAGAGCCAGGCCAGGACGAACTGCAGGCCGATCAGGGTGGCGAAAGCGACGAGCCCCAGGACCAGCGGGACCGAATCCGACAGGATGACCTGGGCCAGCATGGATCCCAGCGCGACGGTCACCACCCAGTCGAACACGTTGAGCTTGGACGTGGTGCGCTTGCCGGATCCGCGCAACAGGACGATCAAGCCGAGGTACGCCAGGACGCACACCACGACCACGCGTGCCACGCGATCCCACGGGACGAAGAGGGCCTCGCTCAACGGCGGCTCGGCGCGGAAGGCATCGGTCCATCCGTCTCCGGCCGCGCCACTCGGTCTCCGACCCCGACCCCGCGCTCCTCGAACCACCCCCGCGGCACCTCCAGCGCGCTCGCGTACGGGGCGCCGGGCGCATAGGAAGGGCACCAGCGGGGATCGGCGCTCTCGCACGGCTCCATGCTCTGGATCGCCACGATGCGTCCCGCCTCGTCCAGGAAGGCGATGTCGAGCGGGATCCGGGTCCGCCACATCCAGAAGCCGGCCCCCGGGTCCCGGATCTCGTCGAAGAGGAAGAGCATGCCCTCGTCCCCGGACAGCGAGTCTCGCTCCATCAGGCCGTAGGCCCGCTGCGTCTCGGTCTCGGCGAGCTCGACGGTGAGCGGGAAGGTGTCGGCCTCGGTCACGATCCGGACCCGCTCCGTCTGGAACTCCACGGCCGGCCCGACCCGCTCCGGCTCCTCGGCCTCGCGACCGCACGCCGGCGCGACGAGCAGGGCCACCACCAGCAGGAGGTGCGCCGCGGATGCCTTCTCGAACCTCATCTCGACCCGGAGAACATACACCGCTCCTCCCGCGGGGCGGCATGGCCCGCGGATTATCCGGCGCCCTTCAGCAGCAGCGCCGGGAGTGGTCAGAACGCGGGGCGGCTGGTCGCCCCGCCATCGACCACGAGATTGGCCCCCGTCACCCATCGGGCGGCGTCGGAGGCGAGCACCAGGCAGGCGTCGGCGACATCCTCCGGGGTGCCGGTGCGGCCGAGCGGCGCGGTCGAGCGCCAGCGGACAACCCCCTCCGGCCACGCCTCCTCCAGGTCTCCGCTGTCGATCAGGCCCGGCGAGACGGCGTTCACCCGGATGCCGCGCGGACCGAGCTCCAGCGCGGCGGCGCGGGTGTGCATCAGGACGCCGGCCTTGGCGGCGTCGTAGTGGATGTGCATCGGCATCGGCTGGAGGCCCTCGATCGAGGCCACGTTCACGATCGCGCCGCCCCGCTCCATGCGCGCCGCGGCCGCGCGCGTGGCGAGGTGAACGGTGGTGAGGTTCGCGGCCACGACCGCCTCCCACGCTCCCGCGTCCACGGCGTCGAAGTCGGCGAGGGGATAGGCGCCTGCGTTGTTCACGAGCACGTCGAGCCGTCCCATCGCCTCCAGCGCGGCGTCGAACAACCGCTCCACCTCCGCCTCGTCGGTCAGGTCGGCTCGAAGCGAGACCGCCTCCCCATCCGCCGCCTCGATCTCGCCCACCACCTGGCCGGCCTCGACCTCGCTCGTGCGGTAGTGGACGGCCACGGGGGCGCCGGCCTCGGCGAACCGTCGGGCGATCGCGCGGCCGATCCCGCCCGCGGCTCCGGTCACCAGGGTCGCCCGACCGGTGAGGTCCAGCAATCGATCCACCGACGGGATCGGGGTCCTCATCGGCCCTCCCGCGTCAGGGCGCGGATCCGACCGGCCTGGTCGGGCCAGCCGGCCGTCAGCGCTTCCCGCTCGCCGGGCTCGTAGTCGGAGAACTCGAACCCCGGCGCCATCGTGGTGCCGAGGAGCGCCCACTCGCCCCCGGCCGCCAGGCTCGAGCCCTGCCACACGCCGCGCGGTACCACCTGCTGAACCCGCTGGCCCCCGAGTACGTCGGGTCCGAGCGTCACGACCTCGCCGGAGGCGTCGTCGCGGAGGAGCACCAGCTCGACGGGATCGCCGAGGTAGAAGTGGTAGAGCTCGTCGGTGGGGAGGCGGTGGATCGCCGAGAAGGAATCGGCCGCGGAGGTCAGCAGATAGTAGATGGCCGTCCCGAAGGCGCGGTCGCCGCCGTAGCGTCCGGGCAGGGCCGCGGCGGCGAACGTCTCGTCGGCGCGGTACGACTCGCGGTAATGACCGCCTTCGCCGGGAAGCGGCTCGAGCCCCAGTCGCCTGATCAGCTCGTCGGCGGTCGGGCGGCTCGCACCCCTACGGTTCACCGCGCCCTCCCGGCCCTACTCGATGGGGATCTCCATCGCGTCCTCGGCGCGCGGCCCGAGCTGTCGGTCCCGGACGAGCCGGGCGCACGCGTTCCACCGCAGGATGGCGTCGTCGTTCCCCTCCGGGCGGAGCGTCTCGGCCTTCTCGTAGGCGCGCATCGCCTCCCTCAGCCAGTCGTACGCGCTCGAGTCCGAGCCCGGCGCCCGATCCCGGAGCATCGCCTTCCCCTGGCGCTCGCAGACGATCCCCTCGTAGTAGGCGCGCTCGTACTCGCCCTCGATGCGGCCGACGAGCGCGCGCGCCTCGCCGACGCCGGTCCCGCGGCCGAACTGGTCGGTCAGGGTGAGGAGGAGCAGCACGAGCGCCTTCTGGTTCTCGGGGTCGACCCGGATCACGTCGCGGCAGATCGACTCGGCCTCGGCGGGTTCGTTCAGGAGGCGGTAGCGCTCGACCTTGTCGAGCGCCCGGGGAATCGCCTCGCGCGAGATCGGCTTGAGGTCGGTCATCGCGGCTCCTTCCCACCGCGCAGCGCGCGGGCCAGGCGGCGCAGGGGATCGTAGTGGCGGTCGACGACCCGCTCCTTGAGCGGGATGATCGCGTTGTTGGTGATCGTGATCGATTCGGGGCACACCTTCGTGCAGCACCCCGTGATGTTGCAGAAGCCGATCCCCTGCGCCTCCTTGAGCGCGTCGACCCGGTCCTCGACGTCGAGCGGATGCATCTCGAGCGCGGCCACGTGGACGTAGAGCCGCGGACCCGCGAACTCCTCGTGCTTCTCGTGCTCCCTCAGCACGTGGCAGACGTCCTGGCACAGGAAGCACTCGATGCACTTCCGGAACTCCTGCACCCGGTCGACGTCCGCCTGGTCCATCCGCCAGGACCCGTCGGGGTCGTCCGGATCGCGTGGCTTGAACGGGACGATCTTCTTCTTGACCTCGTAGTTCCACGACACGTCGGTGACGAGGTCCTTGAGGTGCGGGAACGCCTTCATGGGCTCCACGGTCACGGGGCGGTCGAGCGGCAGGTCGGAGAGGCGCGCCATGCACGCCAGGCGCGGCATCCCGTTCACCTCGGTCGAGCACGAGCCGCATTTCCCCGCCTTGCAGTTCCACCGGACCGCCAGGTCGTTCGCCTGATCGGCCTGGATGTCGTGGAGCGCGTCGAGGACGACCATCCCCTCCGAGACTTCGGTCTGGTAGTCGTGGAAGGAGCCCTCCCCCCGCTCGCCGCGCCAGATCCGGAACGTCGCCGTGGCCATCAGCCGTTCTCCTCGATCACCCGCTCGAGCTCCGCCGGGACCTCCGGCAGCGTTTCGCGGCGGAGCGTCATTCCGCCGTCGTCGTCCTTCCGGACCACGAGCCGGACGCGATCGAGCCGGGGATCCTTCGAAGGATGGTCCTCGCGGAAGTGGGCCCCGCGACTCTCCTCGCGCTCGAGGGCCGCGCGCGCCACCGCCTCGGACACGGTCAGCAAGTTGGGCAGGTCGAGCGCGGTATGCCACCCGGGGTTGTACTCCCGGTGGCCCGTCACGCCGACCCGCGCGGCGCGCTCGCGGAGCGCGGCGATCGACTCGATGGCCGCCTCCATGTCGGCCGCGTTCCGCACGATCCCCACCTTCTCCTGCATGAGCGACTGGAGGTCGGACTGGATCCGGTACGGTCCCTCCTCCGAGGTACGCTCGAACGGCGCGAGAGCCGCCGTCGCCGCCGCGTCGATCCCCGCCGGGTCGATCCCGGATGCGCCGTTCTCGCGCGCGAACCCGGCCGCGTATACGCCCGCGCGCTTGCCGAAGACGAGGAGGTCGGAGAGCGAGTTGCCACCGAGGCGGTTGGCGCCGTGCAGCCCGGCCGCGACCTCCCCCGCGGCGAAGAGGCCGGGGACGGTCGACATCTGGGTCTCGGCGTCGACCCGCACGCCCCCCATCACGTAGTGGGTCGTCGGCCCGACCTCCATCTGCTCCTCGGTGATGTCGAGGTCGGCGAGCTCCTTGAACTGGTGGTACATGCTCGGGAGCTTGCGCCGGATGTGCTCGGCGGCGTCGGAACGCTTCTCGTCGATCCACGCGATGTCCAGGTAGACCCCCCCGTGCGGGCTCCCGCGCCCCTCCTTGACCTCCTGGACGATGCATCGCGCCACGTGGTCGCGGGTCAGGAGCTCCGGCGGCCGGCGGGCCTCCTTGTCCCCCTGCGTGTAGCGCCATCCCTCCTCGGGAGTGTCGGCGGTCTGGTCCCGGTAGAGCTCGGGGATGTCGTCGAACATGAAGCGCCGCCCCTCGGCGTTCTTCAGAATCCCGCCCTCGCCGCGGACCCCCTCGGTCACGAGGATCCCGCGGACCGACGGCGGCCATACCATCCCGGTCGGGTGGAACTGGACGAACTCCATGTCGATCAGCTCCGCCCCCGCCTCGTAGGCCAGCACGTGGCCGTCGCCGGTGTACTCCCACGAGTTCGACGTGATCCGGTAGGCGCGGCCGATCCCGCCCGTGGCCAACACCACCGCGCCCGCGCCGAACAGCTGCAAGCGCCCGCGCTCGCGATCGTAGCCGAACGCGCCCGCCACGCGGCCGTCGGCCGTCATCAGCCGCGTGACCGTGGCCTCCATGTGGAAGTCGATCCCGCGATGGATCCCGTGGTCCTGGAGGGTCCGGATCATCTCCAGGCCGGTCCGATCGCCCACGTGGGCGAGCCGCGGATAGGCGTGGCCGCCGAAGTTGCGCTGGAGGATCCGCCCGTCGGTCGTCCGGTCGAACAGGGCGCCCCAGGCCTCGAGCTCGCGGACCCGCTCGGGCGCCTCCTTCGCGTGGAGCTCGGCCATCCGCCAGTCGTTCAGGTATTGGCCGCCGCGCATGGTGTCGGCGAAGTGGACCCTCCAGCCGTCCCGCTCGTCGACGTTTGCGAGCGCGGCCGCGATCCCGCCTTCCGCCATCACAGTGTGGGCCTTGCCGAGGAGCGATTTGCAGACGACGCCCACCTTCGCCCCGGTGGCGGAGGCGGCGAT
>JAHWKZ010000048.1 GCA_019347645.1 Gemmatimonadota bacterium | reverse complement strand
TGAGGGAATCCGAGGTGCATCGAGATGCCGATCGATCCGAGTGACGTCAAGGTGATCCGGGCGGAGGACGTCCTCCGCCAGGAGAACCCGGACACGTGGTGGAAGAAGCTGTATCTCCCGGCGGTGGTGGGCGGGCTGGCGACCACGCTCCGCAACTTCGTGAAGAACCTCGCGAACGTGCGCGGGCTCCCGACCATCCGGTACCCCGAGGAGCGGCGCGACTACGGCGACCGCTTCCGGGGCCGCCACTACCTGAAGAAGCGCCCCGACGGCCAGCCGCGCTGCACGGCGTGCATGATGTGCGCGACGGCGTGCCCGGCGGACTGCATCTACATCGTGGGCGGCGAGCACCCCGACCCGGCGATCGAGAAGTATCCGGTGCGCTTCGAGATCGACGGGCTGCGATGCATCATGTGCGGCTACTGCATCGACGCCTGCCCCGAGGACGCGATCGCGATGACGAAGGAGTACGAGTGGGCGGGGTACAACCGCGAGGACTTCATCTGGGACAAGGAGTACCTGCTGAACTGGCGGGACGAGAAGATCGTGGAGGATGGGTATCAGCCCTACGAGGACGAGGTTTCGAAGTACCGGATGTCCCGGGGGACACTTTGATCTCCGGCCGGCCCGGCGACCGGAGATGACGGGCGTCGACCTGGCCTTCTGGTTCTTCGGGACCCTGGCCGTCGTCACCTCCGTCCTGGTGATCACCAACCGGAACCCGGTCGCCAGCGTGCTGTTCCTGGTGATCGCCTTCTTCTCGCTGGCGGCCCTGTTCGTCACCCTCCACAGCCATTTCCTCGCCGCCATCCAGGTCCTCGTCTACGCCGGCGCCATCATGGTGCTGTTCCTGTTCGTCGTGATGCTGCTGAACCTCGGCCAGCCGCAGTGGTTCGACGTCCAGGCGCGGCCGCTCGTGATCGTGGCGGCGGCGCTGGGGGCGGCGTTCGTGGGGTTGCTGTGGAAGGGGGGGCTCCTCGAATGGACGCCGACGGTGACCGGCCCCGCAGCCGGCGTGCCGGAGGACGTGCTGGGATCGGTGGAGGCGATCGGGTCGGCGCTCTACACCGTGTACTACCTGCCCTTCATCGCAACCGCGCTGCTGCTGTTGATCGCCATGGTCGGCGCGGTCGTGATCGCCCGGAGAGAGCGATGACCCTCGCGGTGGGACCCGGCCATTATCTCTTCCTCTCGGCGATCCTGTTCACCATCGGGACCGTCGGGGTCCTGACGCGCAGGAACGCGATCATCATCTTCATGTCGATCGAGATCATGCTGAACGCCGCGAACCTCGCCTTCGTCACGTTCGCGGCCGCCATCGGCGACCTGGCCGGCTTCGTGATGGTGCTCCTGGTGATCGCGGTGGCGGCCGCCGAGGCGGCGGTCGGGCTGGCGATCATCGTGGCGATGTTCCGCCATCGGCAGACGGTCGACGTGGGCGCGTTCAACGTGATGCGAGGATAGGGGCGGATGGAGAACCTGCTGTGGGTGGTGCCGGCCCTTCCGCTGGTCGGTGTGGCGTTCAACGGCCTGCTCGGGCGCAGAGCCGGCAAGGGCGTGGTCGCGTTCGTCGGCCCGGGTGTCGTGGGCGCCGCCTTCGCCGTGGCGATCGCCCTCTTCGTCCACCTCGTCGGACTGCCCGCCGGAGAGCGCGAGCTCCACCAGACGGTCTACGAGTGGCTCGTCGGGGGCGGATTCGGCGCCCCGGTCGCCTTCCTCGTGGATCCCCTGTCGATGACGATGGTCCTCGTCGTCACCGGCGTGGGCTTCCTGATCCACGTCTACAGCGTCGGCTACATGCACGACGAGGACGAGCGCGGCTTCGCGCGCTACTTCACGTACCTGAACCTGTTCACCTTCGCCATGCTGCTGCTCGTCATGGCGGACAACTTCCTGCTGATGTTCGTCGGCTGGGAGGGGGTCGGCCTCTGCTCGTATCTGCTGATCGGGTTCTGGTTCGCCGACCGGGACAACGCCGAGGCGGGGAAGAAGGCGTTCATCGTCAACCGGATCGGCGACTTCGGGTTCCTGATCGGCATCTTCCTGGTGTTCTCGACGTTCGGTTCGGTGGCGTTCGCGGACGTCCTGCCGGCCGCGGGCGCGGCCCTGACGGTCGGGGGCACCCTGGCGTTCTGGATCGCCCTATTCCTGTTCCTCGGCGCGGTCGGCAAGAGCGCCCAGATCCCGCTCTACGTGTGGCTGCCGGACGCGATGGCCGGCCCCACCCCGGTCAGCGCGCTGATCCACGCGGCCACGATGGTGACCGCGGGCGTCTACATGGTGGCCCGGCTCCACCCGATCTACCAGATGGCGCCGTCGGCCCTGGCGATCGTGGCCGGAATCGGCGCGGCCACGGCCCTGTTCGCCGCCACGATCGGGCTGGTCCAGAACGACATCAAGAAGGTGCTCGCCTACTCCACGATCTCCCAGCTCGGCTACATGTTCCTCGGCGTCGGGGTGGCGGCGTTCACCGCCGGGATCTTCCACCTCGTCACCCACGCCTTCTTCAAGGCGCTGCTCTTCCTCGGCGCCGGCAGCGTCATCCACGCCCTCCACGGCCAGCAGGACATGCGGTACATGGGCGGGCTGAAGAGCGGGATGCCGATCACCTACTGGACGATGCTCGCCGCCACGCTGGCGATCTCCGGCATCCCGCCCTTCGCCGGGTTCTTCTCCAAGGACGACATCCTGTGGAGGACGTGGGACGCGGGCCATCCGCTGCTGTGGGCGATCGGCTTCGTCACCGCCGGCCTGACCGCCGTCTACATGTTCCGGCTCTTCTTCCTGACGTTCCACGGGAAGTTCCGGGGCACCGACGAGCAGGCCGAGCACGTCCACGAGTCGCCGCCGTCCATGGCGGTGCCGCTCGCGGTCCTCGGGGTGCTCTCGCTGATCGGAGGGTGGATCGGCATCCCCGCCGCTCTCGGCGATCCGCTGGGCGGTCTCGGGAACGCGTTCGAGGGCTGGCTGGCGCCGGTGTTCGAGCGCGGTGAGGTCGCCGGGGAGCTCCACCCTGCGGTGCCGCCGATCGAGTACGGGCTGATGGCCGCCTCGGTCGCGATCGCCACCCTCGGCCTTCTGGCGGCGTGGTGGCTGTACGTGAGGAACCAGCGCCTGCCCGAGGAGCTCTCGTTGCGCTTCCGCGCGGCGTACACGGTGCTCAGGAACAAGTACTGGATCGACGAGGCGTACACTCTGTTCGTAGTCAGACCCTTCAACGCGCTCAGCGCCTTCGCCTGGCGGGTCGTCGACGACGGCCTCATCGACGGGCTGGCGGTCATGGGCACGGGACGGCTGGTGCGCTTCGGCAGCGGCGTGGCGAGTCGGTGGGAGACGGGCTACGTGCCCGGGTACGTGCTGGTGTTCTTCGGTGGCGCCCTGGCGATCCTGGCCTACTACCTCCTCGGGTAGGGCGGATGGATTTCCCCTGGCTGACCACGATCCTCTTCTTCCCGCTCCTGGGTGCGGCGCTGATCGCCGGCATCCCCGGGTCGAGGAAGGAGGCGATCCGGCAGTCGACGCTGGCGGTGACCGTCCTCCACTTCGCCATCGCCTTGCCGCTGTGGTGGCTCTACGAACCCGGCGGGGCGGATTTCCAGTTCGTGGAGCGCGTCCCGTGGGTGGATACGTTCGGGATCGAGTACCACCTCGGCGTGGACGGCGTCAGCGTGCTGCTGGCCCTGTTCACCGTGTTGCTGATGCCCCTCGCAGTGCTCGGCTCGTGGCGCTACGTCGATCGGCACGTCAAGGAGTTCCACATCCTCATGCTGGTCCTGACCACCGGCATGCTGGGCGTGTTCTTCGCGCTGGACCTCTTCGTCTTCTACGTCTTCTGGGAGCTCATGCTGGTCCCGATGTACTTCATCATCGGCATCTGGGGCGGCGAGCGACGAATCCACGCCGCGGTCAAGTTCTTCCTCTACACGTTCGTGGGCGGCCTGCTGATGCTGGTCGGCATCCTGGCCCTCTACTTCTATCACGAGCAGGTGACCGGGACGTTCTCCACGGCGCTGGCCGACCTGATCGCGCTGGACGTGCCCGGCGACCTCCAGACGTGGCTCTTCCTGGGGTTCGCGCTCGCGTTCGCGATCAAGGTCCCCATGTTCCCGTTCCACACCTGGCTCCCCGACGCCCACGTCCAGGCGCCGGCGGCCGGCAGCGTGATCCTGGCCGCGGTTCTCCTGAAGATGGGGACCTACGGCTTCTACCGCCTGGCGATGCCGCTCTTTCCCGAGGCGTCGCGGACGTTCCTCCCGGTGATCGCGGTCCTCGCCGTGATCGGCATCCTGTACGGGGCCATGGTGGCGCTGGTCCAGCCCAACATGAAGAAGCTGGTCGCCTATTCCTCGGTCTCCCATCTCGGCTTCGTCATGCTCGGGCTCTTCGCGCTGACGACGACCGCGATCCAGGGCTCGGTGATCCAGATGATCAATCACGGCATCTCGACGGGGGCCTTGTTCTTCATCTGCGGGATGCTGTACGAGCGGCGCCACACCTACGAGATCGAACGCTTCGGCGGCCTCTCGGCCACGATGCCGGCGTTCGCCACCCTGTTCATGATCGTCACCCTCTCGTCGATCGGCCTGCCCGGCCTGAACGGGTTCATCGGCGAGTTCCTGATCCTGGTGGGGACGTTCGGCCGCTATCCCTGGCTGGCCGGGATCGCGACGATCGGGGTCATCCTCGCCGCTTACTACATGCTGCGGATGTTCGGCCGGGTGATGTTCGGCCCCGTCGATCGTGAGGAGAATCGCGAGGTGCCCGACCTGTCGGTCCGTGAGTGGGCCGTCCTGCTGCCGCTGGTGGCGCTGATCTTCTGGATCGGGGTCTACCCGCGGCCCTTCCTCGAGCGGACCGAGCCGTCGGTCGAGCGGTTCGTGGAGATCCTCGAGGGCGCGCCGACACCCGCGGTGGCGGAGGCGGACGGAGCGGTGATCGTGGCCGCGGACGACGAGCCCGTCGAGGCCGGTCGATGAGCCCGATCGACCAGCTCCTCGAGCTCCACGCGATGTCCCGACCGGCGGCTTTCGCCGTGCTGCCGGCGCTCGTCCTGGTGGTCTTCGCCATCGTCACGCTGCTCGCCGACCTCCTCGAGCTCGGGAGCTCGCGCGGTCCCGCCGAGGGCCAAGCGGGGCCGACGATCATGGCTCCGTGGCTGGCGATGACCGGTACCGCGATCGCCTTCGGGGCGGTGGTCTGGCAGTGGCTGAGGCTCGAGGAGGAGGCCGGCCTCTACTTCAACGGGATGATCGCCCTGGACGGCTTCGCCGTGTTCCTGACCGGCGTCGTCGTGGCGGCGACGCTCCTGACCCTGCTGCTGACGGTGGGCTACTCCCGGCGCCACAACGTGGATCTCGCCGAGTACTACCACCTGATCCTGATGGCCGCGGTCGGCATGGTGCTGCTGGTCGAGGCGGCGAACCTGGTCATGGTGTTCCTCGGCCTCGAGGTGATGTCCGTATCGGTCTACATCCTGACCGGCTTCCGGCGCACCCAGCTCCGCTCGATCGAGGGCGCGCTCAAGTACTTCGTCCTGGGGGCGTTCTCGACGGGGTTCTTCGTCTACGGGATCGCCATGGTCTACGGCACGACCGGGACGATGGACCTGGCCGAGATCGGGACCCGCATCGCCACGGGACCGCCCGCGCCGCTGCTGCTGGCCGGCGTGGGGCTGCTGGTGATCGGCTTCGGCTTCAAGGTCGCGCTCGTGCCGTTCCACATGTGGTCTCCGGACGTGTACGAGGGCGCGCCGACCCCCATCACCGGATTCATGGCCACCGGCGTGAAGGCGGCCGGATTCGCCGCGTTCGTCCGGGTGTTCCTCTCCACCTTCGACGCCCTGGCGGATCAGTGGGTGCCGGTCTTGTGGGTGCTGGCGGTGCTGACGATGCTGGTCGGAAACGTCGCGGCGATCCGGCAGGACGACGTCAAGCGGATGCTCGCCTACTCCTCGATCGCGCACGCCGGCTACCTGGTCGTCGCCATGGTGGCTCACAACGCCCTCGGGACGGCGGCCGTGCTCTACTACCTGGCGGCGTACACGGCGATGACGGTGGGCGCATTCGGCGTGGCGGTGACCCTCTCCGGACGGGGCGCGGAGCGGACCTCCATCTCGCGCGACTACGCCGGACTCGGATACAGCGAGCCGCTGCTGGCGGCGGCGATGGCGGTGTTCATGTTCTCGCTGACCGGAGTCCCGCCCACGGCCGGGTTCGTCGGCAAGTTCTACATCATCTCCGCCGCGGTGGATGCCGGCCACGTGCCGCTGGCGGTGCTGCTGGTCGTGGCCTCGGTCATTTCCGCCTATTACTACCTGAAGGTCGTAGTGGCGATGTACATGACCTCTCCGTCGTCCGCCGGCTCGGACGCCGGGCCCACCCACGCCCACCTGGGCGCGCTGGCGAGCACCGCCATCCTCGCCACCGTGGTGGCGGTCCTCGGGATGGGGATCTTCCCGGGCGAATGGATCGACATGGCCCGCGCTTCCGTCGAAGGCCTCGCCACCGCGGCGGCCCGCCTGCCGTAGCCGGCTCCCGCCGGCGCGGGAGCGCGCGCATCGGTCGGTCGACCTCCGCATTGCGCCCCGGGCCGGGAGTGTAGATCTTGATCCTCTTCCCATATCGCTCAATCCGATCGTCCCCCCGCTGGAGGTGCCAATGACGATCGCCAACCGCGTCAAGTCCTTCCTCGACGACCACGACGTCGACTACGAGCACTCCGAGCACGAGCCCGCCTACACCGCGCAGGAGGTGGCCGAGGCCGAGCACGTCCCCGGCCGGCAGGTCGCCAAGACCGTGATCCTGACCGACGGCGATGTGTACTTGATGGCGGTCCTCCCGGCTACGCGGAAGATCCAGCTCGAGAAGATCCGCCAGTCCGCCGGCAACGACGCCCTGCGCCTCGCCACCGAAGAGGAGTTCGCCGACCTCTTCCCGGGTAGCGAGATCGGCGCCATGGCTCCGTTCGGAAACCTGTACGAGGTCCCGGTGTTCGTGGACCAGACGCTCCGCGAGGACGAGTCGATCACCTTCAGCGCCGGCACCCACACCGACGCCATCACCCTGGCGTACGCCGAGTTCGAGCGACTCGTCGAGCCCGTGGCCGCCGACTTCTCGGAGCCGATCGCGGCCGGGTGAACGTGACGACGAGCCGCAGTCGATCCGACCGCTTCGAGGCGCTCTGCGCGCTCGCGCAGGAGATGGCGCTCCTGGAGGACGAACGCGAGGTCCACCGCGTCGTCCTCCAGGTCGCCCGCCGCGTCCTCGACTTCTCCAACTGCGCGATCCTGCTGATCGACGACCAGGCGAACGAGCTCGTGATGGTGGCGGAGCGCGGCTATCCGGAGGAGACGCGCGGGATCCGCCTGCCGGTCGGGGCCGGGAAGGGGATCTCGGCCTGGGTCGCCGAGCACGGCGAGCGCCTCTACGTCCCGGACATCCGCGAGGACGACCGGTACGTGCCGGGGGTGGAGGAGGCGCGGAGCGAGCTCGCGGTGCCGATCAAGGTCCTGGACCGCACGATCGGGGTCCTGAACGTGGAGAGCTCCGAGGTCGACGGGTTCGACGAGGACGAGATGATGCTGCTCCAGGCGCTGGCGAGCCAGCTCGCGGTGGCGCTCGAGCTCAACCGCGCGCGGGCCGAGCTCGACCGGTTGTCGATCACCGACCCCCTGACCGGGGTCTACAACCGTCGCTTCCTGGAGCGGCTCCTGCCGAGCGAGAAGGAGCGCGCCGAACGATTCGACCATCCGATCGGGCTGCTGATGTTCGACCTCGACGACTTCAAGGAGATCAACGATCGCTACGGCCACCCGCGGGGCGACGATGTCCTGGTCGCCTTCGCGCGATCGCTCACGTCCAGCGTCCGGAAGATCGACCCCGTCGTCCGGTTCGGGGGCGACGAGTTCCTGGTGATCCTCCTGGAGACCGACGAGAAGGGGACCAAACACGCGTGTCGCCGGATCCGGGACGAGGCGGTCGGGCGGTTGCGGGCGGATCCGGCCGTCGACGACGAATGGGACCTCTCCGTCTCGGTGGGGGTCGCCATCCGCCATCCGGGCGAGGACCTGGCCCAGAAGATCCGCGAGGCCGATCAGGCGATGTACGAGCAGAAGGAGGGCGCCGGGGAGGCGTAGCGATCCCGGCCGGACCGCTTGCCGCGCCGGCGGAATCGGCTAACTTCAATCTTTTCCATTCCCGCCTCCGGCCCCATCGTCTAGAGGCCTAGGACGTAGCCCTCTCAAGGCTAAAACACGGGTTCGAATCCCGTTGGGGCCACCATTCGAGATGCCATTTTGAACCCCGCCTGCTGGATCTATTCCAGCCCCATCTCAATCAGGAAGCGGGTGAACCGCGGGTCGTCCCGAAGGGATGCATACAGCGGGTCCACCTTCGGGAGATAGAAGCCCTCGAAACCCTGTGGGATCGCGGCCTCCAGCCAGTCGAGAGCCCGCTCGACCTCTCCCAGGGCGACGTACGCTTCGGCGATGCATGGGGCACAGGGATCCGGATCCGCCTCCAGTCGCGCCACGATCTCGAGAGCCTTTTCCCTGTCATCGAAGAGGGCCACCGCGCGGGCCAGATGACCCTGCGCGATGGGGTTCTGCGGGGCCAGGGCGACCGCTTGCTCGGCCGCCTGGAGCGCGTCCGCTCCTCGCCCCTGCGCTTCGTAGACCTTGCTCAGCTCGCTCAGGGGACCGAATAGCTCGGGGGCGAGCTCGTGTGACCGCCGGGCCGCCTCCTCCGCCTGGGCCAGGTCGCCGTGCACCCATAGGGCAAGGGCAAAGGCCCCTTGGACCGACGGCGCCAGAGGATCCAGCTCGATTGCGCGACGGTATTCATGCAGCGCCTCCTCCAGCCGCCCAACCGAGGTGAGCATGCCGCCGTACCAGTGGTGAGCGCTGGCGTAGCTGGGGTTGAGGTCGATCGCCCGCCGGAGATCGGCCTCGGCCGAATCCCAGGCGTGGCCGGCGCGCGAGGCGATCAAGCCACGGGTCGCGTACGCCTCCGCCAGCCCGGGTTCCAGGGCGAGCGCCCGCTCCGCCGCCTCGCGGGCGCGGGGCACGGTCTCCTCCCGCGAGCGATACCGACGCAAGGCCAGCAGGACGTACGCGTCGGCGAGGCCGGCGTAGGCTTCGGCGAAGTTCGCCTCCCGGGCGATCGCCTTCCGGAAAAAATTGACCGCCAGCTCGAGCCCTTCCTTCGACCTCCCCCTCCACGCGTGTCGCCCCCGCAGGTACAGGTCGTATGCCTCGAGGTCGGTTGGACGGGTCCGAATCCGGAAGGTCTCCATGCCGCGCGGCAGGCGGAGATCGAGAGCCTGGATTGCGGAACGGGCGATCTCCTCCTGCACGGTGAAGACGTCGGCCACCTTCGTCGGCTCGTACGGGGTCTCGCGCAACGCCTTGGCCGCGGCTACCACGTACTCGCCGGGCTCGACCAGCGACGACTTGGCCCACTCGATCTCACCGGCGAGGTCGCGGGCGACGACCAGCTCCCAGAACACCAGCGCGCTGCCCACCAGGATGATCGCCGCCTCCAGGCACTGGCGCAGGCGGTCGGAGGTCGTCGCCGGCATGGCCACGAAGCGGTGCAGCCCCACGACCGTGAGCATCAGCGCGACGAAGACCAGCGGCGCG
>JAHWKZ010000047.1 GCA_019347645.1 Gemmatimonadota bacterium | reverse complement strand
GCGGGTCGATGCGCCCGAATCGCAAGGCGCGGCGAGGAGGCATGGCGGCGCCATGCCGCACGAGTCCGCAACGCCGCGAGTCGGGATGCAGCGGCACATGAATGCCTCACCTCCTCTGTGGTGCGCCACTGGCCCGCGCCGCCCAACGCCCCGGGGGCTCCTCCACCGCGTCCCGCGAGACGCTCATCAGGATCCCCACCGCGACGAGCTGGATCACCAGCGAGGTCCCGCCGTAGGAGATGAACGGCAGGGTGAGGCCGGTCGTCGGGAGCACCGCCGTGGCGACGCCGATGTTCACCAGCGCGGCGATCAGGACGAGGGTCGTGATGCCGGAGGCGAGGAGGAAGCCGAAGGCGTCCGGCGCCCGCCGGGCGATCCGGTAGCCGATCCACCCGAACCACAGGAAGGCGGCGAGGACGAACAGCGTGCCGAGCACCCCCAGCTCTTCGCCGATGATCGAGAAGATGAAGTCGTTGTGGGCCGCCGGGAGGAAGGCGAACTTCTGCTTCGAGGAGCCGAGCCCGACCCCGAACCATCCTCCCGATCCCAGGCTGATCAACGACTGGTTGATCTGATAGCTGATGCCGCTCAGGTCCTCGCCGCGGTCGAACCACGCGGCGAGCCGTCGCAGGCGGTACGGTTCGAGGACGAGGACGGCCAGGGTGGCGGGGATCCCCACCGCCGCCATCCCCGCCAGGTAGCGGGCCTTCACGCCGCCCAGGAAGAGCATCAGCCACGCGAGCAGGACGAGCAGGCCGGCGCCCTTGAAGTCGGGCTGGAAGAGCAGCAGTCCGGCCATCGCCAGGGGCAGCGCCATCAGCGGCGCGACCCCCTCGGAGAACCGATCGAGCTTCTCACTCTTCCTCGACAGGGTGACCGCCAGCCACAGCACCAGCGCGAGCTTCGCCAGCTCGAGCGGCTGGAACGAGAAGCCCGGCAGCGCGACCCACCGCCGCGCCCCGTTGACCTCCGGGGTGAGGGAGGGGGCCACGGGGAAGGCCAGCAGGAGGAGCAGCCCGATCGACACCCATACCAGCGGCTTCGCCAGCGGCCGCCAGATCCGATAGTCGATCCGCGCCACGAGAAGCATGGCGAGGACCCCGAGCACCGCCTTCGTCGCCTGGCCGGTGAAGAACGCCGTGCTCGTGCCGAACTGGATCATCGACAGCACGCTGCTCGCGCTGTACACCATCACCAGGCCGAACCCCAGCAGCAGGAACACGAGGCCCGTCAGCCGGGCGTCCACCGGCCCGTGCACGGCCTCCCGAGCCCACCTCTCCTTGCCGCGCCGCCCGATCAACGCGATCCCCCGGTGACCAGGTCGCGGAACCGCTCTCCGCGCTCCTCGTAGCTCGTGAACTGGTCGTACGAGGAGCAGGCCGGCGAGAGGAGCACGACGTCCCCCGGCCGCGCGAGCGCACGGGCGCGACTCACGGCGCGCTCCAGGGTGCCGACCTCCTCGACCTCCACCGACTCGGCGAGCTCGGCGGCGATGACCGGCGCCGCCTCGCCGATCGCGAGCACGGCCCGGGCGCGCTCGGCGAGCTCGGAGGCGAGCGGAGCGTACGGGCTCCCCTTGTGCCTGCCTCCCAGGATCACGACCAGCGGCCGGTCGAAGGCCTCGAGCGCGACCTCCGCCGAGCCCACGTTGGTGGCCTTGGAGTCGTTGACCCACGTCACCCCGGCCTCCTCGTGGACGGTCTCGAGCCGGTGGGGCACGCCGGGGAAGGCGGCCAGCGCTCCGGCGATCGTCTCGCGGTCCACCCCCATCCGGGCGGCGGCCACCGTCGCGGCCAGCGCGTTCTGCAGGTTGTGGGCGCCGGGGATCGCCAGCTCATCGACCGCCATCACGGGTCCGGCGTCGGACTCTCCCACCAGGACGATCCGCCCCGCCTCGACGGTCGCGCCCCGCTCGACCGGGGCGCTCCGATGGAACCAGTGCCGCGAAGCGGGACGGTCGGCGCCGAAGCCGGCCACCGCCGCGTCCTCGGCGTTCAGCACCAGGTCGTCGCCACGACCGAGATTCTCCGCGATCCGGGCCTTGTCGGCGACGTACGCCTCGAACCGTGGATACCAGTCGAGGTGGTCGGGCGCGAGGTTCAGGACCACCGCGACCCGGGGGTGGAAGGCCTCGATCCGGCCGAGCTGGAAGGAGGAGACCTCGAGCACGTACCAGTCCACCGGCCCACCGTCGAGAACCGCCTCTCCGAACGCCCGTCCGATATTTCCCGCCACCTCGACGGCGAACCCCGCCGCCCGGGCGATCTCGCCCAGCAGGGCGGTCGTCGTCGTCTTGCCGTTCGTCCCGGTCACCGCGACGACGGGCGCCCCCGCGAACCAGAAGGCCACCTCGACCTCGCTGTAGACCGGTTTCCCGTCCACCTCGGGGAGCGCGAACACGGGAGCGCCGGGCGGGATCCCGGGGCTCGTCACCAGCCAGTCGCACTCGGCGAGCCGCCCGGGGTCGTGGTGCCCGAGGTCGACGTCGACGCCGCCCTCCCGCAACGCCTCGGCCGTCGCCCGGAGATCCGGCGTGTCCCTGGTGTCGGAGGCGTAGACCGACGCCCCCTCGGCCCTCAGCAGCCGGGCGGCGGCCCGGCCCGAGCGGGCGAGGCCGATCACGCCCACCCGCCGCCCGGGGACGGCTCCGCGGAGCTCGCCCGCGCTCACCGCAGCTTCAGGGTGGAGGCGGCGAGCATCGCGAACATGATTCCCAGGATGTAGAACCGCAGGACGATCGTCTCCTCCGCCCAGCCGGAGAGCTCGAAGTGGTGGTGCAGCGGGCTCATCTTGAAGACCCGTTCCCCGCGCAGCTTGAACGATACGACCTGGATGATGACGCTGAGCGCCTCGAGCACGAACACGCCGCCGACCAGGACGAGGACGAACTCGATCTTCAGCAGGATGGCCAGCGTGCCGAACGCGCCCCCGAGGGCGAGCGACCCGGTGTCGCCCATGAACACCTGGGCGGGATGGGCGTTGAACCAGAGGAATCCCAGCGCCGCGCCCATCAGCGCCAGGCAGTAGATCGTCAGCTCGCCGGCGCCCGGGAGGTACAGGATCTGGAGGTACTGGGACCAGTCGGAGCGACCGATGACGTAGGCGAAGGCCGCGAACGCGGCGGCCGCGATCCCGGAGAGCCCGATGGCGAGGCCGTCGAGGCCGTCGGTCAGGTTCACCGCGTTGGTGGCCGCGGTCACCACCACGATGATGAACGGGATGTAGAACCAGCCGAAGTCCACGAACCGCTCCTTGAAGAACGGCACGCTGGTCATCGTGACGTAATCGCCATGGATTGGATCGAGGTAGAGCCACGCCCCCAGCAGCACGCTGAAGAGGACCTGCCCGACGATCTTCTGGATAGCGATCAGCCCCCGCGACCGCCGCTTCACCACCTTGAGCCAGTCGTCGAGGAATCCGAGTCCGCCCATCCACAGCGTGGCCACCAGGACGATCTGGATGAAGCGGTCGGTCAGGTCGGCCCACAGGAGCGTCGGCACGACCACGGCGGCGAGGATCAGCACGCCGCCCATCGTGGGGGTGCCGGCCTTGCGCTGGTGGCTCTGCGGGCCTTCGGCGCGGATCATCTGCCCGGCCTTCAGCGCGCGCAGCTTCCGGATCACCCAGGGCCCGAGCACGAACGACAGGACGAGAGCCGTCACCGTCGCGTACGCCGATCGGAACGTGATGTACCGGAACAGGTTGAAGAAGGTGTACTCGTCGGCCAGCGGGACGAAGAGGTGGTACAGCATCCTACCGCCCTCTCCCCGAAGTGGATCCGCGGGCCGCCGCGCCGTTCGCCGCGGCGTCCAGGCACGCCGCGCGGACGGCGCCGACCACCGTCTCCAGCGCCGCGCCGCGGCTGGCCTTGAACAGCAGCGCGTCGCCCGGCTCCACGTGGTCCGACAGCCAGGCGATGGCCCCGCCGCGGTCGGCGAAGAGACGGGACTCGAGGCCCGCTGACTCGGCGCCGTCCGCGATCGGAGCGGCCCCCTCGCCGACGATGACCACCAGATCGACGGAGCCGCTCAGCCCGCGGCCCACCTCCTGGTGCAGCGCCTCGCTCCTCTCCCCGAGCTCGAGCATCTCGCCCAGGACGGCGATCCGCCGCCGGGCGCCGCCCAGCGACGTCAGCGTCGCGGCCGCCGAGAGCACGCTCTCGGGATTGGCGTTGTAGCAGTCGACCAGGGCCACGACCTCCCCCCACCGCTCGAGCTGCATCCGCATCGGCAGCGTGTCGGGCTCGGCGAGGCCGACCGCGATCCGCCCCGGCGAGAGCCCCGCCTCGCGGCCGACGGCCACCGCCGCCAGAGCGTTCACGACGTTGTGCCGCCCGGCCAGCCGGAGCCGGTACGTCCGTCCCTCGAGGACGAACGCGCCGCGCCCCTCCTCGTCCAGCGACCACGAGTCGGGCACCAGGTCGTTTTCGGCCTCGAGACCGTAGGAGAGGGTCCGACACCGCAGCGTCTTGACGGCCTCGCGCAGGATCGCCTGATCGCCGCAGTAGACGAGCAGGTCGCCGGGCCCCAGCGCGCGGGCCAGAGCCAGCTTCTCCTCGAGCACCGCCTCGATGCTCCCGACGCCCTCGAGGTGGCTCGCGGCCACGTTGGTCAGGACCCCGATCGAAGGCTCGGAGATCGCCGCCAGCGGCGCGATCTCGCCCGGCCGGTTCATGCCCATTTCCACGACCGCCCACCGATCGTGGACGTCGATCGAGAGGAGCGTCAGCGGCACCCCGATCTGGTTGTTCAGGTTCCCCTCGGTGCGCACCGTTCGGAACGCCTGGGCGAGCACGGCGGCGATCAGCTCCTTGGTGGTCGTCTTGCCGTTCGAGCCCGTCACCCCGACCACGGTGGTCGACAGACGGCGGCGGTGGTAGTGGGCCAGCCTCTGGAGGGCGCCCCGCCCGTCCTCGACGGGCCAGAAGGCGATCTCCCCGCGGGCCTCGAACCGCCGGTCCTCGCCCACCGCGCCGGTGGCCCCTTCGCGAACGGCGGCCGCCAGGAAGGCGTTGCCGTCGTGGCGCTCGCCGCGGATCGCCACGAACAGGTCGTCGGCGGCGGTCCGGCGGCTGTCGAGCGTCACCCGCTCGAACACGGCGCCGGGATCCGGCAGGCTCGTCGGATCGACCCCGAGGGCGGCAGTCACGTCGAGGGCGGCGAACCGCGCGCTCACGCGCTCCGCTCCGCGGCCCGGGCCGCCAACGCCGCCCGCGCCTGTTCCCGGTCGGAGAACGGATACTTCGTGGTCCCGATCAACTGGTACTCCTCGTCTCCCTTTCCGAGCATGCAGACGACGTCGCCGGGCTCCGCCTCCCCGATCGCGCGACGGATCGCGGCGGCCCGGTCGTCGATCCGGGCCCAGCGCGCGGGGGCCCCCTCGAATCCCGCCACCGTGTCGTCCATGATCCGCTCGATCGGCTCCCGGCGGGGGTTGTCGACCGTCACGTAGGCCACGTCGGCGATCGTGCCGGCGATCCGCGCCATCTCCGGGCGCTTCGATCGGTCCCGCTCGCCGCCGCACCCGAAGATCACGAAGACCCTCCCGGCGCCGGAGTCCCGCACCGTCCTCAGGATCCGCTCGAAGGCGGCGGGCGTGTGCGCGTAATCTACCACCGCGGTCACCCCGCCTCCCCGGTACACCTCGTAGCGACCCGGCACCCGCTCGACCGTGGCCAGGGCCTCGCCCACCGCCTCGGGCGCGATCCCCAGCGCCACCCCCACGGCGGTCGCCGCCAGCGCGTTCGCCGCGTTGAACCGGCCGGCCATGGCCAGCCGGGTCTCGAACCGACCCGCCGGCGTGGCGACGATCAGCTCCGTCCCCTGGGGGGCGACCTCGACCCGCTCGGCGAAGACCTCGGCGGCGGGGTCCTCCAGGCTGAACCGCCACGTCCCCGGCGGTCCGGCCTTCCGGAACCGCTCCCCCCACGGATCGTCGGCGTTCACCGCCGCCGCCGCGTCGAGCTCGGCGAGCTGGCGGAAGAAGGCCAGCTTGGCCTCGCCGTACGCCTCCAGGGTCCCGTGGAAGTCGAGGTGCTCGGCGCTGAGGTTCGTGAAGACCCCGGCAGCGAAGCGGATCCCCCGCACCCGTCCCAGCTCGATCGCGTGGCTCGAGACCTCCATGGCGACCGCGCCGGTCCCCTGCTCGGCGAGATCGGCGAAGAGCCTGGCCATGTCCGGCGCCTCCGGCGTCGTGAACCCGGTCTCGGCCACTTCTCCGCCGCGGCGCAGCCCCAGCGTCCCGAGGATCGCGACCTCCGGGTAGGCGGCCGAGAGGACGGCGGCGGTCATGAACGTCGTGGTCGTCTTTCCGTTGGTGCCCGTCACGCCGACCACATCGAGCCGCGCCGTCGGGTCGCCGTGGATCGCGTGGCTGATCGGACCGATGGCCCGGCGGACGTCGTCGACGACGATCGTCGGGAGGTTCCACTCCGCCTCGCGCGAGACCAGGGCCGCGACGGCGCCCGCTTCGGCGGCCTCTCCCACGAATTCGTGCCCGTCGCGCTCGAACCCGGGGATCGCGGCGAAGAGGTCGCCGGGCTCCACGCGACGGCTGTCGTGGGTCGCGCCGCCGGGCCGGATCTCGGCATCGCCCTCGACGCGCCCGCCGGCGACGCGGCCGAGCTCGGCGAGCGTGGCGGACGGGGCCGGATTGTCCATGGACCTCCTGACGGGGTCGGTCGCGGATCTCCGCGGACGATCCCTACGGGTTCTTCACCCTCACGTACCCGCCTCGGGGGACGACCTCACCGGGCTCGGGGTGCTGCGCCACGATCCGTCCGGTGCCCTCGAACCGGAGCCGCAGCCCCAGGCGGGCCGCCCGGACGACCGCCTCGCGAATCGCGACGCCTTCGAAGTCCGGGACCTTGACGTGGGTCCGGGGATCGAAGGCCACGCTCGCGCCCTCCACCTCTCCGGCGCGATCGCCGACGTCGACCACGTACGAGGCTCGCGGGCCCCCCAGCAGGGATAAGGGCGGCTCCACGACCGCATCGAGGGGCGACTGCCCCGGATCGGGGGCGAACTCCCCGAGCGCCGCCGCGGTCGTGTCGTCCACGATCACCGGGAGGTCGACCAGGGTATCGGACACCGTCCAGACCACCCGCTCGGGCGTGCGCATCCGCTCGACCAGGTTCGGCGCGCCCACCACCGTGCCGGTCACCAGGCTCGACTCCATCGCCTGCCGGAAGACGGGCGCGGCCACCGTGCCGCCGTAGAAGGCGCCGACCGGCTCGTCGATTCGGACGAACATCGCGTACCGGGCGTCCACGGCCGGGAAGAACCCCACGAAGGAGGACGTGTAGCGCCCCTGGACGTAGCGGCCCGATTCCCCCGTCTTGCGGGCCGTTCCGGTCTTGCCGGCCACCGGGAGCACGTCGATCTGCGCGGAACGCGCCGTTCCCACCTCCACCACGCGGACGAGGGCCTGGGTGATCAGCCGCGCCGTCTCCGTCCGCATCACGCGACGGATCCGTTGCGGCTCCCCCTCGTACTCGATCGCTCCCGTGGGAGACGCCACCTTCCGTACAAGATATGGCCGAAGCAGTTCCCCGCCGTTGGCGATCGCCGCGTACGCCATGGCCATCTGCATCGCGGTGACCATGACCTCGTACCCCATCGCCATGGACGCCGGGGTGAGCGCCGACCAGCGGTCCGGCCGCTTGAGGAGCCCGCGAGGCTCGCCAGGGAAGTCGAGCCCGGTCGGCAGACCGAACCCGAACCGACGGGCGTACTCGTAGAGACGATCCTCTCCCAGCCGCGCCGCCAGCTTGGCCGAGCAGATGTTCGAGGATTCCTCGATCACCTGCTCGACCGTCATCCAGCCGTACGGGTGGACGTCCCTCATGATTCGCCCGTCGTGGTTCCAGCGGCCCTCCTCGCAGAAGATCGAATCGCCCGGCGCGGCCAGGCGCTCCTCGTAGAGACCCGCCAGCGTGACGATCTTGAAGGTGGAGCCGGGCTCGAAGGGATCGACGATCGCGCGATTGACGAGCGGCGGTCCGCCCTCCGAGGCGTCCGCCGGCCGGCTCGACATCGCCACGACCTCGCCGGTCCGCGGATCGACCACGACCACGCTGCCCGACTGGGCCCGCGTCCGCTCCATCGCGTCGTCGAGGGCGGCCTCCACGATCTCCTGCATGCCGATGTCGATCGTCAGCCACACGTCCTTCCCGTCCACGGGCGGCTCCACCGGATAGGAGAAGTTCGGATACTCGCGCCCGAGGGCGTCGCGCTGGTGGATGGCGTAGCCGGGAGTGCCGCGCAACCCCTCGTCGTACTGCAGCTCGAGCCCCTCCAGGCCGCGGTTGTCGGGGCCCACGCGCCCCAGCAGCGACCGGGCGAGGTCCCCGTGGGGGTAGTGGCGGACCTGGTACGTCTCGACCCCGACGCCGTCGATGTCGGCCTTCTCGAGCCGCTTCACGGTGTCGCGGTCGACGCCGCGGAGGAGCCGGACGTACCACCCGCCGCGGGCGATTCTCCCGCGCAGCTCGCCCTCGTCGTAGGGGACGATGGCGGTCAGCCGCTCGACGAAGCGGTCGACGTCGACGATGTGACGCGGCACGAGGTAGATCTCGTACTGCTCCCGGTTCACCGCGAGGGGGACGCCGTTGCGGTCGTAGATCCGGCCCCGCTGGGGAGCGATCACGACCCGCTTCTTCTGCTGTCGCTGGGCGGCCTCGAGCCATGCGTCGTGGGAGAGGACCTGGATGTCGAGCAGGCCCCAGGCCAGCCGGGCGCCGAAGGCGAGGAGGATCAGATACAGCCAGCCCTGGCGGCGGGCGGACCTGAGACGCTGGGCCTCCATGGCGCGGCTCCTAGGAGTCTACGGGGTGGTGAGCGCTAGAGCTTCCTCCTGCCAGAGCGCGTCGAGCCATCCGGCGACCCGCGCCGCCGGACCGGGAGCGGGCATCGCCTCCGGAGCGGGCGCGGCCTGCCGGGAGGAGCGATCGAGCACGGGAAGCCAGACGACGTCGGTCTCGGTGGGCGTGACCATTCCGAGCCGATCGGCGGCCTCGCGGGCGATCCTCTCGCGCGTCGTCAGCGAGGCGATCGACCGGCGGAGCTCCTCGTTGGCGACCTCCAGGTCGCGGACGGCCTCCATCTTCGCGATCACGCCGTGGGACCACTCGATCGCCACCGATTGGAGATAGATCTTACCGACGACCACGGCTCCGGCGAGGGCCAGCACGATCGGAAGGTATCGGAGCGCGAAGCTGTCCCGGCGTCGCGCCCTTCGCTCGATCTTCTGGTACTCCCGGACGTAGACGTTCAATGGCGCCTCCTCCTCAGAGATTCCGCCGCTCGGCGGCCCGGAGCCGAGCGCTGCGAGCGCGTGGGTTGCTCGCGATTCGCTCCTCGGTGGGTCGCAGCGGCTTGGGCGTGAGGACGACCGCCTCCACGACCTTGTCGCAGCGGCAGACCGGGAAATCGGGGGGACAGATGCATTCGGTGGCCCACTCCCGGAAGGTCCTCTTCACGATTCGGTCCTCGAGCGAGTGATAGGCGATGACCGCGAACCGCCCGCCGTCGGCCAGATGGTCCTTGATCCGCTCCAGCCCGCGCTCGAGCGAGCCGAGCTCGTCGTTGACGGCGATGCGCAGCGCCTGGAAGACGCGCGCGACCGACTTGAGGGGATGGGCGCTCTTCGGCACCGCGCTCTCGACGATCTCGCGGAGCCGTCCGGTCGTCTCGATGGGCGCCCGCCCGCGCTCGCGATCGATCGCGCGAGCGATCGAGCGGGCGTATCGCTCTTCGCCGTAGTCCCGCAGGACGGCGGCGATGTCGGAAAATTCGGCGCGCGACAACCAGTCCCGTGCAGGTTCCCCTCTGGGCCCCATCCGCATATCCAGTGGAGCGTCCTGCTGGTAACTGAAGCCGCGCGCCATATCGTCGATCTGTCGTGAAGAGACACCGAGGTCGAGGAGCGCTCCGTCCAGACGCGCGTCGGACAGGGCGGGCACCGCGTCGAGCTCGGCGAAGTTCAACCGGTGGA
>JAHWKZ010000046.1 GCA_019347645.1 Gemmatimonadota bacterium | reverse complement strand
AAGGCGGCGATTGAGCCCGGGTTCGCCTTGCGGGCGCCCCGCGCGGCGAAGTAGTGTGGTGCCCGCTGCCGGAGGGAGACGTGGCGCGAGACCCGGATATCCACTGCCCGCACGACGAGGGAGTCGCCTACCGCGACGGGGTCTACCGTCCGCTCGACCCGGCGTCGCTCCCGGAAGCGCCGGCCACCGCCGACTTCCCCCTCCCCGGCCATGGGGCCGCGCTCAGGCGGTACGACGAGGTCCCCCGCGTCCCTCGCCTGCGGGACGTGATCGGACCCTCGGTGATCGCCCTGGGGATGGGCCTCGGCGCCGGCGAGTTCCTCCTGTGGCCGAACCTCATCGCCGTCAACGGCTTCTCGATCTGGTGGCTGTTCTGGATCGGGGTGCTCACCCAGTTCGTCGTGATCAGCGAGATCGAGCGGTGGAGCCTGGCTACCGGGGAGTCGGTCCTGTCCGGCATGGGACGGCTGACGCGGAGGCCGTTCTGGCCGTGGTTCTTCCTCGTCGCCACGCTCCTTTCGTTCTTCTGGCCCGGCTGGGCCTCCCAATCCGCCAACTTTACCCGACTGACGGTCAACGCCCTCGCCGGCGAGGAGGCGCTGACCGCATGGCAGCCGCTCGCGCTCCTCATGATGGCGTTCATCTGGGCGGCGCTGGCGCTTTCGAGGATCGTCTACAACGCGCTCGAGAAGTTCGAGATCGTCCTGGTCCTGCTCTTCTTCCCGCTGCTGTTGGTCGCGTTGCTCGCGGCTGGCATCCTCCCAGGCGACGTCGCCGCCCTGGCGAAGGGCGCCGCGTCGATCGGATCGGCGCCGGAGGCGCTCCTGTCGGGGGAGCAGTTCCCCACGCTCCTGATCGCGGTGGCGTACGCCGGCAGCGGAGGAACCCTCCTGCTGGCGCAGTCGCTGTGGATTCGCGACAAAGGCTTCGGAATGAGCGCCTACCAGGGTCGGATCGCGGGCATCCGCGGAAAGAACGAGCCGCTCCAGACCCCCGGCTTCGCGTTCTCCGCCGGGATCCGGGTCGCCGTGGAGCGCTTCCGGGGCTGGATGGGCCTCGCCGAGCGGGAGCTCCTCTCCACGTTCGTGCTGCTGATCCTGCTGAGCGTGGTGATCACCACGCTCCTCGTGGGGGCGACGATCGGGACCGGGAGGATCGACCTCGCCGGAAACCTCGACGGCACCGTCCTCGCACAGGCCCGGGTGCTCGAGGAGCGCGCCGGCGCCTGGCTCGCCGTCCTGTTCCTGCTCGGCGGGGCCTTCGTGCTGTTCTCCACCCAGGTCGGGATCGTCGACACGGTGACGCGGATCACCGGGGATATCGTCTTCGAGCGGATCGGGCGGAAGCGCGGCTGGACGCTGAAGCGCACCTTCCTCGTCCTCCTCACCGTGTTCGTCCTCGCGAGCGTGGCCGTCATCGGCGTCTCCTGGAGCCTCGGCGAGGACGTGGAGGCGCTCGAGCCCAACTTCCTCGTCCTGATCGCCGGCCCGTTCACCATCGCCTCGATGTACGCCTTCGCGGCCGCCATCGCGGTGCTGAACAGCGCCTACCTGCCGGCCCCGCTCCGGATGCCGCGATGGAAGCTGGTCGGAATGTGGTGGGCGATCGTGCTCTGGGGGTGGTTCACCGCCGAGACGGTCTCGCGGGTCGCCCTCGGGAGGCTCGGCGCGGCCGGAGACGCGGTGACCTCGATCGAGCCCCATCCGGTGCGGATCCTCGCCTACGGATTGTGGCTCGTCTCGCTCGGTTGGGTGGTGTGGCGGACCGCGCCGCCTGTGTTCGGTCGGGGACGGGCGTTAGATTGATGTCCAGACGGACAAAGGATCCAGCATTCCGGAGGAGGAAACCGTGAGGAGATGGTCGATTCCGTTCTGCGCGTTGCTCGTAGTCGCGCTCGCCTGCGGCGGCGAAGAGGAACCCGGACCCCAGGACACCGCTCCCGTCGAGGATACGACGGCGATGACGCCGGGAGGCGGCGCCGGGGATGGAGCGGTCGACGAGACGGACACCGCGCCCGCGGAGGAAGCGACGACGACGGGGGGCGAGCCCACTGCCGCCACGTCGCCCGCCGCCACGGGAGCGCCCTCGCCGCCGGGTGGCTACGCGGTCGAGTCCCGCCCGTCCGAGGGCGGCAGGCTCGCCAAGATCGAATACGCCTCGCCGATGACCGTGGCCGAGGTGGCGGAGTTCTACGACAACCAGCTCGACCCGAGCCGCCGGGTGGAGGTCGCTGTGGCGGGCGAGGACCTGGTGGCCTACGGTCTGACCCCCGGTACCACGCTGAGCGCGGCGACGACCGCCCAGGACATCGAGCGCCTGCTCGACCAGCGGGGGGAGCCGATCGTCGTGATCTCGAGCTGGAGAATGCAGCGGAACGACCCGCTGATCCGCGACCTGCGGAGCGCCGGGCTTCAGGACCAGGCCGACCAACTGCTGAACACGAGCAGCAAGATCACCGTCGTCTACGCGGTCCGATAGGAGCCCGTCCTAACGCGACGTCAGCTCGACCTCGCCCACCTCGATCTCGATGATCCGGCTCTCCGGACGGAGATAGGCCGTCAGCCGGTAGCGCCCCGGCGGGACCGAACCATCGAGGATCGTCTCCATGGTCGCGGGGGCGATCTCCACGCGATGCTCCGCGCCGGGCGCGAGCCCCATCGCCACCGGCTCACCCGTACAATCGGCGGCGGTCGCCTGATCCCATACCGGGGCGAGCCGTCCCCCCCGTTCCTCGTACACGCGCAGGAGCGCCACGCAAGGGTCGGGGAAGCTCAGCGTGACCGGAGTCGATCGTCGATTGGCGATGGTGACGAAGGCCCGGACCGGGTCCGTTGCCGACCCTTCGATCCGTTCGCCCCGGAAGTCGATTCCCCGGAGCGGCGCCGCCTCCGAGCTCTCGACCGTAGGGGAGGTCGAAGCGCAACCGGTCATGAGGACCGCGAGAGCGGGTCCGGCGATCCACCGGAGGGACGCGAGAGGGAGACGAGCCATGGCCCTCGAAGGTAGGCCGACGGAGGCGCTCGCGCGAGGGCCCTTCGGCGTCGAGGGCCCGTGACGGAGCGTCCCGGCTGGGGCCGTCGCCTCGACGTCGCCCGTTGGCTCGGCCCGGGTCTGGTGATGGCCGCCACCGCGATCGGGGCCAGCCACCTGGTGCTCGCCCCCACCGCCGGCGCGGCGTTCGGATACGCGCTGCTGTGGCTCGTTCCGTTCACGCATCTGTTCAAGTATCCGGCGTTCGACTTCGGGCCCCGCTACGCGGTGGCCACCGGCACATCGCTCCTCGACGGATACGCCCGCGTGCCGGGACCGGGGGGCTGGGCGCTTTGGGCGTTCCTGGCCGGCACCGTCATCCAGGGATTCAGCGTCCTCGCCGGCGTACTCGGCGTCTCGGCGGTGGTGGCCCGTGCCGCGCTGCCCGCTCTCCCGATGCCGATCTGGGCGCTTGTGCTGGGACTCCTGACCGTGGCGCTCCTGTGGACGGGCCGGTTCGACGGCCTCTCGGCGCTGAGCAAGGCGATGCTGCTCGGCCTGGCCGCCATGACCGCGGTCGCCTTCCTGGCCACCCCTCCACCGGCCTCGGCGTGGGAGGGCTTCATCGTTCCCCGGCTCCCGGAGGGCTCCGTCGTCCTGGTGGCCGCGATCCTCGGATGGATGCCGACCGGCCTCGACGTCTCGATATGGCACTCGCTGTGGGCGCTGGAGCGGCGCGAGGCGTGGGCCGAGCGTGCCGGCTTGCGGGCGGAGGAAGGCGACGACCACGCCTCCCGGGTCTTCTCGATCGCGCGGGCGGACCTCGCGGCCGGGTACGGCCTCTCGTTCGTGCTCGCGCTGATGTTCGTCGTCCTCGGAGCCGCCGTGCTGCGTCCGACGGGGTCGATCCCCGAGGGGGGCGAGGTGGCGGTGACGATCGCGCGACTCTACACCGACGTCCTCGGTGACTGGGCGCTCCGACCCTTCCTGCTGGCGGCGTTCTTCGGGATGTGGTCGTCGACGTACGGCGTGATGGACGGCTTCCCGAGGGCGTTCTCCGCCACCGTTCGGCGGCTGCGCTCCCTCGAGCGGGAGAGCCGACCCGACCTTCCCGAGAGCCCGATGGAGGATCGATGGTACTGGTCCTTCCTCGCCGTCTGTCTCGTCCTGGCGCTGGCGGAGATCGCATGGCTGAGGGACCCGGTCCTGCTGGTCACGGTGGCCGCGGTCGCCAGCTTCCTGATCTCCCCGATCACCTTCGCGCTGAACTACTGGTGCGTCACTCGCGACCTCGCCGAGCCCGGCCTCCGCCCCGGGCGCTGGCTGCGGTGGTGGGCCGTCGCCGGCATCCTCTGCATGACCGCCGCCAGCGCCCTTTTCCTCGCCCTCCAGATCTAAGGACACCGGCCTCAGCGGCCCAGGAACTCCCCGATCGGGCTGAGGGGCTCGATGTGATCGCAGAAGATCTTGAACGTCGCCAGGATCGGGACCGCCAGGAGCGCGCCGGGGATCCCCCACAGCCAGCCCCAGAAGATCAGCCCGATGAAGACCATCACGGGGTTGAGCGTCAGCCTCCGGCCGAGCAGGGTGGGGGCCACGAACGATCCCTCGAGGAAGTTGATCGCCAGATAGACGGCCGGCGGGACCAGCGCCCGGCCGAAGTCCTCGAACGTCAGCAGGGAGACGAGGGTGAGGATGCCCGCCGTCGCGATCGGCCCGAGGTAGGGGACGTAGTTCAACACCGCCGCCAGAACGCCCCACAGGACGGGGTTCGGCATCCCGACCGCCTTCATGGCGAACCCCACCACGACTCCGAGGCCGACGTTGATCAGCGTGATCGTGCCGAGGTACGTCGAGACGTGCCGCTCGGTCATCCGGGCGATCTCGATCGCCCGCTTCTTGTCCTCCAGCCGCGGCAGGACCCGGACGAGCTTCCTCAGGAACAGGTCGCCCGAGGCGAGCAGGAAGTAGAGCAGCACGATCATCACCAGCGCGCTCCCCAGGAACTCGCTGGTCCGGTCGAGGATCGCTTCGGTGAGGCCGTCCCCCTCGATCTGCACCTGCTGGGTCCCGCCATCCCGCCCCGCCAGGCGACCGACCTGCTCCTCGACCTGCTCGGCGGCCCTCTGGACCTCCTGGACCGGACGCTGGATGTCGCGGATCCGCAACTCGATCCTCTGCAATCCCTGGGGCGCCTTGTCGATCCACTCGGCGGCCGGCCCCGAGAGGCGGTAGATCCCGTATCCCACCGTGGCGAGCAGGACCAGCAGGACGATCCCCGCCCCGACCGTCTCCGGAATCCTCAGTCGCTTGAGGCCGCGGACCGCCGGAGAGAGCAGGAAGTTGAGAAGCCCCGCGAGGACGATCGGCAGGAAGAAGGTGCGGGCGAAGTAGAGGGTGTAGAAGAGCAGCAGGACGAAGATCCCGGTCAGGACGAGCGAGCGGATGTCGATGGGGCCCCTCAGGAACTCGCCCAGCTTGCGGAGGTCGGGCCGGGGAGCCTCCTCCTCGTCGTGGGACGGCACTCGTGGGTTCTCGCTCATCTCCCCTCCTGCCGCGAAAGTAGCGGCGCGTCTCGGGACCCGCCTCTCCCCTGCTACCGGATGCGGCCACCCGCGTTCCACGGGGAGCGGGCGCCCGGCCGGCGGTCCTCCTAGATTCGCCGCCGTGCTGGTCCGTCTCCTCGCCGCGCTGATCGCCCTCGCCGTGCTGGCGCCCGGAGTCGCCGCGCAGGATGGCACCGAAGTGGCGCCCTCTCGTCGGTTGGTCCTGTTCGTGGCCGACGGCGCGGGGATCGCGTACTGGAGCGCGGCCGTGCTCGAGGGCCACGACCTGGTGATCGCCGAGTTCCCCGTCGTCGGTCTGGTCGACACCCGTAACCTCTCCGGGCTCGAGCCCGAGAGCGCCTCTTCGGCCACCGCCTTCGCCATCGGCGAGACATCGTTCCCGAGCGCGGTCGGGGTGGGATCCGACTCGCAGCCGCGCATCACCGTGCTCGAGGCCGCCGGGACGGCGGGCCTCGGGACGGGCCTCGCCACGACCACCTATGTAGTCGACGCCACGCCGGCCGCCTTCGCCACCCACGTCTCGAGGCGCGACTCCCTCCTGGAGATCGCCCGGCAGTTGGCTTCCTCGGGGGTCGACGTCCTCCTCGGCGACGGCGCGGCGCTGTTCGACCCGGCCGTTCGGCCCGATGGCCGGGACCTGATCGGAGAGCTGGCGCGAACCCACACGATCGTCCGCTCCTCGGACGAGCTGGCCGCCGCCCGCCGGGATCCGCCCGAACGACTCGTCGGGTTCTTCGATATCGACTCGATCGCCGATCCCTCGACTCGCGAGCCGTCGCTGACGGACATGGTCCGGACCGCCCTGGCCGTCCTCGACGCCTATCCCAAGGGATTCTTCCTCCTGGTCGAGAACGAGCACACCGATCACCGCGGACACGACAACGCCCCGCTCGCGACGATCGTCGCGGAGATCGTCGCGACGGACCTCGCCGTCCGCGCCGCTCTGGAATACCGGGAGGAGCATCCGGAGACGCTCGTGGTCGTCGTCGGCGACCACGAGACCGGCGGCCTCTCGCTGGAGTCCGCGGGGGACGGCTATCGCGCCCGCTGGGCGACCACGGGACACACCGCGGAGCTCGTTCCGATCTTCGCCGTGGGGCCCGGAGCGGAACGCTTCGCGGGGATCCTGACCGGCGCCGAGGTGGGGCGGGCGCTCCTCGCGTCCGTGAGAGGCGCCGCCACCGCGGAACGGGCTTCGGATTAGGGGGGCCGCGATGGGCCGGAGGGTCGCCGGCCGATGACCTCGAGCCTGACCTACCAATGGCTGTTCGTCCGGCTGAGCCGGCGCTTCAGCCTCGCCTTCCTGACGATCGCCGTCGCCTGGCTGATCGTGGCGTTCCCGTGGACGCTCGAGCGCGTCGCCCCGGCGGTCTCGACGTGGCGACCGCCCCGAGCGGCCGCCGTGTGGGAGGCGCTCCACCTGCCGGTGCTCCTGGAGGCCTCGGCCACGCTGGCCCTGGCGGCCGCCGGGCTCCTCGCCGCGCTGTGGGGCGCCACCGCCTTCTACCGGATCCTGCCGCCGCGATCCGTCCGATGGCACCGTCCCCCCGGCCCGGCGTCGAGACCGCCGGGGTCTCTACCCGACCGCCCGCTGGGGCGGTACGAGCGCATCGGGATCGTCCTCGCGGGCGGGGGCGCGAAAGGAGCGTATCAGGCCGGCGCTCTGTCGGCGATCCACGACTTCCTCGTCGAACGCGAGGCGATCGGGCGCGTGAAGGCGATCGCCGGGACCTCGATCGGAGCGTGGAACGCCTGCTTCTGGCTCGCCGGCCGGATCGGCGGCGAGGACAGCATCTGCCGCGCGTGGTGGAGCCGGATCCGCCTCTCCGAGGTGGTGGCGCCGACCTACTGGGTGCCGGCGCGGCGGAACTTCGTCCTGTCGGCGGATCCCTGGCGGCGCGCGTTCCGGACTCTCTTCGAGGACGATCCGGAGGCCCGTCGGCGGCTGCTGCGCGCGATGGCCGAGCCCGACGCTCCAGGAAGCGCCCGATTCTACTTCACCCGAACCAACGTCGAGCGGGCCCATCTGGAGTTCTCGACCAATCGCGAGAGCCTGGAGGACGTGGAGAACGCCACGGGTCGGCGACGCCCCCTGGTGCCCCCCGACCGCTGGACGAGGACGCGTTCGCTGGCCGACCTGCGGGAGGCCGTCTTCGCGTCCATGGACCTCCCCCCGCTCTTCGAACACGTGCGGATCGGTGACGAGCTGTTCGAGGACGGCGGGGTGATCGACAATCTCCCGATCTACTTCGGCACCGGGATCGAGAAGTGCGACCTCCTGTTCGTGCTACCGCTGAACGCGTCGTTCACCGCTCGCGCCGACGTCTACCGGATCCTCCAGCGCCTCGAGCGGGTGATGGCGATTCGACAGGGGGCCCTCGAGCGCAAGGCCCTGAAGGACGTCTATCTCTACAA
Organism: Gemmatimonadota bacterium; assembly: GCA_019347645.1. Lineage (GTDB taxonomy): Bacteria > Gemmatimonadota > Gemmatimonadetes > JACCXV01 > JAHWKZ01 > JAHWKZ01. The sequence continues at coordinate 2,145 of JAHWKZ010000046.1, read as the reverse complement.
CGAGCTGGCGGCGCTTCGGGAGGCCGCCGGCGGATCGACGGCGTCGGCGGAGACCTCGACCTCCCCATCGGGGTCGGCGGAGGCGATGCGCGAGGCGGCCGAGCGAACGATCACGGAGCGCGCTCTGGCGCGCGTCCACCGGCCGGTCCAGATCTTCGCCGTCTGTCCCGACGAACCACTCCTGATCGACACGATCGAGTTCTGGAAGACGGAGGAGGCGGGCCGGGCGTTCCGGCTGATGCGGGAGTACACGCGCTACGAGCTGGAGGGATTCGACTTCGACGAGCCACCGGGGTGGATCCGCATGGCCCTGATCGGGCCCCAGGGGGAGGTACGCTATCTGGAGGATTTCTGACGCGAGGGGGTGCACCCGGTGACCGAGGCAGAGCGCGGATCGCCGCTTCCGGATCCATCGGGATGGGGGACGCACGTGCTGACCGTGGCGGCCGCGCCGGACGGTTCGGTCTGGGTGGGGACGTACGGCGAGGGGATCTACGTCAGCCGCGACGGGCGGGGTGACGTCTGGGAGCGGCTCACCCGCGACGCGCAGGGCAGGATCTCGTGGGACTTCGTGAACGCCCTCGCGTTCGGGCCCGGGGAGGTGTGGTACGGGACCGTGGGGAACGGGTGGGGAGTCTCACGGGACGGGGGCCGGACGTGGCGCAACTGGACGTTCGAGGAGCTGGGTCCGCGTTGGCTGTACGTCGCCCCCGACGGGATCCGCGCCGTGGGGGACACTGTATACGTGGCGACCGCCGACGGTCTCCGGATCACCGCCGATGACGGCGCCACCTGGCGCGAGGTGACGGAGAAGAATCACCTGCCGAGCAAGTACCTGCTCGGCCTCGACATCGAACCTCTGGAGGACGGCCCCCCGATCGTCCGCCTGAGCCACCTCCGCGGTGTCTCCGAGAGTTCCGACGGCGGCCGCGGGTGGCGACACGCTCGAGCCATGGCGGCCGGTCGGGACGCCGCCTTCGCCGCCGATCCGCCGGGACGGATCGCGGACCCCGGTCACCCGCTGGTCCGCCGGATCCTGGAGTGGCAGGGCGCCTTTCGCGACTATCCGGACCCGGGCGGCGAGATCGCGGCGGTGGGGGGTCGCGCCCACTTCTGGTTCCGCCGGCCGATCTCGCCGGACGACAACCCGTACCTCGACCAGACGTATCTCTACTGCTCGACCATGGGCGGAAATTTCCAGCAACACCAGGGCGTGGAGTTCAACGACCCGGAGGGGACGGCCGTGCGGGCGATCGGCGCGGGGGTCGTCGCCTTCGCCGGGCCGGCGGAGGCGGGCTCGAACACCGTCGCCATCCTCCATGACCGGACGCTCGACGGCCGTCGCGTGTGGTCCACCTACTACCACAACGCGGATCTCGCGGTGGCGGAGGGGAAGCGGATGGAAGCGGGCCGGCTGATCGCCCACGTCGGCAGCACCGGTCGGGCGACCAACGACCACCTTCACCTCGAGATCCACGTAACGCCCGACGACGATCCCTCGGCGGTCGTGGATCCCGAGCGGCGCTACCCGCCGTACACCGTGAACCCGGAGCTGTGGCTCGAACCGATCCCCCGCACCGGCGCGATCGCCGGCCGCGTGGAGGACGCCGCCGGTCGCCTCGTCCCGGGCGCCCGGGTCTACGGCGTCGTAAAGCCGCTCCCCCGGGAGACGCCGTTCTCCTTCGCCGAGTCGTACCGCGACCGGGCTCGTGCCGACGCCGTCTTCGGCGAGAACTTCGCGATCGGAGACGTGACGCCCGGCGATCACGTGCTGGGCGTGGAGATCGACGGCGAGCGGGTGTACCGGAAGGTCCGGGTGGAAGCGGGGAAAGTGACGGAAGTGACGCTGCGACCGTAGCGAGGCATGCCCCGCCGGGGCCGGGGAGGCCGTCGGCTCGCCTTAAATAGCCAAAGCCGTAGTGGATCACGGCGAGCCGACGAGGCGCCCTGGTCGTCGCAGCACAGGGGGGCTGCGACGACCCACCGCGGAGGCGCGTCGATTATCCACGCCGGGCAGCGTCACACGCGTGCCGGCGGGATCCCCGCCCCCAAGAACCCGCGACTCCACCGACCGAGTCAGCGCGCAGCTCGCCCTCGCCCCCCAGCCTTAGCCGCGCCCCACCAACCCCAAACCCACCGCGGGCC
>JAHWKZ010000045.1 GCA_019347645.1 Gemmatimonadota bacterium | reverse complement strand
TCTTCCGCGGCACGGGCGACGCCGCCCGCGAGGTCGGCCCGGTCCTGCTGGCGGCGAGTGTCCTGGTGACGTGGATCTTCGCCAAATCGATCACCAACGCGGCCGACCTCGGTGCCCGTTTCGGGATGGTCGGCGGAGTCGCCTACGCCGGGTACTACCTGTCGATCCCGCTGGCCGGCGTCGTCCTCGGCTCGATCCGGCGCTCTACCGGCGCCACCAGCCTCGCCGGCTTCCTGGTCGCCCGCTTCGGACGCGCCGCGGCGGCAGCCTTCCTGCTCGCGATCCTGATCCGGCTCTACAACGAGGTGTGGAGCAACACGATCGTCGTGGGGACGTACTTCGGCGAGAAGGGGAGCGCCGGATTCTACGCCGCCGCGGCCGCGTTCACGCTCCTGACCCTGGCCTATTCGCTGAAGGGGGGGCTGCGCTCCTCGATCGTCACCGACGCCGTCCAGCTCGCGCTGGTGACGTTCCTCCTGGCCCTCGTCGGCTTCGCCGTCCTCCCCGAGAGCGGCGCCGCGCGCCTGGTGACCGCGGGCGAGTGGACGCTGGCCGGAGGGCTGGACCTGCTGCTGGTGGCGCTGCTCCAGGTCTTCAGCTACCCGTTCCACGACCCCGTCCTCACCGACCGCGCGTTCATCGTCCCCGTCTCCACCGTGCGCCGGTCGTTCGGCTGGGCGGGGGTCGCCGGGATCGTCCTGATCCTCGCCTTCTCGCTGATCGGGGTGCACGCGTACCTGGCGGGAATCGAGATCGCCGACGACGCCCCGCGCGCCGTCGCCGCGGCGTTCGGCGTCGGGGTGCTCGTCTCCATGAACCTCGTCATGATGACCTCCGCCGGCTCGACGCTCGACTCGACGTTCGCCGCGCTGGCGAAGTGGGTGGCGGTCGACGTCCCGACGACGGCGAAGGGATCCGCCGCCTCGTGGGCGGGGAGCGTGGCCGTCGGGCGGGCCGCGATGGTCGCCGGCGCGGCGCTCGGCTCGCTGCCGCTCCTCTCGGGGGCGACCATCCTCCAGGCGACCACGATCAGCGGGACGATGGTGCTCGGGCTCGCGCCGATCGTCTGCCTCCACCGGCTGGGCCCCGCCCCGAAGACCGCCTTCCATCTGGCGTTCTGGACCGGGATCGGCGTCGGGGCGGCGTTGATCGCGGGCGTCTGGCCAGACGCCCTGACGATCGGCGACGGGGCCTACGCGGCGCTGCTGGGCGCCAACCTCTGCGGCCTCGCGCTCGCCACCGGACTGTACCTGACGGCCTGGGCCTGGGGTCGCCTCCGCGCCGGCGAGGCTCTCGAGCGGGTGGCGGCGGAGGTCCCCCGCTGAGACCTCTCCACTCGCCCTCGCTGGCGGCCGCGATCCTCCTCTCGGCGATCCCCGCCGCGGCCCAGGACGCCGACTCGACCCGCGTCGAATGGTCGGGATACGTCCAGCTCTTCGGCTTCGCGCCGGTGGACGGGGAAGGCCGGATCGAGCTCTACACGCTCGGTATCGGGGTCGATGTCGAGACGGAGGGGATCGCCGGCCAGCGCTTCGGGTTCCACGGTCTCCTCCGGATCCGCGACACCGAGCTGCGCGAGTTCTACGACACGACCGTGTGGGCCCAGGAGGCGTACGGCTGGTGGGACGCTCCCGGGGGGCGGCTCAAGGCGGGCAAGGTGTACGCCCTCGGCGGGCGGTTCTGGGACGGCTCGTTCTTCGGCAACGTCCATTACTTCGACGGGCTCAAGCTCGACCCCGACTTCGGCCTCTCGTACGAAGGCTCGCGCGAGGCAGAGCGGTGGGCGGTGACGTACGCGGCCCAGTGGCTCCCCGACGACGACGGCCTGAACGGCGCGCTGCCGGGCCGCGACCCGGAGACCTTCGACGAGGTCGACGAACGCGAGCAGGTCCACCTGCGGGTCGCCCCCCTCTGGCGCCCGCGGCCGGGATGGGAGGCGGGGCTCGGCGGCTCGTGGGCCCGCAAGGAGCTCGAGGACGACGGCTTCGATGAGACCGCGGTCCGCGACGCCGCCATCGACGCCTGGCTCGCCTGGCCCTGGGGCGAGGCGTACGCCGAGGTCCTGAGCCGCGACGCCGACGGCTCGTCGCCGGATCCGGATCTCGAGGGCGACTACGTGCTCGCCGGGGCTCGGGTACGCTGGCGTTCCCTCTCGGCCTACTATAATCATAGTCGGGTGGAGTACTCCTCGGACGCCGAGGAGTGGATCCACCAGCCGGGCCTCGCCTGGTCCCCCGCCGAACGGTTCGTCCTCCTCTGGGAGTACGACCACTGGACGCGCGAGGAGCCGGACGGGTCGCGATCGTTCATCGATCGCAGCCACGACGTCGTCGTGGAAGTGTTCTTCTGACGCCAACCGGGAGCCGACCCATGAACCGCCCGCTGAGCTCGCCCTGGTCGCTGCCGATCCTCCGGATCGGGATGGGCCTCTTCCTCGCCGTTTGGGGGCTCGACAAGCTCCTCGCCACCGAGGGATCGGTCGGGATCTTCTCCAACTTCTACGGCCTGGACGTCGGTGCCCTCGGGGTCTAGACCGCCGGGGTGCTCGAGATCCTCCTCGGGGTCGCCCTGGCGGTGGGACTCTTCCCCGTCGTCACCGCCTGGATCCAGCTCGTCGTCAACGCGATCTCGGCCCACGGGAATCTTGAGCTCCGCCGATCGGACCCACCCGGCCCTCGGCTCAGGAATCCTCCCAGTACGATTCGAGCTCCACGCCGAGCCCGTCGGCCAGCCGGTTGACGAACGCGAAGTAGCCGGTCACCGCCGCCGCGTCGTGGATCATCCGGTCGTCAAAGCCCACGTCCCGCAGCGCCTCGACGTCCTCGGCCCCTACGGTCGCCGGGTCGAGCGTGAGCTTCTCCATGTAGGCGAGGAGGGCACGGTCGGCCGGGTCGAGGCGGTCGAGGGTCTCCCTCCAGTCGCGTTCGAAGTCGACCGCCCAGTCCGCTTCCGTCGTGAGAGCACGGAGCGCCGCCCCGTGATGCCGCACTCAATAATGGCACCCGTTCATGCGGCTCACCGCCACCCCGATCATCTCGCGCCGTACCCGCGAGAGCGGGCCGGGGGCGTGGACGAGCGCGCGATAGAAGTTCCGGTGCGCCCGGAGGGCGGCCGGGTTCACGGCGGAGACCCGAAGGATGTGATCGAGGGAGAGATGGGCGGGGGAGTCGGCGGAGTCGTCGATGTAGGCCATGGAAGGAAGATCGCGGCCGGTCCACGCCGCGCCACTCCTAGGAGTCTATTCGAGTAATGGAGCGGGCGAGCCGCGAAGGCCCGCCCGCCGGTCTCCCGATCACGCCTCGCGAATCGCGCTCCGGACCTTCTCCGCCGTCCGCTCGTCCATCTCCTCGACCCCGTGCGCCTCGCGCGCGTGCTGGGCGCCCCGGGTCATGACCTCCTCCTCGGTCTCTCCGCGAATCACCTTCTCGCATCCGTCGATGATTTCGCCGCAGCGCAGCTCCTTGGCCATCTCCCCCTCCTTCGAATCCTCGTTCACTTCGCCGGCTTCACCACGATCTTCCCCACCATGCCAGCGGCCTCGTGGGGAATACAGAAGTACTCGTAGACGCCGGGGACCGCAAACTCCCGGCGGTAGGACTCGTCGGGGGCCAGGTTCCCGGAGTCGAACGTCTCCGCTCCCTCCGGGAGCCGGACATGTTCCGAGACGGCCGCCTTCTCTGGATCGGCGGTGACGGTGTGGGTGAGCTTCGAGTCGTTGCGCCATTCCAGCGTCTCCCCGGCGTGGATCACCACGCTGTCGGGCTGGAACTCCACGCCCACCATCGTCACCAGCGCACCCGGCTCGACCGACGGTCCGCCGTCGGATGCGGTCAGCGCGACGGCGGCGGCGAGCGTCGCCACCACGCCGGCCGCCGCTCGCGCGATCGCGCCCCTCCGGCTCACCGGCCGGCCGTCCCGCCGCCGCGAGTCGCCCGCACGTCCAGGTTCTCGAACATCACGTGCCAGAACGGGAGCTCCATGCCGTTCGGCAGCGTGAATCCCGTCGGCACGTCCTCGTGCACGAACCGTCCGGCCTCCATGTCGGGCCTCATCGGCGGCACCATCAGGTGGAAGTGGGTCCGGTTCGGGGTGACCTCGCGGTCGGAAGCGAGGCTGTACCCCTCGGCGCGGACGTACTCGGTGAGCATGCCGTGGACCAATCGCGGCGCGGCCACGACCTCGCCGTTCTTCAGCACCTCGCCCATCCCCCAGAACGCGAAGTAGACGTACTCGGTGGGCATCAGGGCGGTGCCGATCCGCGTGGAGCCGTGGAGGACGTGGTTGGTGACCACGCCACCGAAGGTGGGAAACTCGACTCCGCGGGTCGCCAGCATCTCACAGCACCGGACGGCGTAGGCGTTCCCCGCGTCGTCCTCCCACGTCGCCTGGAAGCTCACCCGGTCGTCGCTGTTCGCCCCGTCCACCGCGGTGGCGTCCACGGCGTCGATCGATAGCGAGGCGCCGCCCATCGTCACGTGCGCGTCCCCGAACGGCGACTTGGTCTTCATCTCCGTGTACCGACCGCCCTCGATTCCGCGCGCGGGGGGCGGGACGCCGTTGATCCCCGGCGTGCCGGCGAAGGCGCGGGGCATCTCCGGCGTTCCGAACACGTCGGGATCGAGCTCCCGCTCGTCGGGCAGGCCGACGAAGACGCCGCCGCCGTCCTGGGAGATCTCGACGGTGACCGGTCCCCCCAGCAGCGGCGGCGGGTCCTGCAGGCCGGCGTGGGCGGCGAGGTAGCCGCGGTAGGGCGCCATCTCGACCAGCGCCTCGAGGTCCGCCTGGGCATGCGCGGTTCCGAAGGTCGTCAAGGTGACGGCGAGCGCCGTCATGAGCGTGCGTCGCGTTCGCATCGGTCCGTCCTTTTCAGGGATTCGTGCACCGACAAGAAGATCCTCGGCGCTCGAAGAATCGAGCTCTCGTCTCGTCGGCTAGGACGGCGTCGCGCGGCCTCGTATTCCGATCCGCGGCGGACGAGGACGGGCCGCGCGCGAGGGAGCGGAAGCTCAGCCGATCGGCCAGGCCTGGTACCCGGCCCCGAGCACGATGCCGTAGACCGCGTGCCCCACCAAGCTGCCCATCGGTGTCATCCGACCGAAGTTCGTGGCCGCGAATCCCGGGTCGTCCTGCTCTCCGCGGCGGATCGCCGGATGGACGGTTCCCATGGTGCTCATCATCACCAGCGCGAGAACCCAGAGGAGCAGACCCCAGGCGAGTCCGGTGATCCAGTTCGTCGGCCAACCCGCCAGGCCGGACCCGTACGCCCAGCCGATCCCCAGCAGCGCCCCGTTCATCAGGTGAATGACGGATCCGAGGCCCTTGGAGGCGGCCGTCCCCGGGCGGACGAACATGCTCCCCAGCAGGTCGAGCAGGTCCATCCGGGTCATCCCCATCGCCTTCCCCATCATGGTGACCAGCGTGAAGGCGACCGTGGCGACGATGCCCCAGACGATGGCGCCCACCCACGAGATCGCGTCCACACCCAGCGACAGGAACCCGACGACTCCGATCATCGCGGGGATGCCCATGCTCGCCAGGAAGCCGATCACCGCGGGACCGGTGGCGTGCTCGGTGCGGGTCTGGGGGGTACCGGTGACGACGTTCATGGCGCATCTCCTCGTTCACGTTGCAGGACTTCGTCGATCAGCTCGACGAGCGGCTCGGCGATCGGCTCGGGGTGATCCTCGGGGGTGAAGTGCTTGCCACCCTCGATCTCGTGGAGCGGGGCCCCCAGGTCGCGGGCGAAGCGGCGCCCGTACTCGACCTTCTGGAACTGGTCGGCGGCGCCCCACGCGATCCGCGCCGGGACGTCGATCCGCGGGAGGTCGTCGGCCACGGCGAGGGTATCGCGGACGTCGAGCGAGCGGACCTGACGCACGAAGGCCGCGGCGCCGTCCGTCTCCTCGTAGGGCGGGAAGTGGTGGTCGAACGCCTCGCGCGCGCGGTCCCGGTCGTCGTGACCCCGCAGCAGGAACAGCCGGACCACCCGGGCGAACGCGGCGTCGGGCAGCCGCGCCACGAGGCCCCCGAGGGCCCGCATCGCCTTCACGCTCGGGATCGGCCACGAGTCGTAGCCGATGGCGTTGGTGAGCAACAGGCCGGCGCAGCGCTCGGGCCTGCGCACGGCCGTGATCTGGACGACGCCTCCACCCAGGTCGTGCCCCGCCAGGATCGCCCGCTCGATCCCCAGCGCGTCCAGCCAGTCGAGGAGGTAGTCGGCCTGGCGCGCCACCGAGATCGGTCGCTCCCGCCCCTCGGAGATCGAGCGGCCGTAGCCGACCATCTCCCACGCCAGACACCGGGCGCCTTCGATCCGGGGGATCACGTGACGCCAGAGGTCGGGGTTCGTGGGGATGCCGTGGACGAGGACGAGCGGTGTCCCCTCGCCGGATTCCTTCCACCGCATCGTCAGACCGTCGACCTCGGTGGTACGACTCTCCATCAGCCCTCCATCGGCGGGGATCCGGCCGCGACCGGGGTCGCCGCGCGCACGTAGCTCACGTCGATCAGCAGATCGGGGATCAGTCGGTCCCGAAAGCTGCGTACCACACCCTCGAGGTCGGGATCGTCGATGACGCGGTGGTGACGCTCCCCGTCGAGGCCGCGCCAGCTCGCCGCGGCGAGGTCGACGAGCGCCTCCCGGCGGCGGACGTAGGCCTCCGATCCGACCCGCGGGGAGAGCCGCGACCACACCTCCTCGAGAAGATCGGGCCAGTTCCCCAGGGATCGATACCACGAGGCCACGCCCGGGTGGCCGTGGCGCTCGCGGATGTCGTGGAACAGCTCGGCCAGCCGACCCTCGGCCTCGTCCACCGCCACCATCGGGATCGACTCCGCCTCGTCGGGGATGCCGGGCTCGATCCTCTCGCCCGGGTGCGCACCCACGGGAACTCCCTCGGCCAATCCCGTGGCGATCAGGAGGAGCCTCGGGAGCACGCCGTGGATCGTGGCGTTGAAGGCGGCGATCCGGCCGGCGCTCTCGGGTGCACGTGCCCCGAGGTCCAGAGGCTCGGGATCCTCCTCGGGAGCCGCGGCTCGACGTAGGCGATCGGCGCGCTCCTCGAATTTCCGCGAGAGGACCCAGGGACGGAGCGCAAGCCAGGATCGCTCCAGGTCCGCCGGATCGTTCGCCAGCACCCGGAACAGGTAGTTGACGAACGGCACGTGGAGGCAGCCTTTGACGTCGTCGTAGATCGCCGCGACCCGCTCGTCGGCGTCGTCCGGCATCACTTCGGGCAGCTTTCGAAGATCCATCATCCCGCTCCTCCCCGCCGGCCCGGTGCGGGTGCGAGTATAGACCGGCGTCGGGGAGAGGCCGTATCCGATCTGACAGTGGTAGGGGGATTCGTCCGCGGCCGGAGGATCCAGCCCGAGGCCGAGGTCACCTCTCCCGGGTGACGCTCCCGCCGTTGCCGGCGCCGGCTCCCGCCTCGAACAGCCGCCGCACCCGGTCCCTCAGGCCTGGAGACGGGCTCTCGGATGACCCGCGGTCCCGGATGAAGTCGATCACCCGGCGCTCGAACTCCACCGCTCCCAAGCACTTTCGGCAGGCCTCGAGGTGCTGGAGGAACTCCGCGCGGGTCCTCGGCTCGAGCTCCCCGTCGAGGTACCCGTAGACGTACCGCGCGGCCTCCTGGCACGAGATCTCGCGGATCACGACGCGGCCTCCTCCTCCTCGGGCGAGACGTACCCCTTCTCCGCGGCGTAGTCCCACAGCCGCTCCTGGAGCGACTTGCGGCCGCGGTGGAGCCGGCTCATGACCGTGCCGATGGGGATCTCGAGCATCTCGGCGCATTCCCGGTACGAGAACCCCTCGATGTCGCGCAGGACGATCAGCTCCCGGAAGACGTCGGGCAGCTCGTCGATTGCCGCCTTCACCTCGTCGGCCATGAAGCGGTGGAGGAAATCGTCGAGACCGCCCGGGCTGTGGAGCGGGCCTTCCTCCTTCTCGCTCGGGAAGGAAAGGACGATCCGGTCGTAGATGCCGGTCGCCCCTTCGTCGTCGAACTCGACCTCGTGGGGACGCCGCTTCCGTTTGCGATAGAGGTCGATGTAGGTGTTGGTGAGGATTCGGAACAGCCACGGCTTGCAGCCCGCATCCTCGCGGTACCGGTCGAGGTTACGGACCGCCTTGAGGTAGGTCTCCTGAACGAGGTCCTCCGCGTCCTGCCGGTTCTTCGTCATCCGGAGCGCGGCGCCGTACAGGGCGTCGAGGTGGCCCAGGCACTCTTCGCGGAGGCGGGCGCGACGATCGGGGGAGGAATCGCGGTCGGACGACATGTCCCACCGAAGGTATGATTCCTCCTCGGCTCCGCCAACGCGGGCGATGTTGCTGCCACCTCCACCGGTCCCTATCGTTCGCGCGGCGATGGGACTCGGACGAAAGCTGATCGGCGGCGCGATGGCGGCGACCGCGGTGGCGGCTGCGGCCGCGCGGGCGCTGCGCGCCACCCCACCCGAGCCACCGGCTCCGCCCGCCGGCGACCCCCGCCGCTACGGCTGGCGCCACGCCGAGATCTTCCTCGCCGCGCGGGGACAGGGACCGCCCGCCCTGCTGCTGCACGACCTCTACACCGGCGCCTCGGGCCTCGAGATGGAGCCCCTGGCCAACCGACTGGCCGGCGAGTGGACCGTACACCTCGCCGACCTCCCCGGCTTCGGGCGCTCCGGCCGTCCGGCGATGCGATTCGGGCCGGACCTGTTCTTCGACGCGATCGTCGAGCTCGTCCGCCACTCGATCGACGAGCCGACCGTGCTGGTCGGGAGCGGCCTGTCCGCGGCCTACGCCGTGGAGGCCGCCGTCCGTCTCGGCGACGCCGTCCGGGGGGTCGTGCTGCTCGCCCCGCCCGAGCCCGAGGGGCCGGGCGTGATCGAGCGCCCCACCTGGCGGCCACTCGCCTACCAGCTCCTCCGCTCGCCCTTCGGCGAGGCGTACCACGCCCTCCACGCGGCCCGGAGATGGCGCAGGCACGCGCTCTCGATCGACCTCGCCGCCGAGCCGGCCGATCTGGACGAGCGAGCCGACGAGCTCCACCGCCTCGCCCGCCAGCCGGACAGCCATTGGGCGCTGTGGTCGCTGTGGGTCGGGGACCTGGCGTGGGACCCCCGACCGGCCCTGTCCCGGCTCGGCGCTCCCGCCCTGGCCCTGTGGAGCGCCGAAGCGCGGACGAACCCGGCCGCTCCGGAGACCTACCGGGCGGTCCGGCCCGACCTCCCCCAGCAGGTCGTCCCCGGGACCGGACGCTGGCCCCACGTCGACGCCCCGCCCGAGACCGCCGAGGCCATGCTCGCCTGGTGGGATCGTGTCTCCCGCCCGGTCACCGACACGGCCGAGGGATGAGGTCGTTCGGGCGCGTCGCCTGGCTGGTCGGCGCGGTCCTCCTCACGGTCCCGAGCCTAGTCTGGCAAGCGGCCGGCCTCTCGGCTTCGCCGCCCGTCGAGGCGATGGCTTTCGGCGGTGCCGTCCTCGGGGCCGCCTTCCTGCTGTCGTGGGCCGCCGAGGTGGCCCAGATGGAGGTCAGCCAGGCCTTCGCACTCGCGGTGCTGGCGCTGATCGCGATCCTCCCGGAGTACGCCGTCGACCTGTACTTCGCGTGGCGGGCCGCCGACGACCCCATCTACGGCCACTACGCCGCGGCGAACATGACCGGCGCGAACCGCCTGCTGGTGGGGCTGGGCTGGCCGGTGGTGGTGTGGCTCTTCTGGGCCCGCTGGAGGAACCGCGCGATCCGTCTCGCGTCGGCCGACATGATCGCGGTGCGGTTCCTGGGCCTGGCCACCCTCTACGCCTTCGTGATCGCGTGGCTGGGCAAGTTCTGGTGGGTGGACATCGCCGTACTGGTCGGCCTGTTCGTCTGGTACCTGCTGCGCACCGCCCGGCTGGGCGCCGAGGAGCCCGACCTCGTCGGGCCGGCGCACCTGATCGCCCAGCTGCGGCGCCGATGGCGCCTGGTGGTCAACGTCACGCTCTTCGTCTTCTCGGGCGCCGTCATCTTCCTCGCCGCCGAGCCGTTCGCCGAGTCGCTGATCGAAACCGGCGAGCACTTCGGGATCGACGAGTTCCTGCTGGTCCAGTGGATCGCCCCGCTCGCCAGCGAGGCGCCCGAATTCATCATCGCCGCCATGTGGACGCTCCGGCGCCACGCGACCATGGCCCTGTCGGCGCTCATCTCGTCGAAGGTGAACCAGTGGACGCTTCTGATCGGGACGATCTCGCTGGTCTACTCGATCTCGGCGGGTGCCATCGAGCCGCTGGTCCTCGACCGCCAGCAGCGGGTCGAGATCTTTCTGACCGCGGCGCAGTCACTGTTCGCCGTGGTGCTGCTCAGCGACCGGAACCTCAGCTGGTGGCAAGCCGGTCTGCTGTTCGTCCCCTTCGCCGCTCAGCTCGTGGTGCCGCACTGGCGGGAGGAGGTGTCGATC